>NZ_JAUZUX010000017.1:0-117167 GCF_031844285.1 Enterobacter sp. BRE11
CGGAGTGTGATGATGTCAAGTTCAGTATTATCAGAGGTAGAGGTTTCCCACTACAGAAAGAAATGGGCGCAACTCTTTTTGGGGTTGGTGTGCATGATTTCAATCTCCAGCCCGCAATATGTCTGGGCGCTTTTTACCCGACCTTTGATGGAAAAATTACACGCGCCACTGGCAGAAATTCAGATCACCTTTTCACTTTTAATCATCCTTCAGACGTTTTTCTCCCCGCTTCAGGGAAAATTAATTGACCGTTTTGGCCCGCGCGTGCTTATCACCATCGGGACGCTGATGGCCGGTATTAGCTGGATGCTCGTCTCACGGCTTGACTCGCTTTTTGAACTCTACCTTTATTATGGAGTAATTGGTGGTCTTGGCACGGGCATCGTTTATATCGGTGTGGTCGGATTAATGGTTCGCTGGTTCCCTGAAAAAAGAGGATTTGCAACGGGCATGGTGGCAGCAGGTTATGGAATGGGGGCCATTTTAACAACCTTTCCTGTCACCGCCTCGCTCGCTACAGCAGGACTGGAAAAGACGTTTTGGCAGTTTGGCATTATGATGGCATCCGTTGGATTTATTGCCAGCCAGGGGCTAAGGATGCCAAAAGATAGTATTGAATCGCGCGCAGGGCAGCGATCAGCTGACGCTCCCAAAAGTTTCAGCTCAAAAGAAATGCTACGGCAGCCCATATTCTGGCTGATGTTTATCATGATGACCATGATGTCTACATCAGGACTTATGGTTACGTCACAGATGGCTATATTTTCTGAAGACTTTGGCATCACTTCAATAACAATTTTGGGGATGGCGGCTTTACCCTTGGCCATGACCATAGACCGCTTGATGAATGGCCTTACACGACCCTTTTGTGGTTACATTTCCGATCGTATTGGTCGTGAAAAAATGATGTTTTTTGCTTTTGGTCTTGAAGGCATTGCTATGACGTTGTGGCTGTTATGTAAAAGTGATCCTGTGTTATTTGTTTTACTTTCCGGCGTAGTTTTCTTTGGCTGGGGAGAGATATTTTCTTTATTCCCGGCAACCTTAACGGACACCTTTGGCACTCGCTTCGCTACGGAGAATTACGGTTGGCTTTATATTTCTCAGGGTATTGGTTCTATATTCGGTGGTCCCGTAGCGGCATTGCTTTATCAGCATACGCATAACTGGAGCATAGTATTTGGCAGCGCCATTACTCTGGACATTGCCTGTGCTTTACTTGCCATATGGGTACTTAAGCCCTGGCGGGCGCGATTTTTAGCCAAAGCCTGATTCAAAGCCGGTGAGTTGCAGGTTCAGTATTTGTTATTGAATCTGCAATTTTAGGCCTCTAATTGAATTGTTTTTTATTTGAAACTGTCAGCATATTTAAATATTGATTCTGCCTGTGCCTCCTGCTCACTATCCATCATGGGTGAGCTAAATTTCTAACTTCATATAACAAGACTTATACAAACCCAGCGACATCCCTTCCTAAACCCGCTATCATGCGGATCCGGTCTGGATCCTGAGCGAAAGCGCTATTTGCCCTCCGTCTTTCTCTTGAAAACGATGTCCGGACATTAAAACAGGCAACCAATGTGCCTTAAAATGACAACGCTACGCAAAATCTGCAGCAGTTTACCCCTGCTTTTTTTTCAGAATTCACGTAGCGCGATCCCCAGCTGAATTGCGGACAAATTGAACAGATATGGATGGATTAATTACCTCACACGCCCTGCTCCCGCTTTCTCAGTCGGATGACGACCTTGCGCAACGCCTGCGCGAGTTCGTACAGGATAAAGATGCGTTTGCGCCCAATACCTGGCGACAGCTGATGAGCGTAATGCGCGTCTGTCACCGCTGGGCATTGGCCAACAATCGCGTGCTGCTTCCTATGTCGCCTGAAGATCTGCGCGACTACCTGAGCTATTTGCAGTCTATCGGGCGCGCGTCATCGACTATCGGCACGCATCAGTCGTTGATCACGATGTTACACCGTAACGCCGGGCTGGTGCCGCCATCGACCTCGCCGCTGGTCTCGCGTGCGGTAAAAAAGATCAATCGCGTGGCGGTGGTCTCCGGCGAGCGCACCGGCCAGGCGGTTCCTTTCCGGCTAAGCGATCTGCAAAAGGTGGAAGCTGCATGGGCAGAAAATGCGAGCCTGCGTCACCTGCGCGATCTCGCCTTTCTCCATGTGGCGTACAGTACGTTAATGCGTATCAGTGAAGTGGCGCGCTTTCGCGTTGGCGACGTAATTCGCGCCGAAGATGGCCGCATCATCCTGGAAGGTTCCTGGACCAAAACCATTCTGGACACCGGCAGCCTGGTGAAAGCGCTGGGGTCGAAGTCGTCAGCGGTGCTGACAAAGTGGATTATGGCATCGGGACTGATTAATGAACCCGATGCCTATCTCTTTGCGCCGGTGCACCGCTCAGGCAAAGTGATGATCGTGACCGACGAACCCATGAGCACGCCCGCGCTGAAGAGTATTTTCACCCGTGCGTGGGAGGCTGCCGGGCATACCACGACCATGAAGCCGAACAAAAATCGCTATCGCCGCTGGAGCGGCCACAGCGCGCGCGTGGGCGCCGCGCAGGATCTGGCGCGCAAAGGCTATTCTGTTCCGCAAATCATGCAGGAAGGGACCTGGAAAAAACCGGAAACCCTGATGCGCTATATCCGCTATGTGGAAGCGCACAAAGGCGCAATGGTTGATCTGATGGAAAACAGTGAAGAGTAAGCCGCTAAGTTATCCACAGAAAAAGTGGACAGCCTGTGTGAAACTCCGGGAAAAGATGCGCTGAACGGTACAGTAATGCAGGAAACAGGGCGATTTTAGCGCTGAATTAACACGCAAATACATCAGGTTATCCCCCTGTTGTTTAGCCATGCGTTAATGTCATGCCTGGAGGTGTGCAGCCAACAGCCTTTGACCGTTTTTTTCCATGATGGTTCAGCTAAATTCGCTTATTCGCACGCTTTATTAACGTCAGGTTTCCCTGTAGCGCAGCGCGTTAATCACTTCAGTCAGCGCAGGCATCATTTGACGGCGGCTGGCGTAGTAAAGATGGTATCCCGGAAAAAGCGGCCACCACGCCTGCAGAACCGGCACTAATTTTCCCCTTTCGATATAGTGCTGCGCCAGATCCAGCGGAACATAAGCGAGCCCCAGCCCATCCAGCGCCGCCTGCAGCATCAACCCGGTCGTGTTAAAAACGGTTTGTCCCTGCACCCGCACCGATAACGCTTTGCCCGCTTTTTCAAAATCCCAGGCGTAGATCCCGCCGCGTGTCGGCAGCCGCAGATTGATGCACTGATGCGTCGTCAGCTCAGCTGGCGTTTCCGGCACCGTTTTATCCTGCAGATAATCTGGCGAGGCGACTACCGCCATATAAAAGTCAGGACCGATCCTGACGGCGATCATATCCTTATCGACCACGTTGCCGACCCGCACCCCGGCATCAAACTGCTGCGCCACGATATCGGTCAGCGCATAGTCCACGCTTAATTCGATCTGCATCTCGGGATAGCGCTTCAGCAGCGGCCGCAGTCGCGGCCAGAGCACGGACTCGATGGCGTGATCGTGCGCGGTTATGCGCACGGTGCCCGCCGGTTTTTTACCCAGCGCGCGAAGCGAGGCAAGTTCGCTGTCGAGTTCGCGCAGCATCGGCAGCAGCATGTTATAGAGCCGCGCGCCAGCTTCGGTAAGGGAGACGCTGCGCGTGGTGCGCGTCAGCAGTCTGACGCCAAGGCGCGCCTCCAGCGCCGTAATCGCATGGCTCAATCCAGAGCGCGACATGCCGAGCTGCGCGGCCGCTCGGGTGAAGTTTTTCTCACGCGCCACATGAAGAAAGACGCGCAGGTCGTTGAGATTTTCAGGGACCATTGTTGAATATTCTGCACATACGCATTCACATTTGACCATCTTATCAAACAATCTTACGGAGCCTACACTGAACTGACTATCCACCAGCGGGGCTGGCGCCTGACGTTGCTCCCTGTACTGAGAACTGGAGCCATATGAAGACCCTTGCCGCTGCTGCGATGTCCCTCGCACTGGCCTGTTCAGCTGCTTACTCAAAGGAGAAGACACCTGTGATTACCATCATGCAAAGTGGAGAAAAACCCTCGGTACCGGGATCGCCAGACTATTTCACCGGAACGGTGCGCATTGACTCGCCGTTTCAGGGAGGCGATCCGGCGCGCGTGGGCGGCGCGACCGTGACGTTTGAGCCTTCCGCCCGTACGGCGTGGCATACCCATCCCCTCGGCCAGACGCTTATTGTCATCTCAGGGCTCGGCTTTGTTCAGGAATGGGACGGTCCGGCGCGCGAGATCAGGCCTGGCGATATCGTCTGGATCCCGGCGGGCGTGAAGCACTGGCATGGCGCTGCGCCGCAGAACAGCATGTCGCATATCGCCATTGCCGAGGCGCAGGAAGGCATAGCGGTTGACTGGATGGAGCACGTCAGCGACGAGCAGTATGCGTCTCGTGATAAATCTTGACGGCATAACGATTCGGCGGCGCATGGGGAGCCTGCTGGCGCTCTGCGTCGCGCTGTTTTGCTCCAGCGGCGCTGCCGAAGAAGCTTCCCGTCCCACTTCGATAAGGAACAGAACCATGCTGACCCAGCAGCAACATCCTCTTACCGCGCCGCAGAAGCAGACGGCGGCGATTGCCGCCAGCGCTGCGACGGGCGACATACCCGCACTGAACGCTGCGCTGCACCAGGGGCTGGATGCCGGTCTCACCATCAGCGACTGTCGTGAGATCCTGGTCCAGCTTTACGCCTATGCCGGTTTTCCCCGTAGCCTGAATGCGCTGGCTGAGCTGATGAAAGTCGTTGAGGCGCGTCGTGAGCAGGGTAAAAACGATGCAGAGGGCAACCCGCCAGGGCCGCTGCCGAAGCCTGAAGAGATGCTGGCGGTCGGCACGCAGAACCAAACCACGCTCGCTGGCGGCCCGGTCAAAGGCGCGCTTTTCGATTTCGCGCCAGCCATCGATAGCTATCTGAAGGTTCATCTTTTCGGCGATATTTTCAGCCGCGACAACCTCGACTGGAAACGCCGGGAGCTGGCGACCGTAGGCGCGCTGGCAGCCATGACCGGCGTGGAGTCCCAGCTAAAAGCGCACCTGAATATCAGCCGGAACGTAGGGCTGACGGATGCGCAGCTGGCCGAACTGGTGCCGCTGTTTGAGAGCCGGGGCGAGCAAAACACGGCGCAACGGCTGCAGCGTGCGCTGGAGTCGGGCAGCGCACAATAACGGCATGCACCTGAACCCGCCGGTTAAACCCGCGGGTTCAGGCTGTAAACCAGCCGCCGGGATATTGCTCGCAGATGAATGCCACGAAGGCGCTGACTTTTGGGCTCTGCAGGCGGCGAGAGGTGTGCAGCACCCACAGCTCTGTCGTCTCGTTAGCCTCTCCCCATGCGATCAGCGCGCCTTTTTCCAGCAGATTACTGACAATCGACTGGGGCAGCATCGCCGCGCCGGCGCCCGCAGTTACGGCGTCACGCACGGCCAGCAGGGAAGAGAACTGCGCCACCGGCTGCGGGACCAGGCAGCGTCGCCCGTTATCCAGCGACCAGATTTCGCCTTCCCTGTGCGTGGGCATCACGACCGCAGCAACCGGGAGCGGGCGGCCGCCGTCGCTGAGCGGCATCTCAAACCCGGGAGCGGCGACCAGCATGAGCTTGTCTCTGGCAAAGCATCTGCCCACCAGCGCGCTGTCCGGTGGGGGATTAATGCGAATTGCCACGTCGAAATGCTCCTCAACCAGATTGCTGAGCCTGTCCTCTGCCACGGACTCAATCCGGACGTCGGGATAACGCGTGCGGAATCGGGCTGTGAGCTGGCCCAGCGCCACCTGTGAAAACAGCAGCGGTGCTGCAATACGCAGGCATCCTCTGGGACGGGTCGCGCCCTCCTGCGTCATAACGACAGCTTCGCTGATTTCGCGCATGGCCCCGGCCGTTCTGGCCAGCAGAAGTTTACCTGCCTCGGTAATTTCAAGCCGACGGTTACCGCGCTCAATAAGGCGGACGCCAAGCGTTTCTTCAAGATCGGCCAGCCGCCGCGACAGTGTTGCCTTTGAACGCCCGCTGGCGCGGCTGGCGGCGCCGAACCCGCCCGAGGCGGCGATAAGGTGAAAATCTGTTAAGGCGTTAAGATCCATACGCTGTCTCATTTATGGAACAAAGAGTCTCGAGAATAGCGTCTTCCGCCATTAAACAAAACACCCTAATCTCTGTTTACACCCACCTGACATCACGGAGTAAACATCATGACTATTCTTGTTACCGGCGCCACCGGCCGTGTCGGCCGCCATGTCGTCGCCCAGCTTATCAGCCGCGGCGCTGCTGTTCGCATACTGACGCGTAACCCTGACGCTGCCGGCTTTGGGCCAGGCGTCGAGGCGGTTAAAGGCGAGCTGCTCGATCTCGACGCCCTGCGCGCCGCCTTCTCGGGCGTTAGCACGCTTTTCCTGCTGAACGCCGTCACGGCCGATGAGTTTACGCAGGCCATCATTACCCTGAACGTCGCCCGCGAATGCGGCGTTGAACGGATCGTCTATCTTTCGGTGTTCGAGGCGGATAAAGCGGTGAACGTTCCCCACTTTGCCGTTAAGTACGGCGCGGAGCAGATGCTCGCGGCGATGAATTTTAGCGCCACCATCCTGCGGCCGACCTATTACATCGATAACGACGCGATGGTTAAAGAGGTCATCTTCAACCACGGCGTTTATCCGATGCCGATCGGAAACGTCGGGCTGGCGATGGTCGATGTGCGCGATATTGCCGAGGTGGCCGCTATCGAACTGATACGACGCGACCGGGCTCCCGGCAAACTGCCGGTCGAAACCATCAATATTGTCGGACCCGATACCCTTACCGGACCTCAGGCCGCTGCGGTATGGGCTGAGACGCTCGGGCGACCGGTTAACTACGGCGGCGACGATCCTGCCGCGTTTGAAGCGAACATGGCGGGATTTATGCCGAAATGGATGGCCTATGAAATGCGTCTGATGGCCGAGCGCTACGTTAGCGACGGCATGATCCCGCAGACTGGCGATCGCGAGCGGCTGGTGGCGCTGCTGGGCCGTCCGCTGTATTCGTACCGCGACTTTGCGGCGGCGCTGGCGGGCTGAAGATCACTCGCCGTCGGGTGGAGAGGGCTCGCCCGACGCGGCCTGCTCAGCGTCGTTAATCAGCCTGAGCAGGTGCGATACCGTTCTGGCCGTGCTGCTGCGTCGCCAGGCAAAGGCGATATCCGTATAAAGCGTGTTGTTCTCGATCTCGCAAAACACAATCTGCGGGTTATTGACGCAGCACATAGAGGCCGGCACCAGCGCGATGCCGCAGTTGGCGCCCACCATGCCGAGAGAGGAGGCGATCTGCGGCGCCTGCTGAAATCGCGCCGTGGAAAAGCCCGCGCGCAGACAGGTGCTGACGATAAGTTCATACAGGCTCGGGGAGACGTCGCGCGGGAAGATAATCAGCGTTTCGTCCGCCAGCTGCGACAGCGCCACGCTTCGCTGATGGCCAAGCGCGTGGCCAGCGGGCAAGGCGACGAGCATTCTCTCGGTGGCGATCACCTTCAGATTAAAGGCTTTGCTGCTTTCGCAGGGCAGGCGAATAAACGCCGCGTCGAGCAGTCCTTCCTGTAAATCCTGCATCAGCAGCGCCATGTTCTCCTCCCGCGTGGTCAGGGTGATGGCGGGATAGCGCGCCTTGAAACGCCGGATCAAATCGAATACCGGCTGACCAAACGCCACCGAACTGGCGAAGCCCAGCGACATCTGCCCGCTGATGCCTCGCGCCACGCCGCGCGCCTTCTCCAGCGCATTATCGGCCTGTTGCACAATCTGTATCGCATCAGGCAGAAACGCGCTGCCCGCCTCGGTCAGCTCGACCCCACGCGTTAAGCGCTTCAGCAACGGCGTGCCAATCTCATGTTCCAGACGCTGGATTTGCTGACTTAGCGGCGGCTGAGAAATGCCCAGCATTTCCGCTGCGCGGGTAAAGTGCAGCGTCTCGGCCACAGCAACGAAATAACGTAGATGCCGAAGTTCCATATCAAAAACGTCTCAAAGTTAACAGGTTTCGCTATTGGATTCTGCGAGCCAACTGGCCCAACATGATATTAACACGGCTTAACTATGGGTTTGTGAGGCACCATATGTGTAATATTGTATCTGATTGTTCATGTGAGGATCAGTTCAAGGAAACCCTTGGCAAACTTGCGGAAAAATCACCAGAAAAAGTTATCTATCAGACCTCGCTGATGAGCGCGCTTCTTAACGGGGTTTACGACGGATCGACCACGGTTGCGGATCTGCTGCGCAAAGGCGATTTTGGTCTGGGCACTTTTAATCAGCTCGACGGCGAGCTGATCGCTTTTGACAGCGAGGTGTATCAGCTCCGCTCCGACGGCAGCGCCCGTCCTGCCAGGCCCGATCAGAAAACGCCTTTTGCGGTGATGACATTTTTCAAACCTGAATACCAGCACCGCTTCGCTGAAACCGCCACGCGTGACGATGTGCACCGCGTTATCGACAGCAAAATCACCTCAGATAACCAGTTCTGCGCGCTGCGCATCAGTGGCCGCTTTCATGCCGTACAGACGCGCACCGTGCCCTGCCAGTGTCGCCCCTATCGCACCATGCCTGAAGTGCTCGGCAATCAGCCCACCTTCGACTTTCGCGAGGCGGAGGGCGAACTGATTGGCTTCCGCACGCCGCAGTATATGCAGGGCATCAACGTCGCAGGCTACCACGAACACTTTATTACCGGCGATCGCCAGGGCGGCGGCCACATCCTCGATTATGTGCTGGAAGGAGGAGAGCTGACGTTCGGCGCCATCAGCCAGCTGGTGATCGATCTGCCGCAGGACCGCGATTTTCTGCAGGCGGATCTGAACCCGCAGGATCTGGATGAAGCCATTCGGGCTGTCGAAAGCTAACAACTGAGGTGATGATGAAAACGCTAAAAACCAACGTGCTCTGGAACAGCGGCGCCGATCTCGTGGTGGCGCAGCTTGAAGCGCAGGGCGTCAACCATGTGTTCGGCATTCCCGGCGCCAAAATCGACAAGGTATTCGATTCGCTGGTGGATTCCCCTATTCAGCTAATCCCGGTGAGGCATGAGGCGAACGCCGCCTTTATGGCGGCCGCGGTCGGCAGGCTGACCGGCAGCGCCGGCGTGGCGCTGGTCACCTCGGGGCCGGGCTGCTCGAACCTCGTGACCGGCATGGCCACCGCCACCAGCGAAGGCGATCCGGTGGTGGCGATTGGCGGCGCGGTGAAGCGTTCCGACAGCGCCAAGCAGGTTCATCAGAGCATGGATACCGTGTCGATGTTTCGTCCGGTGACGAAATTCGCCGTCGAGGTTACCGACGCCTCTGCGCTGGCCGAATGCGTGTCCAACGCTTTTCGCCATGCTGAGAACGGCCGCGGCGGCGGCGCCTTTATCAGCCTGCCGCAGGATATCGTCGACCAGCCGGTGTCAGGCACGCCGCTGCAGCACAAGGGACGCGTCACGCTGGGCGCCGCGCCCGATTCGCTGGTCGAGGCGGTCAGCCGCGAAATCGCCCGGGCCAAAAATCCGGTGATCCTGCTGGGCCTGATGGCGAGCCAGCCAGAGAACAGCGAGGCGATCCACGAGCTGCTGAGCAAAAGCCGCATTCCCGTCACCAGCACCTATCAGGCGGCCGGCGCGGTGCGTCAGGAGCACTTTTCGCGCTTTGCCGGACGTATCGGCCTGTTTAACAACCAGGCGGGCGATCGTCTGCTGCAGCAGGCCGATTTGATCATCACCATCGGCTACAGCCCGGTTGAGTATGAGCCCGCGATGTGGAACAGCGGAAAAGCGATGCTGGTGCATATCGATGTGCTGCCGGCGGAGGCTGACAATCTCTACCTGCCTGACGCCGAGCTGGTGGGTGATATCGCCCAGACCGTGCGTAAAATCGCCGCGCGCATCGCCTCGCCGCTGCAGCTCAGCGAGGCGGCCGCCGCCGTGCTGGAGGATCGCCGCCAGCAACGGCAGCTGCTGGCGATGCAGGGCGCCAGCCTGGATCAGTTCGCGCTGCATCCGCTGCGCATCGTGCGCGCCATGCAGGACATCATCAACAACGACGTCAGCCTGACCGTCGACATGGGCAGCTTTCATATCTGGATCGCCCGTTATCTTTACAGCTTCCGCGCGCGTCAAATCATGATTTCCAACGGGCAGCAGACGATGGGCGTCGCGCTGCCGTGGGCTATCGGCGCCTGGCTGGTGGATCCGTCGCGCAAAGTGGTGTCGGTCTCAGGCGACGGCGGATTTTTGCAGTCGAGCATGGAGCTGGAAACCGCCGTCAGGCTGAAGGCCAACATTCTGCACATTATCTGGGTCGATAACGCCTACAACATGGTCGCCATCCAGGAGGAGAAAAAGTACCAGCGCCTCTCCGGCGTCAACTTCGGCCCGGTCGACTTTAAAGCCTATGCCGAAGCCTTCGGCGCGGCCGGGTTTGCGGTAAACAGCGCGGCAGAGCTGGAGCCGACGCTGCGCAAAGCGATGGATGTGAACGGGCCGGCTGTGGTTGCCCTTCCCGTCGACTACAGCGACAACCCGCTGCTGATGGGACAGCTTCATCTCAGCCAGCTGCTCTGATCTAACCTTAAAAGGATAGCGTTATGAAAAATAAAGTGGCTTTTGTTACCGGCGCCGGTCAGGGCATCGGCGCGGCGATCGCATTACGCCTGGCGAAAGACGGCTTTGCCGTGGCGGTCGCCGATTATAATGCCGACACCGCGCAGCAGGTTGCGGAGACGATTACCCGCGCCGGCGGCAAGGCGGTTGCGCTGCAGGTCGACGTCGCCCGGCGCGATCGCGTCTTTGCGGCGGTCGAGGAGGCGAGACGCGCGCTGGGCGGCTTCGACGTCATTGTGAACAATGCCGGCGTCGCGCCCTCTACGCCGATCGCCGATATCACCGAAGAGGTGATCGATAAGGTGTATAACGTCAACGTGAAGGGCGTTATCTGGGGCATGCAGGCGGCGATCCAGGCGTTCGCCGCGGAAAGCCACGGCGGGAAAATTATCAACGCCTGTTCTCAGGCGGGCCACGTCGGCAACCCAGAGCTGGCCGTGTATAGCTCCAGCAAGTTCGCGGTGCGCGGGCTGACGCAAACGGCGGCTAAAGATTTGGCTGCTGCGGGCATTACGGTCAACGCGTTCTGTCCCGGCATTGTAAAAACGCCGATGTGGGAAGCGATCGACAAGCAGATATCGGAGGCGGCGGGAGAGCCGGCGGGATACGGCACGCGGGAATTTGCTAAACGCATTACGCTGGGGAGACTGTCCGAGCCGGAAGATGTCGCCGCCTGCGTCTCTTTCCTGGCGGGTCCCGACTCCGACTATATGACCGGGCAGTCCTTATTAATCGACGGCGGTATGGTGTTTAACTAACGTCCGCGTCGCCTGCCTTCTTTACGTTCTGAACGAGAGCAAATCGCTTTGCTCTCGTTCAGAACTTACCAGCAGGGTTATTTAGGCAGCGCGTAGACCACGACCTGGTCGCCGACCTGATCTTTCAGTATGGTGTTGCCGCCGGCGACAAAGGCGACATACTGGCGTCCTTTGTATTCATACACCGAGGGGTTTGCCACGGCTGGCGCTTCAACCTGATCGGACCAAAGCTCCTCTCCGCTCGCCAGCGAGTAAGCGCGGACTTTCGCGTCCATCGAGGCGCCGATAAAGATGACGCCGCCTGCGGTGACCGCCGGGCCGCCGATAGTGGGCGAGCCCCAGCTTTCCGGCATAAAGAACCCGTACTGCTGAGACGCGCCAACCGGACGTCGCCATTTCACGTCGCCGGTGTGCATATCCAGCGCCACGATCTCGCCAAACGGCGGCTGCCAGCACGGCATGCCGAGCCAGTTATTCGCCACGTTCAGGCGCATCCCGTAAGGCGCGCCCTCCTGCGGCGCGAATCCGCTCTCATTACCGGAGTCTTTATCCGCCTTATTATACTCTTCACGGCTGTAGAGCTTGACGTACTGCACGATGTGCGAGGTGTTCACCACCGCAATCTGATTCTGCGGATCGAAGGCGACACCGCCCCACTGCACGCCGCCGGCGCTGTCAGGATAGGTTAATGCCCCCTCGCCTTTGGTGGTTGGCGGCGTATACATGCCTTCATAGGTCAGCTTATCCCAGAGACGCGAGCACTGCCCGGCGCCGACGATATCGGCCAGCTTCCAGATTTCCGGTTTTTTAGACTGATCGAGCAAAGGCGCCGGTTTGGTCGGGAACGGCTGAGTAGGCGAAAGTTTCTCGCCCTGAACGGAGCCGTCGCCCTGCGGGACCGGACGCTCCTCGATCGGCCAGACATCTTCGCCGGTCAGGCGGTTCACGACGAACAGGAAGCCCTGTTTAGTGGCCTGGATAAGCGCCGGGATCGGTTTGCCGTTGACCGTGATGTCCATCAGCGTCGGCGCGGAGTTGATGTCGTAATCCCAGACGTCATGATGCACCCACTGGCGCGACCAGACGACTTTGCCGGTGTTCACATCAAGCGCGGTGGTTGAGGTGCCGAGCGGAATGGCGTCGACGCGATTGCCGCCCCAGTAGTTAGGCGAAGGCGAAGAGACCGGCAGATAGACTAGCCCGTTAGCCTCGTCGGCGGACATATGGGTCCAGACGTTGGCGGTGCCGGTGCGCTTTCTGATGTCGGCGGGAATGGCGTCAAAGGTCCACTCGCGCTGACCGGTTTCGGCATTGATGGAGAAGACGGTGCCCGGAGGCGCTTCGGCATAGGCCCAGTCTTTACCCGCCCAGCCGACGATCAGATGGTTGCCGACCACGGTGGGCGGCTGCAGCAGCGACAGCGGAAATTTCGCATTCAGGGTGTTCCACTGCTCGACGTTCAGCACGCCCTTATCGGCAAATTTTTCGCATGGTTTGCCGGAGTCTGCATCCAGCGCATAGAGTTTGCCGTCAACGGTGCCCATATAAACGATCTTCTGGCAGGCCTGCCCGGCAACCGGGTTTTTCGCCTGCCAGTAAGAGACGCCGCGGTTCTTCAGGACCGGCTGAGTCAGCGCTTCGCGCGGCGCTTTCGTATCGTAATGCCACTTTTCTTTCCCGGTGCCGGGATCGAGCGCAATCAGCCGGTAAAAAGGCGTGCCGATGTAAATCGTATCGTTGGCGAACACCGGCGTGGCCGACCAGACGGTGGCAGGCGTTTTACCTTTGCCGTCGGAGACGTCGCCGGTATGAAATTCCCATACTTTTTCCAGCTTGCTGACGTTATCGGCCGTGATCTGCTTGAGAGGGCTGTACTTCTGGGCGTTAAGCTGGCCGTGGAAGCTGTCCCAGGTCGCTTTTTCCGGCACCAGCGGCGACGCCGTATTAGCGGCGGACGCGACCTTTTTGCCATCCTGTTCGGAAGAGGCTTCTTTAGTTGTGTTCGTGGTGCCGGGCGACTGCTGATCGGCGGCATCCACATTAAGCTTCTCCTGCGTTCCCTGAGAAGCTTCGGCGGCCTTATCCTCGGCCTGTAATGTGAGTGGCGTCATCAGCAGCGCGAGCGCCGTCATGCTGACTTTCATCAGCTGCTTTTGTTTATCGCTATGCACGGGCAATTCCTCAGGCTCTGGCAGGTGTGGTGTGACGGGCGGGACGGCGGCCGAGAAGGATCAGACCAGCCAGACCAAGTACCATGGCGGCGGTAATGATCCCCTGATGGAGCAGTAAGGCGGCAAAGCCGATACCCACCAGCACAATCAGCGTCACGATGCCCCAGAAAATGCGTGCGCCGCGCCCTGACGCGGCGCGCAAAATCAGCGTCAGCAAAGCCAGAACTACGCTGGCGATCGCCACGCCGAGCGCGCCGATGGTGCCGGTGACGCCAGTCAGAGGCGTCAGCCAGGCGTAGAGCGCCAGCGCGAAGCCGATCGCGGCCGCCAGCAGGAGCAGCAGCGTGCCGGCGCGTGAAGGTTGAGAATGCAACATGGCAGCAAATCCCCTGTAAGAATAAAATGATAAAAATCATGCGTCTCGTTATGCCTGAATACGCCGCCGCGCGAACGGCAAACCTGAGCGCGACTGAACATTCCAGCAAACGCGGTGAAGTATAGGCGAGAATGACTTATTCGTTTTTTGAAAGGCGACTCATGCACCTGCGCGCGCTCAGAATGCATGCGGCTAACCATTATGACCTGAGCATAATTAATGTATTATGCGTTACTGACCTTTGCCGCATGCGCTGATATCCCCCTTAACTATGCGAAAAACTCAATCAGGCGCTTCCGGCGTCGCCCTGTTAAAAACCTCTCTCGGCAAAAGCATGGCCGTGTTTTTGTTGCTCACCAGCCTCTTTGTTATCGCCATTAACGCCTGGTCGTTATGGAACTCATGGCAGCAGACGGTGGGCGAAAAAAACGACGACGCCCGCAACCTGTCGGTTTCGCTGGCGAAGCAGGCGGAAGATGCGTTTCTGCAGGTAGATATCACCCTGGCGGATGCGGTCCGGCAGCTCCGGCAGCGGGGCAATGAGTACGCCGCAACGCCGGCTTTCCTGCACCAGCTAAAAGAGCAGCAGGCTAAGCTACCGCAGCTGCACGGGCTCTTCATTTACGACACCGAGGGGCACTGGATCGCCTCCTCCGGCAATTTTGTTCCGACGAACGCCAGTAATGCCGATCGCGCCTATTTCATCTGGCATCGGACCCATAACGATACGAATTTGCTTATCAGTCGGGTCATCCGCAGCCGCTCAACCGGCGATTTGGTGATCCCGGTTTCCGTTCGCCTGAACGACAGCCAGGGCCATTTTGCCGGCGTCGCGCTGGCCACCGTGCGGGTTGACTATTTCCGTCAGTATTACAGCTATTTCGCCCTGGGCAATAAAGACACCCTGGGGCTGATCCTGGCGGATTCCTCTGTCTTATATATTCGCCCGTTCCCTGACGCCTTTATCGGCCGGACGCTGGCGTCCAGCCCGTTGTTTAAAACGGAGCTTAAGGCCGCCTCAAGCGGCAACGCCACCTGGCGCTCTACGCTGGACGGCGTGGTGCGCGTGTTTGGCTACACCCGGCTGGAGCGCTATCCGTTGATCGTCACGGCGGGCTACGACCGCGACAGCATTCGTCGGGAATGGCTGGCGGGAAACCTGGTTAACCTGCTGCTTAACCTGGCTCTGCTCTGCGCTATTACCGGCATGGGCATCATGCTGCTGCGCCAGGTGGGCGCCAACGTCAGAAATCAGATTGAATTAACCTACGTGCGCGATGAGCTGACAAACATCAATCACACGCTGCAGTCGCTGGCGCTGGTCGACGGCTTAACCGGCCTGGCCAACCGAAGGCAGTTTGATGCGCTGCTTGAGCAGGGGTTACTTAAATCGCTGAAAACCGGCGACCCGATCGCGCTGGTGATGATCGACATCGACTGCTTTAAACGCTTTAACGATACGTACGGACATGTGGCCGGCGACGAGTGTCTGCAGGATGTCGCCCACGCGCTGAAAGAGAGCGTTCATTTTCACGGCGATGTGGTCGCGCGCTACGGCGGCGAAGAGTTCGCGATTATTATGCCGAACACCGACGAGTCCGAGGCGAAGATAGTGGCAGAGCGCGCCGTCAGGAGCGTGATGGAGATGGGCATCGCGCATGAGAGTACGGAAGTCTCGCTCGGTATCGTGACCATCAGCGCCGGCTACAGTTCGCTGGTCTCTGAAGGCAAACCGGCAGAGGCTGAACAGCTGAAAAAAGAGGCCGACCGCGCGCTTTACAGAGCCAAGCGCAACGGCCGGAATCAGGCGAGCGGCCAGGTCTGACCGCCCGACCGCGCCCCCCGTTTCTCCAGGGGGCGCGGGTTAAAGCATGCCGTAGATCAGCGCCGACACGGTGAGCAGGCCGCCGACGATGACGATAAGCGACATGCCGCCTCGCAGCGTCTGCAGCTCGTTTCGGGTGTACACCAGCCAGGCGGGGATCACGAACAGGAAGATCGCGATCAGCGGCCCGCAGACGGTTTCAATCAGCGCAATCACGTCCGGGTTCCAGTAGGCCACCGCAAGCGACACCGCAAACATCAGCGCAAAGGCCACCGCTTTGGCTCGCTTGCGCCCGGATTGATCTTTCAGCCCGGCGGCGTCGCCGATCAGCGTAGCGAAGGTTTCGGCGACCGGCAGGCAAACCCCCAGAAACGATTTGGTCATCGCCACCATCGCAATAAAGGGCGCAACGATAAACAGCAGACCTGCGCCACCGTTCCCTTCCATCACCGCGAGCACGTTCAGGTTCTGCGTCCTGGCTGCGATAAACACCTCGCGCGGCATGCTCAGCACACAGCTCAGCACAAAAAAGATGATGCTGAAAAAGATGGCGCAGTAAGCCAGACGGACCACGCGTACGGCTTTCTGCTCGCCGCCCTTCCCCTTTTCCTGGTACCAGGAGGAGAGCGGCGACATCATCGGCGCGGAACAGAATGAGAAGGTGATAAGCGGAAGCGCCAGCCAGAGCGCCTTCAGCGACTCGCCAGCAGGTGCGGCCGTGGTCTCGCGCAGCGCCTGAATCAGGTTGGAGAGATGCCACGACGGGATCTGCATCATGGCAATCAACAGCAGAGAGAGGGCAAAGGGGATCGCCAGCGTGCTCATGGTGGTGACCACGCGGTCGCGGCCTTTGCTTAACACCAGATAGAGTAACGACACCGCGATAAAAGCCAGCACGGCGCGGTTCAGCGCGGCGACATGCAGGTGGGCGGTAACATAGTTGTCTAACGCATTGACCAGCGAGACGACGTACACCAGCGTGACGGGAAAATGGGCAACGCAGAAAAAGATCTTAATGCCCTGACGCCCTTTTGGGCCGAAGAATTTACCGAAGAGCGGAAGAGCGGCGTTTTCCGCCTGATGGTCGCGCATGAAGATGCGGCAGATCAGCACGTGCGGTATCAGCGACAGCGGCAGGCCCAGCAGCAGCATCATAAAAAACACCAGCGGCCCGCGCGTTCCCACCTCCACCGGCAAAAATAGCGTGCCGGCGCCCACCGTGGTGCCATATACCCCCATCATCCAGATGGTATCTTTCAGCGACCAGGATGGTCTGTTTGCTACTGCGTTTTCCGTACTTGCTTGAATAGTCATTTTTACACTTTGAATTACTGGTTGTTCAGATGCCGGCGCAACAGGATTGATCACTCTTTGTCTGGCCAGACTGAACAGAGCGAAGGAGACCGGACATCCGCGCCAGACCAGACACATAACAAGGCGGCAGATTGTCTGGTAAAAAAGCGAGCAGGCCAAATGATTTCGGTGAAAAAAACCTGGGCGTTTACGTCTGGATAACTATTTTTAACCGTTATAGCGTGGTTCGGTTCCCCGCCCTGTCCTGCTCAAAAATTTTATGTTTCACCAGACGGTCGCGCAGCCAGCGTTGCGCTTTGCCGGCGGGCGCCTGTTTAAACCAGAGCAGATCAATGCCGACGATCCAGTCGGTATGGGGGTACTCCTGCTGCCGTAGCTCGATCAAGGTCCCTGCGCGCAATTCGCGATCGACGAACTCGCGAGGAAGCGACGCCCATCCGAGACCGGCCAGCGCCGCCTCCAGCATCGCGCTGTAGCTTTCCACCCGCCAGAGCATGGGACTGCCTAAGTATTCGGTGGTGGCGATCCTTGTCTCCTGGGAACCAAAGGTGATGTGCCGCCAGCTGTGCAAATCGGCAAAGGAGACGGGGATGCGCTGCGCCAGCGGATGCGCGGCGCTGACGACATGCACCATGACCACTTTCCCCAGCTGCCTAAACTGAATTTTCTCGCTCTCAACGGGGTGAGAGAGCGCGATGCCCAGATCGACTTCGCCATTTTTCACCATCGCCTCCACATCGCCGCGAAAAGGCTCTTTGATATGGATATCGACCTCAGGAAAGGTCATAGAGAATTCATATAGCACGGGCGCAATCGTGACATAGGGAAGCTCGATGGCGAGGCTGACATGGCTCTCAATCTGCTGGTTGAATGCCGTTACGCGCTGATCGAAAGCCTGACATCGTTCCAGAATGGTTTTGACATACTCGCGCAGCACTTCGCCTTCCGGCGTTAGCCGCACCTGTCGCGGCGTGCGTTCAAACAAGCAGAGGTCGAGCTCAAGCTCCAGGTTGCTCATCGCCATGTTCACAGAGGACTGGGATTTTTTCAGCTGACGCGCGGCCGAGGAGAAAGATCCCGATTTGGCTACCTGCTCAAACACCATAAGTTGTTCCAATGAATATTTCAAAACGCCCCCCGGCTTTCAATTTTCCTGAAAACAGCTCGCTTACTTGTATCACTTTTTTACTTATAGAGTGGGCTTCCTGCGCTTTATCAGTGCGACGAGAGGTGTTTATGGAAACGGTAATAGCTGAAAAAAAACCTGAAGGCTCGCTCAGCGCCAGGCGCATCGCTTCGCTGGGCTTACAGCATGTTCTGGTGATGTACGCGGGGACGGTGACGGTGCCGCTGATCCTCGCGTCGGTGATGGGCCTGACCGGGGCGGAGACGGTGACGCTGGTGAACGCCTGCCTGCTGACCTCCGGACTCGCCACGCTGCTGCAGTCGGTGGGCGTCGGGCGTTTTGGCGGACGGATGCCGTTAATCCAGGGCTGCTCCTTTATCGTTCTGGCGCCGATGGCGAGGATTGGTCAGCAGTATGGCATCACCACGGTATTCGGCTCCGCGATTGCCTGCGGCCTGTTCACCGTGGTGGTCGCGCCGCTTTTTAGCCGTTTGATCCGCTTTTTTCCGCCGGTAGTGACGGGATGCGTGATTACCATTATCGGCATCTCTCTGATGCCCGCCGCGGCAATCTGGATCGGCGGCGGCAACCCCGATGCGCCCGACTTTGCCAGCCCGTCCAGCCTGCTGCTGGGTCTGGCCACCCTGGCGATCACGCTGTTTTTTTACTGCAAAACGCAAGGCATCATCCGCAACTTCAGCATCCTGGCAGGCATGCTGGCGGGGACCCTTATCGCCTGGTTCGCAGGCCTGACCGATTTCTCCGCGGTGGGTCACGCTGCATGGCTCGGCATCAGCATGCCCTTCTCTTTTGGCCTGCCGGCGTTTTCCCCCGTGCCTGTTTTGGTCTCCTGCCTGGCGATGATCATCGTGATGACAGAGACAACCGGCAACGTCCTGCTGATAGACAAGCTAATGGGACGCCCGACGACCCCGCAGCGTCTTGCCGATACGATCCGCGCCGACGGTCTCTCCACTATGGTCGGCGGCTGTCTCAATAGTTTTCCTTACAACGCTTTTTCGCAAAATGCCGGGCTGATTATGCTGACGCGTATCACCAGCCGGTCGGTGCTGGCTGCTGCCGGGTTGATACTGGTGTTACTCGGCCTGTTTCCTAAGCTGGGCGCGCTGGTATCGGCGATCCCGCGTCCGGTGCTGGGCGGCGTTGGCGTGTTGATGTTCGGCATGACGCTGGCCGCCGGCATTCAGCAGCTGAAAGAGGTCAGTTTTAAAAATGACAACAATATGCTCATTGTTGCCGTCTCGATAAGCGTTGGCGTCATTCCCATGGCGTTTCCGGCGTTATTTACATCGCTGCCCTCATCGTTAAGGCTAATTTTCGACAGCGGTATTTTTATGGGCGGTTTTACTGCCGTAGTGCTGAACAGCTTACTGAATACTAAAAAAGAGGATGAAAATGCATAACGCCGCCGATATTAAATTTTTGCGGCTGTCTAACGAAGTTGCAAGGCGCGCTATCGCCCTGGGCAATCACCCGTTCGGCGCGGTGCTGGTGGCGCCTGATAATGAGACTGTCCTGTTGACGCAGTGTAATATCGATACCGTTAATCATGCCGAGTCAACCCTCGCTCGAATAGCCGCGAGTAATTTTACCCCTGACTATCTTTGGGACTGTACGCTCTATACCGCCGTCGAGCCGTGCTGCATGTGCGCCGGCACAATCTACTGGGCGAATATCGGCCGGGTGGTGTATGGCATGAGCGAAGCGCGCCTGCTGGCGTGCACCGGCAACCATCATGAAAATCCCACCATGAGTCTGCCAGCCTCGTCGGTATTTGCGCACGGGCAGAAAGATATTGTGCTGATCGGGCCGGTTCAGGAGGTTGAAGAGGAAACGCTGTCGTTGCAGCAGGCATTCTGGCAGGCGAGAGGGTAAATGAAAACATCGTGAAGGCATTGCAGCTTATACGAACAGCTTTAAATATTTCAGTGACGTTCTCAACGACAATGATGGTCAGAATAGCAGTAATATTTCGTCACGGCTACGGGTGAGTAGACAGCAAAAGCAGCTCGGTATTGATGGTGGTTAGTGCCCTGCCGTTGGCCTGTAGCATTTCCAGCAGGCCGCGAATATAGTGACTGCGCAGGCTGTCCCTGGCGCAGCTGTGCTGAGAGGTAAAGCCGGGCATGCCCGCAATGATGTTCAGAAATGACTTCATCGTCTGCAAGCTGGCGCAGACGACAGACCAATCAGGTAGGACTGTGCCGGGTTCAGTGAGGAGCTGCTGTTAATAGCAACCAGAGCGAACACGTCTAGAGTTTCTGTAGAGTAAAGCGACAATTTGCACGGAATGACGCTGCTGTTGACAGAGTCAGTCATGTTGGCCCTGAGTCTGATGGGGTGAGCCGCCTGGCTACAGGCTGAAATCTGACCGGACTATCTCCTGCCTGATTGGTTCTGGTAAAACTACTTATTCAAACAAACATTTTAATAAGTAGCCAGTTTCTGCACTCTCTTCTTGAATGTCGGGCGGAAAGAGTTTAGGTGGGATGGGTTGTGTAAGCCTGAAACAATTTATCGAGCAGGTTGCGCTGGTTCTCACCGAACAGGTTTCATTTCATGGCCCGATCGAACCACATCAATCACTAGGGTAAAGACGCTTTAGAGGGTAAAAGGAATGAACCTAATGAATGACATCCTAAAAGCTGTAATACCAACACTAATTTTGCTGGCTTTGAATAAAATCTTTTCTGGGATGAAAGTTTTTTCATCTGAACAGACGTTCTCTAAACTAAGCTTCAAGAAAAGGCGTGATTTCATACAGTTAATTCGCGTAAGAAACGCTTCCATTAATTATGATGATAAGATTGAGATAAGAAACGAGCTTGAAAGCTATAATGTTCGTTACAGCTATTCATTTATGCAGAAACTGTTCAACTATATCGAAGACAAAAATATTTCTCTTGCAAACTCAGACCTTAGTTCCTTTTTACAAATGGCAGGATTGTTTAAATGTGAAGATGATGGCACTGTAAAACGACATCGCTTTGCGGTTATATCTGTAATCTTATTAAGCTTCTTAACTACATTAGCCTTGGTTTTTGTGGTTTGGTCGATAAATAATTACGTCAACATAATTCTCCAGCACCTAAAATCAGGGCCCTTGTTCTTTTTAATATACATGGGTTTTACTTGTGTTGTTTTGTTGATTTTTGCGATTATTCTTTTATGTTTATTAAAGTCAACGGTGCTTCATTCAATTCCAGCCTTCCGCTTCCAGAAAAAGTATCAAAAATATTTAGATGGAAAAATGTTATAAATGAAAAAACAAGAATAAAGATGCGTGAATCATTAGCAAAGAATGTTGTGGCTGCTTTCAATGTCCGCACGCCCATCTGAATTTAGCCACTACACTTGAAATACACGCAACGTAGTTTCTGTTAAATAAGCGCAAGGCTGACACCCTGCAATCAACTGTATTCTCACCCGCCCGTACCGCTCTGATATCTGACTGTATCTTTCACCAACCCTTTGGCCGGTTGCGAAAGTTCTTCAGTCTAGGAAGCTACCATACAGAGCGCATATTCTTTGCAGGAGATTATGTGTCGGCTTCTCCTCTGCAGCTAAAAGCCTGGCGGCCTTGCGGGCCGGGGAAAGCCGGTGCTGACGCACCGGTCGACCGCTTCGCCTTCGCTTTCTCTCTCATGGACGCTGTCTCCCTGCCTTCTTTCTGCTTCCTGTTGGGCTGCAGCTGCTTCTTGATTTCCCTTTCTTTAAAGGTTGAAAGGTTGAAAGCATGAACAGCACGATGGCCCCCTCCGGCTTCCCGCCGCTGCCCGTTCGTCAGCTCTGGTGCACTAACCGGCAGAGCCGGTTAGCGTGGCGTTCGGAGCCTGCCAGCTGAGGTCTGATGACAACGGCAAGGTCACCCCCTGCAGCGGGCTGGTCACGAAAAGTTGTGGCCACCGGGGACCGGAGCGGCGATAAGCCGCGCCGTTTAACTGGCACAACAGCCTTTTTATTTAATCTTCGAATAGAAATATGTAAAACGGCTGTCGGCAGCTTCCATACTGCCTGATGATTTTGTGTTTATGTTTCCCGTCTGTTGCTGCGGATTTATTTCAACGCAAGGAATTACCCTGGCCTCACAGAGGCATTACAGACGTCAGTAAAAAACCGCCCGGAGGCGGTCTTAGATATCTTTCGCTGGATTCGGGAAATCGACATCTTCATGGAAAGGATTTTTGTCCTCTGTTTCGTCTTGTTCTTCTTCCTCATCGTCTTCATCACGATAAGCCGGGCTTTCAGCATCATCAGGCACCGGTTCTACATAATCAGGATCGGGACGTTTAGACATAGTGACCTCAGGTTTTCTGCCGGGGGGGCTTTAACTGTATATGCACAAACTAAAGAAATGGCGGCTGTTTAACCGGTATGTGAGCTAAGCGTAAATAAATTTATTTTTTAGCCGCCTGTGCTTGTGGCAAAGAAAATGAGTACCAAAATGTGAAGACAGTACAAAAACAAAATAGACTCTACCACCAAATTTCGGCCCTGGGAGGGCCGTTTTTTTCAGGGGTATGATAAAAATTTATCGTCCTGCCTTCAGCAACAAATGACTGATTAAGCAGTCAAAAGATTCCTGGCTTTGCATGCATCCTTGCCGTCTTTCCACTTTCTCTCTTAGCTGAGTTACGGCTACCTGCCGGGGTTTGTCCCCATCAACACCCTGATGGCAAATGGTCAGGGAAATCCCTGCTAACGCTTAAAGTCCGCTATGAGCGATTAGCGGACATTATGTTCCAACCACATGCAGAAGATACGTGCAGGGCTTTTTTCTCTATAGCTGGCATCAGGCATTACTGGCGTAAACGCTTCTAAAAATCACAAGATCTTCTGCAGGTTCTTGTTTGTGAAAAGGCATCTGTTACTCTGACTAAGCTGAAATAATAACAAGGAGGTCACATGCTGAACCCCGGATTCGTTACAAGCAGAGCACTTACTCAATGGCAGAATATCCCTATTTTTTTGCCACAGTTTCAGTTTTATGAAAAACATCAGGCCGTCATCAAAACGTATTCGCCTGAAAAAATTCTGCCATTAGTGGCAGGATTCGATATTCAGCAGGACGCCGTCATCCGACTATTAATGTCTGTGCGACAAATTCCGCAAAAATTTCGGCGTAATAGACCATCCCAGTCGGTTAAAAACTTTGGCCTGAACAGTTTTACTCTCCTGGAAAAGTCAGCATCCGAGCTCTGCTATGGCTTGCGCGGACAATTCTGGCGTCCAGATTTCGGCCTGGAAAACGTGCCGGATACTGACGCTTATCTGGCGCCTGTCACTCCAGGCAGCGCAAAGCTTTTACTGCGCTATCGGCTAACGGAAATCAAAGAAGGGCAACATGAGTTGCGAACTGAAACGTTCATTTACTGTCCGGATCGAGCTACACAGCTGAAAATGACCGCTTACTGGCTGGCAATACGGGCGGGCAGTGGATGGATACGAAAAAGGACGCTTATGGCTGTTCAGTCCAGCGTTTGATAACAGAGACAGGCGCAAAACATCTTCCGCTATGAGCGAAAAGCGGACCTTACTATCAAAGACTGGCCATTACGCCAATGCATTCGCGACTCGCGGCCGAGCGCGGTGCTTGTTACTCTCATACCGCTTAGCGTAAACAAGGAAGTATGAAGCATACCGTAAATATCTGTACCACATTCGTATCAACGCTTTTACTGACGTCACTCTGCGTTTCGGCGTCCACAGCTCAGTCACCGGCTATAGTTTCAGAACAACCAGACTCGCAGCGTATCTCTGTACAGACGCAAGGCTCAGGATCGGATGTGATATTGATTCCAGGACTGGCCTCGTCACGCGACGTCTGGGCCGGTTTAGCAGCAGATTTACGTAAGCGCCACCGCATTCATCTGGTAGAACTGGCGGGCTTTGCCAGCACGCCAGCCATTTCTAACCCAGATGGAAAGGTTATTGCTCCGGCAGTTGACGCCATCGCAGAATACATCCGCACCCAGCAAATCAACGCACCGGCGATTATTGGCCACTCTCTCGGCGGGGAAATTGCCCTGATGCTGGGTGCCCGCCATCCCGACCAGGTTGGTCGCCTGATGATTGTCGATGCCTTGCCGTTCTATACGTTAATGATTGACCCTGCGGCGACCAGTGAAAAGGCTGTGAGTCAGGCCACCGCTACGCGAGACTGGCTACTCGCGCAGTCGCCAGAGCAAAGGATGGCGTCTCAGAAGGTATCCGTAGCTCGCTTAGCAAAAACCGAGACGGTGAGGCCTGTTCTGGTCGCTGCGGGGATCAATTCCGATCGCAAAACCGTTGCCGATGCGGTGTATGAATTGATGATTACCGACTTGCGTCCGGAGCTTTTTCGCATTAAAGCGCCGATTGAGCTCGTCTACGCCTGGGATACCCTGTTCGGGGTGTCTGCCGCCGGCGTGGATGCAATGTACCGTCAAGCTTATGTCTCTGCACCGGATATTCATTTCACGCGTATTGATAACAGTTTTCACTTTATCATGCTCGATCAGCCAGAACGGTTCTCCAGCGCGGTTGAGGCATTTTTGAATAAGTAACGCTTCGGGGAAATATTTTCATTAAGCCAGGGGATGTGTAGGGTTGTCGCCTGTGAGCGAAAAGCGAACGTCAAAATGACAGTGACAGGGAAGCTCTGCCACATTAAACATAACAACCCTTTTACGCAGGGCATGAAAAGACCCGCCAGGGCGGGTCTTCAGCAACTCATTTCAGGAAACCTTGCGCTCAGGAGCACCTCTCCGGCTGATCTGCCCTCCCTTTCTGCCCGCTTCACGGGCTCGCTCTGGGTTATTCTTGAAGTTCCCGCCGCTTATGCGGCCACCTTTTTGGCCGGCTTCTGCAGCCCGCTCTGGATTTTCCGCAAAATTGCCGGCACCGCCTCTACGTCCCGCCATAACGCCTCCGGTTTGAGTTAAGTAAAGCCAGATAAAGCATAGCCTTAACCTTTTCCCTCTGCGCCTGATCAGGCGTGCGCAGCGTTCAGACTGCCGCACCGATCGTTTTTTGACGTTTTTAAGGCAAAAAAAACCCGCTCAGGGCGGGGAAAATTCGTTACAGAGGAATATCTCTGTCTCTAATAGGGCAACGTAAAACTATTTAAGTTCCTTCCCTGCCAGAGCGGCAGTTTTCACGTATTCTGTAGGCTTCGCCTGCCGTACGGGCAGAGCTTTCACAGCAAGCAGTTCACGCATGTACAGAAACGAAGAAAAAAGGCTGTCTGACACAGTAATGGGTGAGGCCGTGATTGCGCTACTCGATGAGCGCGCACCTGTACTAACGCCCGGTTGCTCCTGAAGCTGCGCTTTTTCTGCTCGCTGCAGACGAAACGTGGCGAGAGACTGTAATACGCGACGCCATCAGAAGCGTTCAGGCGGCAGTCCTGGAAGGCAACAGAACAGGCGTCAATTCTGCACCGAACGCGGCAACCCCGGGTGAACCGGCCAAGCACCCGGATTTAAGATAAGAGTTCTTGGGCGCATCCCCTAAGAGGCCCTCAGCGCGCTTCTGATGCGAGCGGGCCGTTTTCGGCACCTTTCCCTGTCCATATTGTGAAAAAACGCGCCTGATGATTTCGGCGCGTCTTCATGGCCACGCAGTAAAATCTGTTCTCCAGGGATTAGTGCATGCAGATGTGGGAAAAGTCCGCTTCTGGCACAAAGCGGACGTTACTCTCATGTAGTGAGATTCCTGCTGGTGGCTTCAGCCAGCATCCAGCTTTCAAAAGCCTGCAGGGCCGCTTCATTCAGTCCTGTTTCCACCGGTTTAACCAGACAGAAACGTTTGCTCAGGCTGTTCGATTCGGGCCATGGTGCTACAAGTACTCTGCTGTGGAGTTCATTTTCAACATACATGTGCGGTACTAATGCTACGCCTTGCCCTGCCAGCGCTGCGGCTATTGCCATTTCATGAAGGTCATATCGGGAACCCTGCGCCGGATTATCCAGCTTTATATCGTGTTCATTAGCATAGTGATGCCAGGCATCCGGATTTTGCCGACGGTGGATTCGCGGCAGTTCGTTCAGCTGAACGTTAATATCTTTACCCGTCAGCAGCCCGGGATGGCATACCGGCACCAGCTTTCCCTGTAACAGGAAGCGTGTCCGCATACCGGTCCATGAAGAATGCTCAAAATGAACGACGGCGTCGAAGCCGCTTTCGGTAAGAATGAAAGGGTCTGTTTTGGCTGCGATATTCAACGTTATTCCCGGATGCATTGCCTTAAAGCGACTCAGACGGGGAATGAGCCAGCGTGTGGAAAATGTAGGTAATACGGCAATGTCCAGACTGGTACTGCCCGCAGGCATTCCCATTATGTACTGAGTGTCTCGTTCAATCCTTTCCAGCGTTTCGCGGACATGGTGTGCATAACGCGCTCCGGCAGGGTTGAGCTTTACACGACTTCCCGTTCTGTCGAACAGCCTGCAGTTCAGCTGCGATTCAAGACGTGCGATCTGGCGACTGATGGCCCCTTCCGTTAGCGACAGTTCTTCCGCCGCACGCGCAAAATTGTTATGCCGGGCCGCAGCTTCGAATGCCTGTAGAGAAGTGCTACTCGGGATTTTTCTGCGCATAAATTTATTCCCTCCCCTTTTAGCTAAAATTCATTCAGTGACTGAATGTAAACGCATGGTGAGAAAGTATCGATATAAAGAGTAATAAAACGCCTTTAGCATGATGAAAATTCATTAAGCAGGTCATGCAAGTCCTGCTGTTTGTTGATGCCGAGGATAGCCCGTGTTGTATACCGTAGAATGCTCATATGCCGACCCCGCCAGCGAGAAGGACTGGAATACGTTTTACAGTCTGGAAAAATTGCCAGCGCTCATCTCTGTAACCGGATTCATCACTTCTCAGCGCTTTCGCGCACTCGGTACTGGCTGTCCTGCTTACCTCGCCATTCATACCATTGCAGATGCCCGGGTACTTAATGGCGAAGAATACCGTCTGAAAGGCGGCGGTAATTTTTCTCACTGGCAGGCCTCTGTCACTGACTGGCAGCGCAGCCTGTATGAATGTGAAGGACTGGCTCCGGCAGTATCAGACGGGCAGGTTTTGCTGCTGAGCACGCAGCCAATTGACTTCATCAGGAAGGAAACAGGATGCCCGGCAACGGTGATGAATGCGACAGGACAGGCCGACGTTCAGCAACGGCGCTTTGCCTGTGTGCTTGATCGCGACGCTGCGGTACGACTGTCTCAGTCTGTTCCTGATGCTCGCCTTTATGAACCTGTCACGCCGCAGCTTCATAAGGCCGTTGCGGAGGGCGAGATGAGGAAGCAGCTGACGCTGAAGTCGCGTCAGATCGGTGATTTTCTGGTGACTGCTCTCAGTGATGGAGTGATGTCAGCCAGCCTGGCGCTGTTGTCAGACATCAAAACGGCGGATGCCGAAAATATTCAGCTCAGTACAGGTATCACTGAACCTGGCGATATTCACATTAATTGTTACCTCATTCGCGGCAGGGGAAGAACCATCCTTGTCGATGCCGGTACAGGAGGCAGCAATAATGCGGGTGGCATGCTTAAATCAAGCCTCAGGGCCGCCGGAGTCAGCCCTGACGATATCGATACCGTTTTATTGACGCACGCTCATCCTGATCACATTGGCGGCCTGCTGGATGATAAAGGATTACCTGTCTACAAAAATGCTGAACTTCATCTGCATCCTCTTGAAGCAGGTTACTGGTGGAACGAGGAAGAAAAAGAAAGAGCCAGTGAACGCGTTCAGCGCAATTTTATACTGGCTCGCCGGACGTTAGAGGCTTATGCGCATAATCTGCACTTCCTGAGCCATGAAGAAATTGTGGAAGGCATTTCGCCTGTGTGGCTGCCCGGCCATACGCCCGGGCATACCGGTTTTCGTATTGATTCCGGTGACAGCCGTTTAATAATCTGGGGCGATATCGTTCACTTTCCCCATATTCAATCCGCACATCCGGATGTTTCCATTACCTTTGACACAAATCCTGTGCAAGCCAGGGAAACGCGGAAAGCATTGCTGGGACACGTCTTCAGAGAAAAAACGCTGGTGGCTGGCATGCACTTAGGCCCGGACGGCTTCGCACGTATTGGCAGGAGTGGTAATGGATACCATATCGCCATTGCAGCAAACGAAACTGACGCCGTTGCCTCCCTTTAAACATTTCGAACTTTTGGCGGATTAAGCGAGACTGCGGTCTGTTCTGAGCAGGGAGCCGGCCAGAGGGCTGCGTATCCACGCGGCCCTTTGTGTTTTCAAACTACGGAAGCAGGAAGTGTTATAAAAATAAGATGGCCTCTGGTTTATTCCGGCATTTGCAAAGCAAAGCGGTTTTTCAGCACAGAAAAGATCTCGCTTTGCTTCAGCTGCTGCTTTTCTACTCCATCCGCTGAAACCCATTTCAGCATATCGCCCAGCAAAATCAGGCGTCCTTCAGGCCGGTGCTGTATAACCAGCAGTTTCTGCACAAAGATGGCGTCAGGGTGAGTAGAGTTGAGGTAGTTCGCCGGAACAAAATCTGTCCACTCACAGGGTGAGAGGTCAAAGCTGTACTGGTTGCACCATTCACCCTCTGCCTTCGCCTGCAGCAGATAGTTATCATGCTTGTCACGAGTAAGTCGAAAGGTATCGAAATCTTGTTTGATTTCAGTATCAAGAATGTCCAGGGCCACGGGTGCGCGGATGCCATAACTGCCAAAACCGAGGTCGCAAAGCCACTGTCGACCATCAACTTCAGCAATTAACGCCATATGGGTTTTGGGGCGCCTGGCCGGATAGAACATGGGTCGCGCTGCAACGAAACGATACGGGATGTTTGATGCTTCCAGCGCCATGGCAAACAATCCATTGACTTCATAGCAGTAGCCGCCCCGGCCTTGTTGCAGCAACTTGTCAGCAATATCTTCAGGTAACAGCGAGACGATTTTACCTGCCTGCACATCCAGATTCTCAAAGGGTATCGAGAAGAGCTGATGGCGCATCATAGCATGCAGAGTGGCAGTATCAGCGGTCGCTGCTCCGGTATAGTTAATACGACGGAAATAGGTAGAAAGATCAAAGTTCTTGCTAAGCATAGTCCCTCCTTGTCTGAATCATATTCGACACTATAGATGCGGTGCTTCATCGTCTGTATAGTCAGATTTATCAAAAAACCGACTATACAGATTGCAATGTCTGCTCCGCTCACGTCGCTACCTCATTATCGCCGCATTGCTGAGATGCTACGGCTCACCCTTGCGTCAGGAGTCCTGCGGCCCGGCGACAGGATGATTTCCACACGTAAGCTGGCTGAACGCGAGCAGGTCAGCCTTCCGACAGCACTGGAGGCACTCCGTTGTCTTGAGGCAGAGGGCCTGATTACAGCGCGACCGCGCTCGGGCTACTTTGTGCGTCAGATAAAGGATTCCCGGGACATACAGCTTCTTCATACCTTGCGTGGTCCTGTGCCCGTCACCATGTCAGCCATAGCGCGTTCACTGTTCAGCAACGCAGAGACTCGTCTGGTGCCACTTGGCGCAGCGCTGCCTGATGCAGACTGGCTGCCTGCTGTTACTCTGCAGCGGGCGCTGCAGGCTGCAGGTCGCCGTCTTAAAGCAGGCGGGCAGAGCTACAGCCTGCCGCCCGGGAGAGCAGAACTACGCAGTAAGATTGCTACACGCGCAGCGCTGTGGGGCGCCCGTTTTAATGCAGATGATCTCATCATTACTGCAGGCGCAACCCAGGCTCTGCGCCTGGCTCTGCGGGCAGTATGCCAGCCAGGTGATGCGGTGGCGATTGAGCAGCCTGCTTACTTTGGAACGCTTCTGCTTCTGGAGGATTTAGGTCTGAAAGCATTGCAAATTCCTACCGATCCTGTTGAGGGCTTAATGCTGGCACCGCTTGCCGAAGCTGTCTGCATTCACCGGCCTGCTGCTGTGCTGGCTTCACCTACGGTGCAGAACCCGCTTGGGGCCAGCATGTCTGTCACACGCAAGCGCAAGCTTGTTGCTTTGCTTGAACAAGCGGGCATACCTCTCATCGAAGACGATGTGTATGGTGACCTGGCTGGTGAGGAGCAACGTCCTCCGGCATGTAAGGCATTCGACCAGAGCGGGAATGTTATTTACTGCAGTTCCCTGTCCAAAACGCTGGCTCCGGGCTGGCGAATCGGATGGGTTGCGGCTGGCCGCTATCATAATCAGGTTTTGCAGGCTCGCATGGCTGGCGACTGGGCGGGCGCGCCGCAGCTTGAAGCAGCAGCGGGTGAGATTCTGGCAAGTGGTCACTACGAGCGTCACCTGCGACATCTGAAGTTACGGATTGAAAAGGGGATGCGGGCTGTCCTGGAACAGGTCAGGTCGAGTTTCCCGCCGGGAACGCATGCTGCCATGCCAGCAGCGGGTTTTCTGCTATGGGTAGAACTCCCGCACCCGATAGATACCCTGGAGGTGCATCGCCGCGCGCTGGCGCTGGGCATTGGCGTAAGTCCAGGCGCTTTGTTTTCTCCTGGTGGGAGCGACTTACATAATTTTCTTCGACTGAATTGCGCAAATGAACCCACACCTGAACTTCTGAAGGCTGTGCAGCAGATCGGCGCGCTTTGCATCGAACTGGCCAGTAAGTCCCGGTGAATCATACCGGGCAGAGATAAGGGTTACCCTCATGCCTGTTCCCCGTAATGAATATAATGCGGGGATCTCTTGTCAGCTTACAGAATGCCCGAATGATAAGTCGGGTGAGTAAAGACAAAACAGGGGGAAGCAGCATGAAACATTATGGATTTTTCAACGTCTGTTTCTGGCTCAGAGCTGCTGTGCCAGCCCTGACAAGGTAGACCTGGGCTTACACCGCCTTTGTTAGCCGACATGAGAAGTGCAAGCGTGATAAGCGCTTCATATACTGGGAAATAATCTGCAAAGCCGTCATACAACCTTTCAGCTGACTGCCCATACTTCTGAACTGTGCATCAGGACAGACGCCGCGTTATTCTTCGGACAGGTTAATCGCAGACAGTGTCTTTATCCATTTTGCAGGCCGCTCAGGTGAGGGAATCTGTGAGATTAAACATAACCGGGAAAACAGTATGAAACTGGCAGTGATATCAGATATTCACGGGAATCTTCCGGCGCTGGATGCTGTGCTGGCGGACATTCAGTCTCAGGGAGTCGATCAGATTGTGAACCTGGGCGATATTGTTTCGGGAGGGCTGTTCCCTGCGGAAACCGCTGACAGGCTGATGCCTCTTGACATTCCAACTGTAAGAGGTAATCACGAACGACAACTCCTCGAACTGGATTTTTCAGATATGAGCTTGTCTGACAGGCATGCGTTCAAAAGCCTTCAGGCTGCGCACTGGAGATGGCTTAAAAACCTGCCGGCAGAGTTAACTTTTAGTGAGGACATACTGATGGTGCACGGCGTCCCGGGTGACGACCTTGTTTATCTTCTCGAAGAAGTCACTGCTTCAGGTGTGCGGCCGTCGTCTGAAGCGCGCGTTTTAGCGCTTATTGCAAGCAGAAGCGAATCGCTCATCCTGTGCGGCCATACGCACATCCCCCGAAAAATGCGGCTGGCTGACGGCCGACTGATTGTCAACCCTGGCAGCGTAGGGTTACAGGCCTATGATGATGACACACCCTGTGCGCATGTCATGGAAAGTGGTTCTCCCCATGCCCGCTATGCAATAGTGGAGCAACATAACGGGTTATGGAATGCAGAACTCAGAGCGGTTGAGTATGACTGGGAATCAGCCGCTTTAGTTGCGAGCGCGAATAACCGTCCCGACTGGTTAAATGCGCTCAGAACAGGACGTATGTAAGCTTTGTCCTGCTTTATCCCCTGTCATTCAATGAACCGTTATGGACTTTGCAACGTCCGCTTCTGGTACAAAGCGGACATTAGCATCAAAATTCTAAGGCTCCCAATTTTCCAGTTTTGCCGGCTCCGATGGCGCACTTTAGATCAACCCTTGCAGCGGGCCAGCAGCAGCGCGTTCAGACCATAGAAAGATTCAGCCGCTGAGGGCTGGGCCGGTAATGACGCCGCAGGTTTTACACAAAAGGCCCGAGTAGCGAGGCGGCTCCGGTCTGTCCAGAATTTGTAACAGAACCCGCCAGCAGCAAAGCCCACCATCACATGCTCAAACTGATACAGAACAGCGTTGAAAATATAGACTCTAATATATATTCTATATAGATTGTAATTTATAAAGGTGGGCCTGTGTGGATTGTTGAAACCACGGATTTGTTCGCTGAATGGCTGAAAGAGCAGGACAGAGCAATGCAGCTGGACTTTATTGCCGCACTGAACCTTCTGAAGCAGGAAGGTCCACACCTCGGGCGGCCGCATGTCGATACGCTGTACGGCTCGAAAATCCCCAATATGAAAGAGCTCAGAGTACAGAGCAACGGCCGACCTGTAAGAGGATTTTTTGTGTTCGATCCTCTTCGCAAAGCCATCATCCTTTGCGCGGGTAACAAAGAAGGCGCTGATGAAAAGCGTTTTTACAAGACCATGATTAAAACGGCTGAACGCGAGTATCACCGACACCTGGACCAACTGAAACGGAGTGGAAAATGAAAACGCTGGATGATCTGATGGCTGATTTGACACCCGAGGAACTGACTCAGGTGAATGATAAAGTTGCAGAAATGCGGCTTGATTCTCAGCTGTATAAACTTCGCGAGGCGCTGGCTAAAACGCAGAAGCAGCAGGCAGAAGCTATGGGGATCGCGCAACCTTCTGTGGCGGCTATCGAAGGGCGAGGCGAGGATCTGAAAATCGCGACGCTCAAACGATATGTTGAAGCGCTCGGCGGCCAGCTAACTATCGGTGTTAATATGCCCGGCGGCGAGCACGTCGATTTCACACTTTAACTGCACCCGTAAGTCTGGTCGTTTACGGTGTTCCCTGGAAAGGTGGGACTGACGTACCGGTTATTTCCCTTCGCCTGCGCTTCCTCTCTCCAACGCGCTGTCTCACGGTCTGCTTTCTTCACTTAATGCTGCTGTGTGACAGCAGCTCCACCGGTTTTCTTCCTCTGATGATTAAAAGCATAACCATCCTGCTGGTGTTCTCCAGCTCCCCGGTAGGGCCAGGTCATCAACCCTGATGCACTACCGGCAGAATCAGTAAGCTCCGCCAGACGTCACAAGCGTCGTCGCCAGAGGGTCCCGGCTGGGTCTGATGGCAAACAGCTCTGCAGCTGGCCTATAGTCCGCTAAGAGCGAAAAGCGGACATTGAGTCATTCAAATAATCTGTGCCAGAATTTGTCATTAAGGCCAGCCCTTTCGAGTAGATCCATTTCCCGCCCGCCCCTTTAAACTCACCTGTCTCACCCACCTACGGCTTATCACTGGGATTAAAAAACCCGCCGAAGCGGGTTTAGTAATTTGAATTTATTCTCAGGCGGCCATCTTTCTGCATTGTTCGGCGCAGTGATGACAAGCTCTGGAGCACTCCTGGCAATGGTCATGTTCATGCTTTCCACACTCATCGCCGCACTTCTGACAAACGTCAGCGCAAAGACGGCAGAGCGCTTGGGCTGAATCGCTATTTAGTGTCATGAATTGAGCTGCAAGACGGCAGATATTTGCACATTGCATATCCAGTTTTATGCACTCGCGCATCATCTCAAGATTCTCTTCTTCGAGACACGAAGCCGCACAGTTATCACATGCAGTTGCGCATAGGTAACAGGATTCGATGCATTTTTTATATTCGTCTAACATAATATCTCCTCAGCTAAGGTTACATATTAAACATGGATGAGATAACTGATTATGCAATTTTGGAATTAGGTAATAACCTTTTCAATGTTTCACGCTTTTAATTTTAAATGCAAATTTAGGATTACTTAAGCACCAATGTCCGCTTCTGGCACTGAGCGGACAGACACAAGCGCCAGGAGCGAACGGTAAGATAGGTCGGCGTTATCCGTAAACTCATCAGCGTCGTCATATGGTTATTCGCCTTGTCGGCGGCTTATCCGTTTTTGCCCGGCGCTGACTCGCTCGCCTTCAAAGGAATAAGCGTTTTCTTCGGACTGATGCTGACGCCCGGAGCGGCAGGCGTGATGAACCATGCCATGAGCGGCCTGGTGCTGACCTATTCCCGCGCGCTGCGCAAAGGCGAAGTGATCAGGATTGCCGATCATGAGGGCGTCGTCAGCGAGGTTGGCATGCTGGCAACGAAAATTCTGACCCGCGAGAACTACGAGGTTACGGTTCTGGCGGCAGGTTGAAGCGATGCTGGAGCTGGCCGCCAGTCGCACTCCGGGGATTAACCACAGCATTGCTCCGCTGGTACGTCAGCTGGCGCTGCAGGACTGGTATGTGGCATACGAACTGCAGGTCCGGCTTCAGGCAGGTGAATCACTGGCCGGGGTAAGGAGTATTCTTCATGGCTATATACAGGATGTGTTCAGTGAATTCGGCGTGCAGATCATGTCGCCTAACTTCGTCAGCCAGCCTGATCAGCCGGTGATTGTGACCAGGCCGGACTGGTTTACGCCTCCAGCGAAACCGGATACCGCCTCGCAATTTGCCAGCATTCAGACGCGATTATGTTTTTACCCGATTGCCCTCCCTATGCCGCGCAGCGGCATGAAGGCGCCAGCCAGTCCTACATATCACCCGGTAGCTGAACGGCGCCGGTAGCGCGGCGCAGCCGCCCTCCGCCTTCATATACTGCAAATCCAACCCCACCCTTGTATGTTGGCCGTGCTTAGAAGTCTGGAATGTGACTCAAAATTTGCAGGGAAAGAACTTAAAGGCCATTACTACTATCATGTTTCGCTTAACGTAATTTTTTTTAAATAAAGTCCTTGAAGCTTGATTTGCGAGACACTTTAACTCTTTCACTTCTCCTTTTTTCCATAATATGCGATGTAAAACATTAAGCCACAGACAGACGGTTTTTATTCTCACTATCACCACGGCCTGAATATGGCTTTTATTCTGTTGGTTCATAATTCAGGGTTTCAGAATGACTTTTGTCCAGCCATTATCACGATCGTCAAAATGCTTATATCCCTCAGGGGCTTCTGACAGCGCGAGACGATGTGAGATGATCTGCGCCGGATTGGCTCTCCCTTGATGGATAAGCCTTGCGAGCTGGCGGTTGTAGGCTTTTACGTTACACTGACCGGTCTTAATTGACTGACCTTTGAACCAGAAAGTACCAAAATCAAAAGGCACTTTACCTTCTTTAGCCAGATCGGTCGCCCCCCCAGGATCCTGAGGAACAAAAACACCTACCGCACCAATGCCGCCCGTGGCTTTGGTTGACGCGACAAGGCTATTCAAGGTGGCGGAGTTATCCTCGTGGCCATGCTTATTGCAGCATTGATAACCTACGCATTCGCAGCCGCAATCCGTGCCGCGCCCATCGGTTAATTCGAGAATTTTATTTACCGCATCATCACCCACGCCATTGATCGCCACAGCGCCAATTTGTTCGGCTAATGCCAGTCTGTCGGGATGGGTATCGACAACAAACACCTGTGATGCGCCTTTAATCATGGCCGAGTGCGCAGCCATTAAGCCGACCGGGCCAGCGCCGTAAATAGCAACACTCTCTCCCGGGCGTAATCCTGCCAGCTCAGTGGCATGCCAGCCGGTCGGGAAGATGTCGGAAAGCATAACGTAGTCTTCTTCCTTCTCAACTGCATCCGGAGGCAGCACCAGACAGTTAAAGTCAGCAAAGGGAACGCGAAGTAATTCTGCCTGTCCGCCGTCCCACTGCCCCATCTCAGCAAAACCATAGGCGGCTCCGGCCGCACCCGGGTTTGCCGTCAGGCAGTAGCCGGTTAACCCTTTCTCGCAATTTTCACAGAATCCGCAGCCGACGTTAAAGGGCAAGCAGACGTAATCACCGACTTTAATCCGCTCAACACCGCTGCCGATCTCAATCACCTGTCCCAGATTCTCATGGCCGAAGATGCGGCCCTGTTCGAAACTGGTTCGCCCTTCATACATATGCAGGTCGGAACCGCAGATATTGGTGGTGGTAATACGGACAAGCACATCGGTTGGGCGCACTATTTTGGGGTCCGGAACCTCTTTTACTGAAACGTCAAAAGGCCCGTTATAGACAACTGCTTTCATGGTGTTCTCCTCTCATGCACGATCAGTTTTGATGGCTGCGATTGCGTGACTCGTTGCTGTCGCCACCCTCTAATTGATGCTGTTTTTTCAATCAGGCTGTGTGACTGAAGGTATAAGTGTAGAACAGCTCATGGAACAGTCGGACGAGATTAATACTATGTAACTAATTGAAATATATAACCGCTTCGCTCAAAGCCCGGTTGTATTCTCGCCAAGCGAAACCTCAGCACCACAAGGCAATTTTCCGATTTTCCTGCCTGAAATGGATTTACGAGCCCACACGGAGAGTTCACTTATTCCTGCTAAGGGTTGGCTGATATCTCGCTCTAATACTTCAGGATGAAGACCACGCATGATGTCATATTCAAAACTCTCCCCTCATAGTTGTAAACCGCACACGTTTTATAATTTTGTACCTGCCGTCGGCACTGCTGAAAATCTGCGCCCAGATGACGTTGAAACTGGAGCGGTGACCTGTGTCCTGATTTTAGCGACGTGCATGTGTTAATTAAGACTCAAAGGTTACCGGACAAACAGAGGAGGGCTTCGCTTGATGAGCTATCTCATTGCCACAGGTTATTTCAACCTTTCTTTCTAATGTAACGCAAAGTCGCAGCTCTTCGACGCGTATATCCCCGGCCCCACCACGCCCTGCCCGACCGCCGTTGACGCAGCGGCCTGTCAGGCACACAGAAGCCAGACGGTCGCAGACGAAAGAAAGCCCCCGCGGCACCACCCACAGCGACACCCAAGCAATTAGTTACAGCACCCATTAATCAGCCACTGCAGTACCGACCCTTCGGGTCGGGCGGCCGGGGCTGGTCAGTGGGGGCAACCGGGCTTCAGGTCCGGCGCCGGGGTTTTGCCGGAGAGGGGCGCGGGGGTTCAGGTTCGGCTCGGATGGGGGTTAAATGGAAGCATAAATGGATGATGTAACTAATGTACATCGCCCGCCGCCGGCAGGCGGGAGCTACTTCAGGTTCTGAGCGGCGCGGACGCCTGCGGCCACTGCAAGTGAAGGCATTAAATTTATCCTCGCCAGATGCCTGCATGAAAACCTTATTTATTATTTTGATTATTCTTTCTGACGTAAGTCAGGACTGTATTGCGCGTAGCGCTGACTGTAATTGCCGGTAATTTTCTGATGTTGATTGCGGGTAACTGTGGATAAAAAAGGCCGCAGTGATTTTGCGGCCACAGTTCATTAATTTCGGGGAGAATTACCGGCGCAAAAGAGGGCGTTCAGCGCCCGGCACAAACGACTTCACCGCCAGTCAAGGCGGTTAAAATGAGCGGGTATGTCAGTGGACTATATCGGGTACTTCAGACAGCACGGGCTCATAGTCGAGCCCCAGTTCCAGCTGGCGCAGACATTTCCAGACCAGGCGGTCGAAGTCCTCCGGAGGCAGCATTTTCCACTCATGGACCGGACGCGCGCGTAGCAGCCTGGCCATTGCGTTACGCCTGTCATCGAGCGGCAATTTACTCAACCGTTTGCGGCGCTTCTGCCTGGAAGCTTTATCACGACGACTAATCAGCGTGGCCATGCGCATATTTTCATACCAGCGCCGGCGTGCGACGCGAACGGAGGCGTGTGTGCCTGGCTCGATGATCCCGTCGGCCTCTGCGGCAAGGCGTTCATTGCGCTCAGCCAGAAATTTGTTCATGTCGATGCCGCATAGCTGCCAGAACTGGTCGGTCAGCACGATATGGCGCGGCATGCAGTAGCCGGTTACGGGGTCCATTTCAAGATCAGGCCGCTCAATCAGGCCGTAACGCTCCCACTCTTCAAACAGCCGGGAGAGGCGGCTTTGCTCGACGCGCGTTTCTGGAATAACGTTGCCGTTTTCGTCTTTCGGGCTCAGATCGTCTGCGAGCCTGCTGCTGTTATAGGTCACTACTGACGTCGCAAGATCGGCGCGCTGGATGCACAGCGGCCACATGGCGTCATACAGCGCCTGCTTCTCCGGGCGAAAGTCACGCTTGCGGCCAGCGACGTCGCGCAGTTGCACAAAGTAGGGGTGACGGGACATGCGCTGGCGCAGGGTCATTTTTCCTGTGCGCTTATCCTTATTCACAAGGCGGTTCATGGCGTGCCCCATCTGGCCCGGCAGACGGCGATAGCCTTTGGGTGCAAACCACTCAGGATTAGAGCATTTGCAGGCGGTTGAGTGTTCGCCACGGTGCCGATTATCAGGTCTTTTAGCCTGAGTAACTAAAGTGTGTTTATCCACCCCGCCCTGCGCTTAAATTGCACGGGAGGAGTACGCACAGAACGGATTGTCTTTTTCCGGGCATAAATCTATACTCCCCGCATAGAGCAATCGTTCTATGCGGTTCTCTAGGGCCCCGGTAATCTTGTCGCGTCGCCAAACAAGAAAGATTATCGGGGTTTTTTCTTTTCTGATTTGGTACTACCGCCTCAGATCCCTGCCACCTTCCGGCGTGGCCAGCCATGAATTCTCAACTATTCGTAATCTATCACTCATTATAATGCTGAGCAATAACGTAATCCCCTTACGAAAAACCCTTTTTTTTAGTTTCGGCTTCGATAAGGTGTTCAAGCATTTCTGCCTGAGTCTTACCCGCTTCTTCGCATAACCTGATTAACGCTTGTTTCTGCTCAGTACGTATGAACACCTTAATTTCTTTATGCGTCTCACGTTTACGTGCCTGGTAGGCACGTACTCGCTCTTTATCCGAAGTCGGGTTCTTTCTGTTGCGAGTGGTTTTCTTTTCGGGAGCTGATGTTACTGAATCACGGGGGCTCATGCTCGTACCCTGTTGCAAAATAAGACTTTCCGCAGAATAGCATAAGCCAAATCAGTAATATCTTTAATTTACAAGGCTTGCCACGCCACCATTGAACTGGCTGATAGGTCAGGTAGTCAGTAAGAAGCGGTCTTATTCCGCAGCATACGCCCCACTTCATTGAGGGCAATGTAACGAGATATATGCCATTAGCCCCTATTTAGTATCGTGAGTATTACGTTGATCAAACATTGAACCTTATACACCCTTCGATCCTTTTCGAGCTGATGACTTTTAGGTTATGACAATATGCCCCGTGACTTATAAGTGATGACATTACGGGTTTTCAGGCGCGATTTACCCTATGACATTTGAGTATACCCGACCAATTTTTACGCTTTGAGGTAAGCCATGACGGATTTCCAACAGAATTGGCATAGCGCGATCAACTGTAAAGAGTGCTAAACGTCCGCTTTGAGCGAAAAGCGGACATTTGCATTTCCTGATCTACATCTATGAACCTGATGTAGCATTTGCGTTGAGCGAATATTCTGAAGCATTCAAAATCCACTTGTTACTCAGTATCAAATAGTAGACAATAAATCCACTATATAGTATCCATATTAAATCCCAGTGGCAGGATTTAGAGGATTTAGCATGACTTCAGTACTCACATTCCTGATGCTAATTGCCGGAGGAATTGCGCTGGTTATTCAGAACACGTTGATGACCAGGATAACTCACTCGGCTTCAACTGTACTGATAGCTCTGGTGCTGAATTCTGCCGTAGGGCTTGTTTTACTTATCAGCTTACTGGCGGGAAAGACAGGTGCGTCAGGGTTTCACGAACTGTTGCAGTCTTTCAAAGGCTGGATGCTTCTGCCGGGCATTTTAGGTTCTTTTTTTGTTTTTACCGGAATAACGGGTTATCAAAATATCGGTGCTTCGCGGACGATTGCGATACTGGTCGCCAGTCAGCTTGTCGCAGGTCTCGGATATGATATTTACCGCAGCGGTACAGAGAGTTTGTTAAAAAATTTGCCAGCCATAATCGGAGCTGTGTTCCTGGTCACGGGCGCTTTTCTCGTTGCATTACGCAAGTTCTGACTTTAAATGCTGCTACCAGCACGTCCCTGTGCCCCTGATTACCATTACTCTGGCGTTCTGAGAGTATCTGCTATCAGGGGTGTTCCCGCGTATCAAGGCGTAGCTGCAAAAACGTCAGATCCAGCCAGCGGCCAAACTTGGTGCCCACCTCTGACATCCTGCCAGCCTCTGTGAAACCGAGCTTTTTGTGTAGCGATATGGATGCGACGTTTTCAGATTCAATGCCAGCTACCATGACATGTTTACCCTGATCGGCAGCCAGTCTGATCAGTTCCTCCATCAGAGCTTTACCTGCACCCCGTCCCCGGGCACTTTTGTGCACATATACAGAATGCTCAACGGTGTGGCGATACCCGTCCCATGGGCGCCAGTCACCATATGATGCATAACCCATTATGGAATCGTTCACGTCAACTAAGACAATGACGGGAAAACCTGCCTCACAGCGGTCTCTCATCCATTTTATTCGGTTGAGAAAATCGACCTTATTTTCATTCCAGATCGCCGTGGTATTAAGCACAGCGTCGTTATAAATCTCAGCGATGGTTTCAGCATCGCGTTCTGTTGCAGCACGAATTTGCATAGTAGACACCCCGTTACTCATTTACTAAAGTAGATTAACCGTACACTATCTTAGTTATCTATTATGTTAGATGATTTGTCCAGCAAAGAAGATGATTTGAACGCTCGTATTGGCCTGAAGGTCAAGGCGGAAAGAGAAAGCCGGAGCTGGTCCCTGACCGATCTGGCAGAAAATTCAGGCGTATCACGGGCGATGATTCATAAAATTGAGCGTGGTGAAAGCAGCCCGACAGCAACCCTGCTTGCAAGACTTTCTGGCGCTTTCGATATGTCTATGTCCCAGCTGCTTGCTGAAACGGAAGTTCGCACCGGTGTGCTTGTCAGATATGAAAATCAGGCCGTATGGCAGGATCCTGAAACAGGCTACATTCGTCGCCATGCTTCACCGGGGCAGATACCCGTAGACCTGGTCAGTATCGAGCTACCTGCAAATACTGCTGTGCCTATGCCAGCTATCTCCTATCTTTCACGACGTCAGCTCATCTGGGTCATTGAGGGTAAGCTGACATTTATTGAGGGCAGCACAACATTTGAGATGCTACCGGGTGATTGTCTTGAGCTGGGCGATCCTGCTGACTGTATCTTCAAAAATGATACCAATGACCTTTGCCGCTATGCCGTAATAGTCCTCAAGCCATCCTGATTACGTGCATGGGAACTAATTATTTAAGATTTAGCAGAAAGTTAATAAGGCGGAGATTCTCCTACGTGACTGAGCATCTTTTCTCAGCTCAATTTATAACTGTCCGGATGATAGTCATGTCCTTTCTTGGTACATAACAGCCAGGTTCAGGCGATGTCCGCTTCTGGCACAAAGCGGACATACGCAGAAAAGCAATTCATGAACGAGCATCAGCGTCTTCCATTATCGCTTTCACTCTTAAAATGGTCTGCCGTGTGGTGTCAAATTCGCGGGCGATCGCGCTAATACTCTTCCCTTCACTAAGACGCAAGAACACCGCTTTCTTTTGTTCGTCATCCAGAGCCGGCGGGCGGCCGAAACGCTTTCCGGATGCCTTAGCCCGCGCAATACCAGCATGTGTACGTTCAAGTAGCAGATCGCGCTCAAATTCAGCAACCGCCGAGATTACCTGCATTGTCATCTTTCCGGCCGGACTGGTGAGGTCTACCCCTCCCAGCGCCAGGCAGTGTACCCGTATTTCTGAAGCAGAAAGTAGCTCAACGGTTTTTCTGATATCCATGGCGTTTCGCCCGAGGCGATCCAGCTTCGTTACGATTAAAACGTCCCCGTTTTCCATTCGATCAAGGAGACGCATAAATCCAGGGCGTTCAGCAGCCGCGACTGAACCACTTATATACTCTTCAATCAGTCGCTGGGGTCTGATGGCAAAGCCGGCCGCTTCGATTTCACGACGCTGGTTTTCAGTGTTCTGTTCGAGGGTCGATACCCTGCAGTAGGCAAAAACTCGTGACATGTAGTTATTTTATGTACGAAACAGGTGTACTTATTATAGCGCATGTCCGAAATTAAAAACACTAACTTTCGGACAGACTATATCCTACATGTAGGAAACCGGTCGGTTTAGGACACATCTTCCTGCTTATAAAATGCCAGCCTTGTAGGGCAAAAATTATAAGCTTGCTGATATTTTACCTTAGAAATAATTGATCTGGTCCGACATGCTAAATATCCTCAAAAAGGATTTTTCTTATTGCATTAAATTTTTTAACTACGATCGCATTAAGTTGGCGAAAGTCTTATCCCCTTGTTAACTTTTACCATGCTAAGGATTTTCAATGGCAACTACCGTAACAAGCGCATTTAGTGAATTTATGAGTGACGTGGTAAACCTCAGAAAGTCCAGTACGGACGATGCGCGTACCAGCAGAGACTGGCTGTATGAAAAACTTAACGGTTTTGAGTCAGACGCCGCGTCACCTAAAAATTATCCGGAAATTCATATCGGCTTTGGTTCTTTCGCCAGAAGAACGAAAATCAGGCCGCTTGACGATATAGATTTGATGTTTGGCCTGTCCGCAGAAGGGTGCACTTACACGATTTATAGTGACCGGATAACGCTCAATTCAGACGATACCCCTAGACGACTGAATAACTTCCGGCATCCTGATTCTCAGACGATCAGCTCGGTCAGGATACTGAATCACTTTAAAAATAAACTGCAGAACATTCCGCAGTATGAGAAGGCTGACCTGAAGCGCAATCAGGAAGCGGTGACTCTTCAGCTGAGCACAAAAACGTGGAACTTTGATATTGTTCCCTGCTTTATAACTCACGCCGATGTTTTGGGACGCAGCTACTACCTGATCCCGGACGGCAGCGGTAACTGGAAAAAAACAGACCCGCGCATTGATAAAGCAAGAACAACTGAAATAAACGTTAAGAACAGCGGCAACATGCTGAACGTTATTCGGGCAGTGAAGTACTGGCAGACAACTAAAGCATTGCCGTCCATCGGCTCCTATCTTCTTGAGACCCTTATTCTCAACTATTACGAGCACAGGACAACCTGTCAGCAATGGGTAGACCTGGAGCTTGAGGGTCTCTTTAACCATCTCAGCTTCTACATTCGATATTCAGTTAACGATCATAAAAACATTCAGGGAGACATTAATCATTTATCTTATGAAGCGAGAGAAAAAATATCTCAGAAATTCAGTTCGGAGGCGCTAAAGGTGAGCGAAGCAAGGGGATTAGAGAAAAATAACGAGCATCAGAAGTCCATAAATAAGTGGCGCGAAATATTCGGCTCAGACTTCCCGGCATTTGGATAATACGATGAATACCCTTTACACAAGCCAGTCAACGCCGGACAACATGAGCCTGCTTTACGCGCAAGCGCATCTTTACAACCGCATAAAGATATTCAGCAGCGTTAATTTTTTCATCAGTATTGTGTTACCAGTACTTCTCTCAGTTGCGGCAGCCATTCTGAAAAGCCGGTACAGCGTTCCGCAGGAGCTTCTATCGGCATACATGGGCCTATACGGCCTGATCGTTCTTACAGTCAATATTGCACTTAGTGGCTACATCTCTTCTGAGCGCAGAAAGGCGGCGACCATTCAGGAAATGTATGACTGTAATGTCCTTAGAATAAAATGGAACGACCTCCGCGTGGGAAAGAAAATTTCCAGGGATAACGTATTCAGGGCAGCACGTTTCTATCAGGACAGGCCGGCCAAGGCACAAGCCCGTTTTGGCAGCGAAGGATGGTACGTCAATAAGTCCTACGATGCGCCGCAGAGTGTAATGGCTTTACTGTGCCACGGTAAAAACTTCGGTTGGGACCGGTCTTTAAGGGATCGCCTGAACGTGTTCTATATCTGGGGCATATCCATGTCGCTTTTCAGCCTGCTTCTATACGGGATCATGATGAAGGCTACGCTGAACGATGCCCTTTTTTACGTGGTCTTCACCCTTCCCTTAATCAGGTACATTCTCCTGCAGTTTCTTGATAACAGAAAGAGCAGGGACAGAATTGAAAAGGTAAAAGATTACATAGATAAAGAGATATCGGATATTAAGATTGCCGGCCGTTTTAACAATGATGACCTGAACTACAAACTCAGGTCCATTCAAGACGAGGTTTTTTCACACCGTGCAACGAGCCCCCCAGTGCCGAACTTCATACACCTCAGGATGAAGAAGGATAACGAAGCGGTTTATGACGACTACTTTGAGGAAAACCTTAAGCTGATGACGTTCCCGGAAAGCTGACCGGTTAGCTTTCCGGCTGAACCGGAGCATTGAGTTTCTCTTGAAAGGCCGGTTTAGTGTCAGCCGACTACTGATAATTTTTCGACCTAGGTATGCCAAAACTTGCCACGCGGTTATCTTTTATCCTAAATCGAGTTAATGCTTCTAGTAGCCGCCGGCGATTTTTAGGATGGGACTTTAAGTCATGACATTAGGGTATACCCTATTGTCATAGGAAGAAGTAAGCAGGGCCAGTTTGAAGATGTCAAAGTCGGTTGACGACTTCGTCAAATAATATTATTGTATTATTAAGTACACCCGCCACGCCTAGTCTCTCAGAGATGCGCATTATGGCGGGTTTTTTTTTGTCTTCTCTCAAGCCGGATAGGACGTAATGGCTAGCCCCCAACAAAATAGACCCCGCTTGTATCAAAAACCGCCTGTAGACGTCACAGCTTTGATTGCAAAACTCAGACAACGCGGTTTGACCATTGATGATGAAAGTGCTGCGATAACTGCGCTCACGTTCATAGGTTACTTTCGCCTGCGCGGCTACTGCATTCCATACTATAAAACCACTCAGGAAAGAGTACCGCAGCTGCTCGAACCAAAAGAGTTTGTACCCGGCACAACCATTGAAGATGTGATCTCGCTTTACGAATTTGACCGAAAGCTTAGGCTAATTGTTCTAGAGCAAATACAGAAAGTTGAGATTGGATTGCGCACTTGCCTGTCAGAGTATATGAGTGCGACTTACGGATGTCATTGGTTCATGGATTTAACTAACCTAGATAGCAATTACGACTATGAGGGTTTCTTTGGACAAATACGGGATGCAAAAGAGGTGTTTATTGAGCATTACCATGACAAATATGATCATCCTAAATATCCTCCTTCATGGATGATCACCGAAACTCTCAGCTTCGGAGCATGGTCACGCATTTATAAAAATTTACACCACTATGACCAAAAGCAAGTTGCGGGTAAATTCAACATACGAAACGCAGAAATAATGGCGTCTTGGTTTCATACCTTAAGTCACTTCAGAAATCTATCTGCACATCACAATCGAATCTGGAATAGATCTTTTAAAGCATTCCCTCCTAAAAAACTCAATGGACTTGAAATCCATATGAGTAACCCATCAACACTATACAGCCGTCTTGTAGTACTTAAAGGGGTCACCTCAGAAAACGGAAAAAATCGTACGCTAAGACCCAGAGAGCGGACGTAGCGGTCGGAATTTCCCCACGCCTACTTTGGAGCTACTGCGCCAGAGGTAATCGCCGGTCAGGTTGATATGCTCCCAACCCAGCGGCGACAGGTACTGCAACAGCCCTTCATCGACACCATGGCCGTGGCCGCGCAAAGCATTCGCGGCGCGCTCCAGGTAGACCGTGTTCCACAGCACGATGGCCGCCGTCACCAGGTTGAGGCCACTGGCCCGGTAGCGCTGCTGCTCGAAACTGCGGTCGCGGATTTCGCCCAGCCGGTTGAAGAACACCGCCCTGGCCAGCGCATTGCGGGCTTCGCCCTTGTTCAATCCGGCATGCACACGACGGCGTAGTTCCACGCTTTGCAGCCAGTCCAAGATGAACAGCGTGCGCTCGATGCGCCCCAGCTCGCGCAGCGCAACGGCCAGGCCGTTCTGGCGCGGGTAGCTGCCGAGCTTGCGCAACATCAGCGAGGCCGTCACCGTGCCCTGTTTGATCGAGGTAGCCAGGCGCAGGATTTCATCCCAATGGGCACGAATAGCCTTGATGTTCAACTTGTCGCTGCTAATCGTCGGTCTGAGTGCGTCGTAACTGGCTTCACCCTTAGGGATGAACAGCTTGGTGTCGCCCAGGGCGCGGATGCGCGGCGCGAAGCGGAAGCCCAGCAGATGCATGAGGGCAAAGACATGATCGGTGAAGCCCGCCGTGTCGGTGTAGTGCTCCTCGATGCGCAGGTCGGACTCGTGGTACAGCAGGCCGTCGAGCACGTAGGTCGAGTCGCGCACGCCGACGTTCACGACCTTGGTGTGGAACGGCGCGTACTGGTCGGAGATGTGCGTGTAAAACGTCCGCCCTGGGCTGCTGCCATATTTCGGGTTGATGTGCCCGGTGCTCTCGGCCTTGCTGCCGGTGCGGAAGTTCTGGCCGTCCGACGATGACGTGGTGCCGTCACCCCAATGCTCGGCGAAGGGATGCCGGAACTGCGCGTTCACCAATTCGGCCAGCGCCGTCGAATAGGTTTCATCGCGGGTATGCCAGGCTTGTAGCCAGGCGAGCTTGGCATACGTTGTGCCGGGACAGGACTCGGCCATCTTGGTCAGGCCGAGATTGATCGCGTCGGCCAGTATGGTGGTCAGCAGCAGGTTCTTGTCCTTGGCCAGGTCGCCCGATTTCAGGTGCGTAAAGTGGCGGGTGAAGCCCGTCCATTCATCCACTTCCATAAGCAGTTCGGTGATCTTGATGTGCGGCAGGATCATCGCGGTCTGGTCGATCAGCGCCTGCGCGGTGTCAGGCACCGCCGCATCCAGAGGCGTGATCTTCAGGCCAGACTCGGTGATGATGGCGTCCGGCAGGTCGTTGGCCGCCGCCATGCGGTTGACGGTCGCAAGCTGTGTTTCTAGCAGCGTCAGCCGGTCATGCAGGTACTGGTCGCAGTTGGTGACCACAGCCAGCGGCAGTTCGCTGGCCAGCTTGAGGCTGGCGAATTTCACAGGCGGTACCAGGTAGTCCTCGAAATCCTTGAACTGGCGTGAGCCTTGCACCCAGATGTCGCCGGAGCGCAGCGCGTTCTTCAGTTCCGACAGTGCGCACAACTCGTAGTAGCGCCGGTCGATGCCGGCATCGGTCATCACCAGCTTCTGCCAGCGCGGCTTGATGAAGTCGGTCGGCGCATCGGCAGGCACCTTGCGTGCGTTGTCGCTGTTCATGCCGCGCAGCACCTCGATGGCGTCCAGCACATCCTTGGCAGCGGGCGCAGCCCGCAGCTTGAGCACGGCGAGGAATTCCGGCGCGTACCGGCGTAACGTGGCGTAGCTCTCGCCGATGCGGTGCAGGAAATCGAAGTCCTCGGGCTGCGCGAGCTTCTGCGCTTCGGTGACATTTTCGGCGAAAGCATCCCAGGATAGTACGCCCTCGATGGCGGCGAACGGATCGCGGCCCGCTTGCTTGGCCTCGATCAGCGCCTGGCCGATGCGCCCGAACAGCCGCACCTTGGCGTTGATCGCCTTGCCGGATGCCTGAAACTGCTGCTGATGCTTGTTCTTGGCGGCGTTGAACAGCTTGCCCAGGATGCGGTCGTGCAAGTCGATGATTTCGTCGGTGACCGTGGCCATGCCCTCGATGGCGAGCGCGACCAGGGTGGCGTAGCGCCGCTGCGCCTCGAACTTGGCCAGGTCGGCGGGTGTCATCTGGCCACCCTCGCGGGCGATCTTGAGCAGGCGATTCTGGTGCACCGACCGCTCGACGCCGGAAGGCAGGTCGAGCGCCTGCCATGCCTTGAGGCGTTCGATGTGTTCGAGCATGTGCCGCGAATTGGGCTTGACGGGTGACTGGCGCAGCCAGGCCAGCCAGGTCGTTTTGCCGTTGTCCCGGCGTTTGAGCAGATCGTCAAGGCGGCGACGATGCGCGTCCGATAGCGGTTCGGACAAGGTTTCGTAGATTTGCCGGTTGGCGCGGGTGATCGCCTCGGCACAGACGCGCTCGACAACATCCAGCGTCGGCAAGATGACGTGTCGGTGCCGCAGGTCGTCGAGAACACTGTTGGCCAGCATGATGCCCTTGTCGGTTTGCAAGGCCAACTCGGTCGCGGCATGGACAGCCTGCCGATAGTGCGCCAGGCCGAACGGCTCCATGCCCAAATATGCACGCAGCTCAAGCAGATGCTCGCGCCGGGTTTCTTCCCTCTCTGCATACTGTGGCCAGCACGATGGATCGATGCGCAGTTGCCGTCCGATCCATTGCAGCAGGGGCATCGGCACCGCAGCGTCGGGCAGCAGGCCCTGACCGGGAAAGCGCAATAAGCATAATTGCACCGCGACACCCAGGCGGTTGGCGTCACCGCGCCGCTGGCGGATTAGTGACAGGTCGGGTTCGCTGAACGTGTAGAGCCGGATGAGTTCGTCTTGGGTATCGGGCAACGCCAAGAGACTGTCGCGCTCTGCGGCGGAGAGGATTGAACGGCGGGGCATGCAGTCTCCTTCTTCTCAAAAACGTAGGTTTGCGACAATCCCGCTCAACCCTCTGGCGCGGTACAGCAAATCAATGCGTTGCGATTCTCGAAAACAGTTCTTGAAACTTTATTCTTGAATTCTTATCATATCAACGCGTTTCGAGAAATAGTGATGTAGCCAACCGCTGCCCCAAGTGGCTTTGACGTGTTTACGAAAGGAGAAAGACTCATGGGTATTTTTGACAGACTTTTCGGTGGCCACCACGGTGGCGGTTACAGCGGTGGTGGGCATCACGGTGGTGGGCATCACGGTGGTGGCGGTGGGTACGGAAGCGGCGGGCCGCCAGCGGGCGGGTGGGGTAATGGCGGCCTTGCTTGCCCCAACTGCAAGGCATCTAACGCGCAAGGCGCTCGCTTCTGCCAGCAGTGCGGGACTTCGTTGGTTCCTTCGGCTTGCGCGCAATGCGGAACCACACTGCAACCGGGTACGAAGTTTTGCGCTCAGTGCGGCAAGGCAGCGGTCTGACCGTGCCATGCTCGTCGGCTATGCGCGCGTCTCGACGCAGGATCAGAACCTGGAGCTACAGCGAGAGGCCTTGACCCAGGCCGGGTGCCAAAAGCTCTTTGAGGACAAATTAAGCGGCACGAGAGCCGAGCGCCCCGGCTTGGCCAAGGCGCTTGAAATGCTACGCAAGGGAGACACGCTGGTCGTCTGGAAGCTGGATCGCCTGGGCCGTAGCGTCAAGCAATTGGTCGATCTGGTCAGCGAGTTGCACAAGCAGAGCATCCAGTTCAAGAGTCTCACCGACGCCATCGACACCGGCACGCCGTCGGGACGGTTCTTCTTTCACGTCATGGCCAGCCTCGCCGAAATGGAGCGCGAGCTGACGGTGGAGCGGACCCGTGCAGGATTGGCGGTCGCCCGGCTGTCAGGCCGCAAGGGAGGACGCAAACCGAAGATGACCAAAAGCAAGATTGAATCGGCCAAGAAACTGCTCGCCAGCGGGATCGCTCCCAAGGACGTGGCCAAGAACCTCGGGGTCTCAATCCCGACGTTGTATCGCTGGGTGCCGGCTTCCGGTCACGCTGAACAAAAATGAACTCAGAAGAAGGACGAAGATGAGCACCAATCACTCCCATGCCCTACCCAGCGAGCGCAATGAAAAATCGCTCTGGATCGCCCTGGCGCTGACCGGAAGCTTCCTGCTGGCCGAAGTCGCCGCAGGCATTGTTTTCAACAGCCTGGCCCTGCTCTCAGATGCGGCGCACATGTTCACGGATGCAGCGGCGCTGGCCATCGCCTTGGCGGCTGTACGGGTGGCGAGACGGCCAGCCGATGCCAAGCGCACCTATGGCTACTACCGCTTCGAAATCCTTGCGGCCGCATTCAACGCCCTGTTGCTCTTCGGCGTCGCTGGCTACATCCTGTATGAGGGCTGGCAGCGTTTGCGCGAGCCAGCGCAGGTTCAGTCCAGCGGGATGCTGGTGGTAGCAGTGCTGGGTCTGATCGTCAACCTCATCAGCATGCGTATGCTTCAGGGCGGCAAGGACAAGAGCCTCAACGTCAAAGGCGCTTATCTGGAGGTCTGGAGCGACATGCTTGGCTCCATCGGCGTGATCGGAGCTGCGCTGGTCATCCGATTCACCGGCTGGGTGTGGGTAGATGCGGTCGTCGCCGTGGCAATTGGGCTTTGGGTGCTGCCACGAACTTGGCTGCTACTCAAGGAAAGCCTGAATGTCTTGCTGGAGGGAGTCCCAGACGGCATTGACATGGGAGCCTTGATGGCATCTGTTCAGGCCGTGCCAGGCGTGACAGGGCTGCATGACTTGCACGTATGGGCGCTCACGAGCGGCAAGGTCAGCATGACCGCTCATATCGTGTATGCGCCGGAAATAGGGCCCGACGAGTTGCTCAAAACCCTCAAGTTGTTGCTGGCTGACCGATTCAGCATCTTCCATACGACGCTGCAACTGGAGATTGTTGCCTGTGAGCACAGCGTCGATGGGTGCAACTTCGTGGATCATCGCCACAAAGAACCGAGTTCTCAACCAGACCAAGCCGCAGCCCGGCAGGCGTGACTAATGGGACTCCTACTACCCGGCTAGCCAAACCGGTCTTAGCGTACGATTTTTTCCGTTTTCTGAGACGACCCCTTAAATATCTCTCAGACCAAGTTTCTTGGTCAGATGGCCTTAAAAATCAGTTAGATAACCTAATGCAAGATAAGCCTAGCTGCGTAACATGGGAAAAGATGGGCTTTATCGAAGATTGGCAAAACACTCCACTTTGGACCCGTCTTGTAAACCCTCCACCACAAATACAAACGTAATTATGGTTGCCCCCGCTGAGAGCGGGGGGGCTGAAATTCATATTAAAGGCTACGCCACGTACGGCCGGCTATTAAAAAGCATAAAACTAAAAATACTCCCCATGCGAAAATAGTATATGCTTCTCCATGACACCCAGGAACCGCTAAAAGAGTTGCAAGGGATAGGCTTGCTGCACTAATATCCCCTAATACCTTCACTACTCTTATAAAACCATTTTTACTATTAGGGGCCAAGGCTAAGCAAAGACATGAGAAAAGAAAAGGAGCAATACTTACTTCTGCCATAAAAATTGGGTTATTCCTAAAAACTGAAGCGCAAACCCCAAAAAACACAGCAAATATAAAAACAAAAACAGTCCCTAATTTATCTTGGCCGATTTCTAATACTTTCTGCTCACTCATACCAAATCCCTTTTACTTGTTAAGTTTTGTTAAAAAATAGTTTTTTCGCTTTTCTTACAAATCTGAGCACTGAGATATCAGATCATGAAGAGCATCTTCAATTAACATCTCCGGAATTGAATATATACTAGCTCTGTATTCCTTACCTGTAATTGTGGAAGCTTTAACCATAAACCTGTTTAAGTCAGATTTATATACACCAAACGACTCTATAGAGGCAGCATCTAACCAAACTAATAACTCACTTTTATTAACATCACTGCTAAAGCATTGTAGCCAGAATTTACTTTCAGTTTTCCTTATGGAAAATGGAAACTCCCCATTTCTAGACCTATGTATGAAGGCAGCAATTTTATCTTGATTTACGGCCAACTCTATAGAAGCCTCACTCAACTGAAGCTTCAATATATCCACATCAATAAGATGTTGATAACGCTCAAAATAATCCTTGTAAACCTGATCGTTATCTAATGTTGCATTACTTGAACTCAGTTCATTACCCCATATTCTTTCGATCTCTTTCTTCACTACGGAATTTATTAATTCATATTCATCACGCTTAGTAAAATAGTAATTCTTATTCAAAGTCACCACCTTTATTTTTTAGAAGAAAATGATTTTCGATATATATGCAATATAATCGCACCGATTACTAATATCAGACATACTAATAACATCATCGAAGTTGAATGACCTAATGCAGTACATCTCTCAGTTAATAAATCACTACACTCAGGTTTCAAAGTCTCTAGAACGGTGCAAGCAGCGGCACCGAGCAGACCAATTAACATTAAGACTTCTAACACTAAGCTGAATAACCCCATAATCAGACCTCATTTTTAATGCTTGCACATTCAATAAGTTACAGAGACTATAAGTATGATGTAACTACATACAGAGGCAACACTGCTATAATATAGCAGTGTTAGGCTTATGATTTCGAGGTTGGTTGATGAAACATACTCATAGCATTACGCCTTGTTTCCTCTGAATCCGCATCAATCATTGATTCAGGTGGTTGAGTATTACTATTTATCAGTGTTTCAGGCTTTGAGCTTGTTACGTGAACCAGAATTGACTCTAGCATCCTATGGATCGCTTCATGCCTTTCTGCCGAAGCTGTATTGAAGGCATCAGGTTGCACGCTGCTGATGACCTGCATAATTTCAGCCATTGTTGTGTTTTCATCAAGCAAGGCTGTTAACAAATGATGAATCGCCACGGATAATCTAGACACTTCTGAGCCGTTGATAATATAGGTTTTCATATTCAGCCGGTGGCATCTGCTCGCTCGAACCATGCCGACGCTTACTGTTATAAAACATTTCGATATAATCAAAAATATCGCTTCTGGCTTCGTCTCTCGTTCCGTAGATCTTTTTCTTAATTCGTTCGCGTTTCAGTAACTGGAAAAAGCTTTCCGCAACCGCGTTGTCATGGCAGTTACCGCGACGACTCATGCTGCCTTTCAGTCCGTGTGATTTCAGGAACGACTGCCACTCATGGCTCGTGTACTGACTGCCCTGATCAGAGTGAACCAGTACCTGCTTTTGAGGATTACGCCTCCACACCGCCATAAGTAATGCGTTCAGGACAATCTCTTTTGTCATGCGGGGTTGCATTGACCAGCCGATAACTTTTCGTGAGAACAGGTCAACCACCACGGCCAGATACAGCCAGCCTTCGTGGGTTCGGATGTAGGTTATGTCCGTCACCCAACGCTCATCCGGTGAGTCCGGATTGAACTGCCGCTGGAGCCTGTTGGGTGTCACGATGCTGGCTTCGCCTTTACGTGCCCGTGGGCTACGGTACCCAACATGAGCTTTTATTCCGGCACGCTTCATCAGCCGCCAGACCCGATTCACTCCGCACTGCTGTCCGGTATCACGCAGATCGAGATGGATCTTGCGATAACCATAGACGCAGCCAGATTCAAGCCAGAACTGTTTGATCTGCCCGGTCAGCATCTGGTCTGTCTGGTGACGCTGTGAATGTGGCTGCTGAAGCCAGAAATAAAATCCACTCGGATGGACATCCAGAACCCGACAGAGCAAACGAACAGGCCAGCAACGGCGGTTGTCGCGGATAAAGGCGTACTTCAGTCGGACAGCTTTGCGAAGTACGCCGCGGCTTTTTTTAATATGTCCCGTTCGTCTGTAACCCGCTTCAACTCTTTCTGAAGACGGCGGATCTCGGCCTGAGCATCTGACTGTTCATTATTAGTGGAAGAATTCGGACCGTACTTCTTTATCCAGGCGTAAAGACTGTGAGTGGTGATATCAAGACGTGTTGCAACACTGGAAACAGAATGACCACGATCAACAACCTGTTTGACTGCTTCAATTTTAAACTCTTCAGGATAACGCTTACCGCTCATGGGCACCTCTCTTTAAGTCATCTTAAATGACTCTGAGGTGTCTGTTAAACCTGTGGCGATTCAAGCACACCTTAAGAAACAAATTCATTACAATCGTGTAATGTACATAGCTGTATTACATTTACGTCATCTTCCCCACAGGTTGATTATTTTTATATATGATCATAAGGACATCTTTTATGTACCTCAGAAGGTAATTACACATGAATATATTAATCACGACCACTGCGTTTACAGCTTTATTTTGTGGGGCAGCTTTTGCTCAGTCCAGTGATATTGCCCATGAAGCACATCGATTTGTTAATAATGCCTCAGCCGTCAGTCATGTGAACTCCTCGACGCATGAAAACTTACCGGACAGGGTTAATAAAAACAACACGCCCTCATTCTCTGAAATGAATGAACATGAAAGGGCCATTGTTGCTCATTCATTTATGAACAACAGCGCGTCCTATGCGCATCAAAAAATGATTGAGGAACATAAAAAAATGCTGTCCGGCAGTGATGCAAATTCAAAGACCTCGTCTTCTTCTTTTAACGAACTGAATGCCGGAGAAAAAGCCGCTCTCGTGCATGAGCAGGTCAATAATGCCGGTGCGGAAGCACATCAGACGCAGGCAAGAAAGCTTCGCGGGCTTTATTCGACCTGGTAACTGCAGGCGGGTTAGTGCTTAGCGTCAGGTGCGCAGCAGGGCTTTACTGACGGGTTACGTAGCAGGACATGAGCCCCATATTGCTCTGCCGTAACCTGTTTCAGTCCCGTTAATCATCACCGTCGGGCTGGTCATACAGTTCCCAGAGCTTCAGGAGCAAACGGGAAACAAGATATGTTACAAAAATGACGACCATCAACGGTGCTCCCGATTAACTGACAGATGACACGCCTCCTGAAAACCCCTAGCATACGCCGCAGTGTTCATGCTAACGGCGAATTCCAGTAAATGTATTCTACCGATGTCGTAAAAGAAAATGCCTACCTTTCAGCCACCCGCTCGGGGCTGGAATCGAACGAGATCGCTACTCTTCAGCGCTCCTTGCCTTCCCGGTTTAATCTGCGGCATTTGAAAAAAAATGAATCATTAAAACTCGTACTGCAAAAGAAAGCGGGAAAATCACGTGTCGTGGCCTATAAATTTACGTCCGGTTCATTTAATTACACGGCGTATCGTATATCAGATAAAAAGTTCTATAACCTTTCCGATACTTCCGGGAAAGGCAGTCTCGATTATCCGTTACCGGCCACAGCAAGACTCAGTTCGCCTTTCAATCCTGCAAGACTTAACCCGGTATCGGGAAAAGTGAGTCCCCATAATGGCATTGATTATTCCATGCCCATGAACACGAAAATAGTCAGCGTCATCGACGGAAAAATCACCCGGGCCGAATACAACAGTACCATGGGATAAATTGTTGAAGTAACGGGAAAAGCCGGTGTTAAAACTCGCTATCTCCACCTCAATAAAATACTCGTTACTAAAGGGGCCAGGGTTACCCGGGGAGACGCTATTGCGTTATCCGGTAACAGCGGACGTTCATCCGGTCCTCATCTGCATTACGAGCTGGTCATTAATAACAATCCTGTTAACTCACTGGCGTTCCGGGCAGCGGCACCCGCTGATAACAAACTTGAACAGCATGCCTTTGCGCATGCCAGAGACTACGAACGATACCTGGACTGATAACGGGGCCGCGACGCGGCCCCGTCTGCCGGATTAATTTTTTTTATCGTTTTCACTTCCTTGATGTTGATGATCTCCATGCCCTCCGTGGCCGTGGAAAAGATGCATTAGCGGGCAGACCAGCAATAACAGATATGGCCAGTAACCTGCCACATGTGACCAGTGTTCGCGCAGGAGGGCAAATGCCGCGATCGCGGCGACAGCAATAAGCGCATAGGTGGTACTTTTCATACTGGACTCCTTCTGTTCGTAACAGCCCCTTCACTCAGTGTTATTTCCCGAGCCTGACACTTTTCAGACGCAACGCATTCACAATGACGCTGACGGAGGAAAGAGCCATGGCCGCCGCCGCAATAACTGGCGACAGCAGTATTCCATACACAGGATAAAGCAGACCTGCAGCCACAGGCACGCCAAGTGCGTTGTAGATAAATGCAAAAAACAGATTCTGTCGGATATTTTTCATGGTGATTTCTGACAGATGACGGGCCCTGTTCAGTATCATCAAGTCGCCTTTGAGAAGGGTGACTCCGGCACTTTCAATTGCCACATCTGTACCCGTTCCCATGGCTATACCCACGTCAGCCGCTGCCAGCGCCGGGGCATCATTCACACCGTCTCCGGCCATCGCAACCACATGGCCAGACGCTTTCAGTCGGGTTATCACTGCTTTTTTGCCATCCGGCAGAATCCCGGCTTCAACCTCATCTATTCCCAGTTTCCGTGCGACTGCTTCAGCGGTAAGCTGGTTATCCCCGGTGAGCATAACGATGCGGATCCCCGCCTGACGCAAAGCTTTAAGCGCATCCGGCGTGGTTGCTTTCACGGGATCCGAGATAGCTATCAGGCCTGCAAGGTGCCCGTCTGTGGCCACATAGATAACGGTAGCGCCTTCCATCCGCAACGTATCCGCAACGGCCTTTTGATTATCAATAACGATACTGTTTTCCTGCATAGCCAGTTCATTACCAATAACAACCCGTTGACCTTCGACATCGCCTGAGACACCTTTACCCGACGGCGCATTGAAATGAGTGACTGCGGGTATTGCGATCCCCTTTTCCTGTGCTGCTTTAACTACTGCCATACCCAGCGGATGCTGCGAGCCTTTTTCCACTGCGGCCGTTACACGCAAAAGAGATGTTTCCCCACCCGGATTGAGACTGATAATCCCTGTCACCGTCGGCGAACCTTCCGTGAGCGTGCCTGTTTTGTCGACAACCAGCGTGTCCACTTTTTCAAGACGCTCAAGGGCTTCGGCATTCTTGATTAACACCCCGGCCTGGGCTCCTTTGCCCACCCCCACCATTATCGACATCGGCGTGGCCAGCCCCAGCGCGCAGGGACAGGCAATAATCAGGACCGACACAGCCGCAATGAGACCGTGCGCCATCCTGGGCTCGGGCCCCCAGACAGACCAGATCATGAAAGCAACAACCGCGATAAGTATCACCAGAGGAACAAACCAGCCTGAAACGCTGTCAGCCATTCTCTGGATGGGGGCCCGCGAACGCTGTGCATCAGCGACCATCTGAACAATTCGTGAGAGCATCGTTTCATCACCGACTTTCTCTGCACGGATGATAAGACTACCTGTCTGATTAATGGTCCCCCCGATGACAGGGTCACCCTCCGTTTTGGTAACAGGCATAGATTCCCCGGTCACCATCGATTCATCAACGGTTGTTTTGCCTTCGACCACGATACCGTCGACCGGAATACTCTCTCCAGGTCTGATGCGGAGCTTATCGCCAGGCAGGACATCTTCCGCATTAATATCCGTTTCATGACCGTCTTGATCCAGCCGCCTGGCGGTTTTGGGGGCAAGGTTAAGAAGCGCAGTAATGGCACCTGAGGTTTGTTCCCTTGCCCGCAATTCAAGGACCTGTCCCAGCAGAACAAGCACCGTAATAACAGCTGCGGCTTCAAAATAAATGGCCACCAGGCCATCCATGTTTCTGAACGATGCAGGAAACCAGGAGGGGAAGACGGTTGCAATGACGCTGTAAACCCAGGCTACGCCGGTCCCCATTGCAACAAGGGTAAACATATTCAGGGAGCGGTTACGTAACGACATTCCGGCCCGGGCGAAGAATGGCCAGCCACACCACAAAACGACAGGAGAGGCCAGAAGTAACTGCAGCCATGTGTTGTACTGTGGCGGTACTGTATTCCTCAAAGCGGGAAACAGATGAGAACCCATTTCGAGTATCAGAACCGGAAACGCCAGCAACAACCCCAGCCAGAAGCGTCTTGTCATGTCGCGAAGTTCATCACTCGTCCCCGTGGATGCCGTAGCTACGAGCGGCTCCAGTGCCATTCCACAGACAGGACAGCTTCCGGGACCACTACGGCGTATCTCCGGATGCATCGGACATGTCCACACACCTTCAGAAATCTCTTTCTCCGCCTGGCGGTGAGACTGTTTTATCTCATCAGGGCTGACTTCATGGTGGTCGTGGTGATGGTGATGTTCACTGGCATCTTCGGTAAAATAATGATCGGGATGGGCTTTAAATTTGCTCTCACAGCTGGCGGAGCAGAAATAAAGCTGATGGTCCTGGTATCGAATGCTGCTGTGCGCCTTGTCAGGCAGGATGACCATCCCGCACACGGAATCTCTCACCTTATGCAATGCGTGACTCTCGTCCGGGGATGATGTCTGCTCAGAAGCAGTCTGGTTGTTATGTTCCACTGCATTGTCATTTTTCACAGTAACTCTCCTTATGCATATCTGAAGCATTTTCTGTCTTCAGGATATGTCATGGATGCGATTACCACGAATGCCGCCGGCATAAGAGTGCCTGCTGCCGGCGTCCCGTTATCAGCCGTTCCGCTGACTATTCGATTCGCTGGAAGACTTTTTTACTGCCCTCCGGTGAGAATGCGATAACATCGTAAGCCTCTTTTCGGGCCCCCATCTCCATTCCCGGACTTCCTGCTGGCATACCGGGGGTGGCGAGACCGTATATACCCGAACCAGACTGCATGGCCTTATGTATCGTTGCCGCAGGCACATGGCCTTCAATGATCAAATTACCTACAACCGCGGTATGACAACTTCGTAGTCCAGCAGGAACAGCATGCTTTTCTTTCAGGGCTGACAGCGCCTGATCATTCATGACGTGAGTTCGCACTTCGAACCCGTCTTTTTCCATCGCTTTGCCCCACAGGGAACAACAGCCACAGTTTTCAGATTTGTACATATCAATGACTTTTTCACTCGCCATTGCAGGCAGTGACAGGCCGAGAGCCAGGGCCATTAGAACCACTTTTTTCATACTCACCTCTGTATATTATCGATATAAACCCTGACGTCAGGGTGAATCAGTGCAGAAGGACGCCTACTGGGGGCGCCCTTTCAGGGTTATGACACGCTTTTTTTATGTCTGCGCAGCCAGATTAATTTGTAGGCGGCAGGAATAATGAACAGGGACAGCAGCGGAGCCGTGATCATCCCACCAATCATTGGCGCAGCAATACGGCTCATGACTTCTGAACCTGCGCCGGTTCCCCAGAGTATTGGCAGCAGACCCGCAATGATCACCGCCACGGTCATGACTTTCGGCCGGACACGCAGTACGGCACCATGATAGAGGGCTTCATCAAGACCTTCCGGTGTGAACGTCTCTTTACGGGACAATTCCGGGTGCGCTTCAATGGCATGACGCAGATACATCAGCATGACCACGCCAAACTCTGCTGCCACCCCGGCCAGGGCGATAAACCCGGTTCCGGTCGCCACTGACATATGGAAGCCCTGCCAGTACAGGAACCATATTCCGCCAACCAGGGCGAACGGCAGGCTCATCAGGATCAGCAGGGCTTCGTCAACCCGGCGGAATGCCAGATACAACAGGATGAAAATGATCATCACCGTCATCGGCACCATCAGCTTCAGTTTCTTGTTGGCATGCTCAAGCAGTTCAAACTGTCCGGAGAATGCCACACTGGTTCCCGGTCTCAGTTTCACTTTCTCGCTGATGGCCGTCTTAATGTCGTTAACCACCGACACCATGTCCCTGCCGCGGGCATCAACATAAATCCAGCTGGCTGGCCGGGCATTTTCGGTTTTCAGCATGGTTGGTCCAGAAACGACGTTAATATCCGCGACATCGCCCAGCGTGATCTGCTGCTTCATCGGGGTCAGGATCGGCATCTGTTTCAGCGCCTGCGGACTGTTCCGGTAATCCTGCGGGTAGCGAATGTTAATAGGGTACCGGGCCACCCCTTCAACCGTCTCACCCACCATAGCACCTCCGATTGCTGAAGAGACGAACAGCTGGACATCACCTACCGTCATCCCGTAGCGGGAGGCTTTCTCCCGGTTGATATCGATATCGATGTAGCGCCCGCCCTCAAGTCGCTCAGCCAGGACAGACACCACGCCAGGCACGGTTTTGGCTACCGCCTCGATACTCTGCGCCGTCGCGTCGATATCGGACAGAACAGTCCCGGACACTTTGATACCTATCGGGCTTTTGATCCCGGTTGAGAGCATATCAATACGGTTACGGATAGGCGGCACCCAGAGGTTTGCCAGACCCGGTAAACGGACTGTCCTGTCGAGTTCATCAATAATCTTGTCAATTGTCATGCCGGGACGCCACTGATCCTCAGGTTTGAGCTGGATCGTGGTTTCCACCATTTCGAGCGGCGCGGAATCCGTTGCGGTCTCTGCTTTACCGGTCTTGCCAAATACAGAAGCCACTTCAGGAACGCTTTTGATTAACTTGTCTGTTGTCTGCAGGAGCGCTGCAGCTTCTGCCGGAGAGACGCCAGGCAAGGTCGACGGCATATACAGCAGATCGCCCTCGTTAATCTTCGGCAGAAATTCACCGCCCACCTGACTCAGTGGCCAGATAACCGTGAAAATGGACAAGGCCGCAACCAGCAGGGTTGTTTTTGGCCAGTGGAGGACCCGCAGCAGCAAAGGATGATACGCTTTGATCAGCACCCGGTTCAGGGGGTTACTTGTCTCGGCAGGAATTTTCCCCCGGATCCAGAATCCCATCAGAATAGGAATGACGATGATGGCCAGTGCGGCCGCTCCCGCCATGGAGTACGTTTTCGTGAATGCCAGCGGGCCAAACAGACGACCTTCCTGCCCTTCCAGGGTAAAGATAGGAATAAAGGACAGGGTGATGATCAGCAGGCTAATGAACAACGCGGGTCCCACTTCCACGGAGGCGTCGGTAATCACCTTCCAGCGGGTGGCGTTGTCAATCTGCTCACCCGGATGCTGATGATCCCACTCCTCAAGCCGTTTGTGCGCATTTTCAATCATCACAATGGCGGCATCCACCATCGCACCGACGGCAATCGCTATCCCTCCCAGCGACATGATATTGGCGTTCAGTCCCTGGAAGTGCATGACGATAAAGGCGATACACAGGCCAAGCGGCAGAGAGATAATCGCCACCAGGGCAGAACGTACGTGCCACAGGAACAGAGCACAGACGATGGCCACCACGATAAACTCTTCCAGAAGTTTGGAACTGAGGTTATCAATCGCCCGGTCGATTAACTGGCTGCGATCGTAGGTGGTCACGATTTCAACGCCTTCCGGCAGGCTGGCCTTCAGCGTCTCCAGTTTATCCCTCACTGCCGTGATAACGTCGCGCGCATTTTTACCCGACCGCAGGATCACCACGCCGCCAGCGACTTCTCCCTGGCCGTTCAGCTCGGTAATACCACGCCTCATTTCGGGCCCGGTCTGCACGCGGGCAACATCCCGCAGATAAACCGGCACGCCGTTCTCACCTGTTTTCAGGACGATGTTATTAAAATCATCAATGCTCTGAAGATAACCGCTGGCACGGACCATATACTCCGCTTCGGCCATTTCAACGGATGAGCCACCGGCCTCCTGGTTAGACGATTCAAGTGCCTGTTTCACTTCGGGCAGGCTGATACCGTACTGGGACAGTTTTACCGGATTGACCTGAATCTGGTACTGTTTCACCACGCCGCCAACCGAAGCGACCTCAGCCACGTTCGGGATGGTTTTCAGCTCAAATTTCAGGAACCAGTCCTGCAGAGAGCGCAGTTCTGAAAGGTCGTGTTTTCCGTTGCGATCGACAAGGGCATATTCAAATATCCAGCCCACTCCCGTGGCGTCCGGGCCGATTTCAGAGCTCACACCCGCAGGCAGTTTGCCCTGAACCTGATTCAGGTATTCCAGCACGCGCGAACGGGCCCAGTACAGATCGGTGCCGTCTTCAAAAATGACATACACATACGAATCACCGAACTGTGAAAAGCCACGCACGGTTTTTGCGCCAGGTACGGACAGCATGGTGGTGGTAAGCGGATAGGTGACCTGGTTTTCTACAATCTGCGGGGCCTGTCCGGGATAGCTGGTTTTAATAATGACCTGCACATCTGACAGGTCAGGCAGCGCATCGACCGGCGTGTTAATTATCGTCCATGTGCCCCAGATGCTGAGAAACAGTGCGCCCATCATGACCAGGAAACGGTTGGCGACAGAGCGCCGGATAATCCATTCAATCATCGTCGTCTCCTCAGTGCCCTGAATGCATATTTACAGGCTGCTCAGACATTGCTGGCATACTGTTTTCTGTTTTTTCAGGGTGGCGCATACGTTCCAGCGCGCCCGTAATATTGGCTTCGGAGTCAATGAGGAACAGGCCACTGACCACCACGGTATCGCCTTCATTCAGGCCGGAGCCAATGCCGGACTGTTGCTGTGATTCATGCAGAACGTGGATCTGTTTCGGCACAAACTTGCCTTCATCATCAACAGTAATCACGCGCTGTTCTTTGCCGGTATCGATAACGGCCTGGCTTGGTATCAGCAGCATCTCCTGGCTCTTGGTATTCAGTTTCAGATAGGCATTCATGCCCGGCTTGAGAAACTCATCCTTATTAGAAACCTGGAGACGGACCTGAAGCGTACGGGTTGTCTGATCCACGCTGGGAAGAATGTTCCATTTTTCGACATGGAATGTTTTATCCGGATAAGCCGGTACCGAAATTTCAAACTGCGACGTATCTTTCAGCAGATATGTGATAGATTCTGGCACTGCAGCGCTGATCCAGACCGGGTCCATCCCCTGAATCTGAGCCACTACTTTATCTTTCGAAATATTCATTCCGGTGCGCAGGTCAAACGCAGTAATGACACCATCAATAGGTGCTTTAATGGTAAAACGGGTCTGGATTGTGCGGGTTGAACGCAGCCTTTGAATATCCTCTTCCGGCATACCAGCTAGACGAAGTCGCTCCAGAACCCCTTTTATCTGGGTTGACGTACCGCCTGTACCGGATAACAGCAGGAACTCACTTTGTGCCTCAACCCATTCAGGAATGGTGATATCGATAAGCGGAGTGCCTTTCTTCACATGATCGCCAATCGTCAGGGGATACACTTTTTCGACAAAACCGTCAGAGCGCGCCTGCACAATGACAAACTGATACTCGTTGTAACTGACATTAGCCGGGATTGTCTGAGAATAATTCAGCATTCCTCGCGTGACTTTTTGCGTTTTTAATCCCAGATTCTGAACCTGCGTTGGATCGATACGGATCCCGCCACTGCTTTTATCGCCGCTTTCATCAGCATATTTTGGCACCAGGTCCATATCCATAAAGGGAGATTTTCCGGGTTTATCAAATTTGGTATCCGGTTTCATCGGGTCATACCAGAAAAGTACCTTTCGCTCCGGTGCCTTTTGTTCGGTTTGTACTGTTTTTTGTGATGAGTTTACATACTGCCAGGCAGTAACCGATATCAGCCCTCCTGCTATGAGGCTGCTGATAATTATTGCAGCATATTTTATCTTTAAAGAAGCCATACAATTTCTCGCTGAAAAATCAAAACACCTGGCATATGCGCCCGATCATTCATTCACAGTAATCCCTTAATGAATGTTCAGGCGCACTGGATGTATTCGCTCCGGACTGATAATCAGGATTGCGTAACGTTAATGCTTTTGAGTAAGGAGATATTGCCCTGCTGAATAAACGAGAAATCGACATGGTTGCCGGTTTTCAGGGCATTGATAGCGTCGTCTGCATTAACAAAAGTGAAGCGCATGGTCATTGCAGGCCAGCCCACAGCAGGGATTGCTTCGTGCGAAATGGTAATCTTTTTACTATTCATATCAATGTCTTTAACGACACCGGTGCCCTTGATAACCTGCTGTACCGAAGCATCACTGGCAGCATTCATATCGCCATGCTGATGTGTTTCAGCATGAAGACCGGCAGAAAACATGACAGAGAAGGCACCAAATAAAACGGCTTTAAGTGAATTACGCATTTTTAATTTCCTGATTAATTAAATAAATTTACTCTACCCAACCGCCACCCAGCGCGGTAAACAGATTAATTTCGTTAACCTGTCGGGAATAGGTAAGATCGAGAATGGTTTGCTGCGTAGCGAAGAGGGAACGTTCTGCATCCAGCACTTCGATGTAACTGACAGCACCACTTGCATATAATCCTCTGGCACGCTGGAGAGTTATCTGAAGTGAATCAAGATAACGCTGCTGTGACTCAAGTTGCTGGCTAAGGCTGTCGCGCAGCGCAAGCGTGTCGGAAACATCCTTAAAGGCTGACTGAATTTTTTGTTCGTAATTAACCACCGATTGTTGCTGGCGAATTTCAGCCAGCTTCAGATTGGCTTTATTCCTGCCAGCATTAAAAATAGGAATTTCAATTTTAGGGATAAAATTCCACATTCCACTTCCTGACGTAAACAGGCTTGACAGCTCCGTACTGCTTGCGGAAAGACCACTGGTCAGGGTAATGGAGGGGAAAAAGGCCGCTCGCGCTGCGCCAATATTGGCATTAGCCGCTTTCAGCTGATATTCCGCTTCCATAATATCCGGTCGCTGCAGCAAAATTTGTGAAGATAGATTTGGTGGCAATTTTACTGGTGCGATCTCCCCGCCTTTCATCCCTTTTTCTGACGGAAGTGCGCGGTACGTTCCCAGCACCAGTTGCAGGGCATTGTTTGCCTGAGCCAGATCGCCTTCTCGTTTGGCTATTTCGGCGCGGGTACTTTCGATTTGTCCTCTCGCCTGTTCAAGTGCCAGAACGTTCGTACTCCCGGTCACGAGCTGTTGCTCAACGAAAGCATAGGACTGTTCATAATTTTTCAGCGTTTCCCGCGCAATACGGAGTTGTTCGTACGCCAGTTGCTGGCTGAAATAGCTCTGTGAAACGTTGGAGACCAGCAGGATGTGTACGGCCCGACGGGCTTCTTCGCTGGCAAAGTAGTTCTGGCGGTCAGCATCACTCATGTTCTTAAGTTTGCCGAAAAAATCGAGCTCATAACTGAGCTCCAGTCTCGCGTCGTACTCCTGTGTGGTCGGCTTGTCACCTTTCAGACCACCGCTGTATGTTATCCCGGATGAGGCATTCAGCTGGGGATAACGATCTGCATCCGTGACGTTGAACTGGGCTCGGGCCTCTTCAACCTTCAGGGTAGCCATTCTCAAATCACGGTTATTAGTCAGAGCTTCACCGATCAACCGGGTAACCTGGGGATCGACAAAAAAGTTACGCCAGCCCGTATCCCGATAGCCATTTACCGCTGGCGTCAGGCTGTTATGGGACAGTGAAAACTGCTGGGGTACCGGTGCTGCGGGCCGCTGATATTCAGGCGCAAGCGACACGCAGCCTGCCAGGATGAATATCGTGCTAATGCTGAGTAATTTTAATTTGAACATAACGCTTCTCGTCCAGGCAGACCTGGTAAATGGTTCAAATGAAGTCCAGAGTATTGATAGGGGTACTTTACCTAACGCTCTCTGTTTGCCGAGTGACAGGATAATGACAATGTTGTCATTTTTGCTGTAATCCGTTGATAACGATCGTGGGCGCAATAGAATGACATTAGCAGCCAGCCGGGGAGCAAGATGAAAATATTGATCGTCGAAGACGAAATTAAAACAGGTGAATATCTCAGCAAAGGGCTTACAGAGACAGGGTTCGTAGTGGATCACGCTGATAATGGTCTTACCGGATATCATCTCGCCATGACAGCCGAGTATGATTTAGTCATTCTGGATATCATGCTACCTGATGTGAACGGCTGGGATATCATCCGCATGCTGCGCACTGCCGGAAAGGGTATGCCGGTCTTACTGCTGACAGCCCTCGGCACGATCGAACATAGGGTCAAAGGACTGGAACTGGGTGCGGACGATTATCTGGTTAAACCCTTTGCGTTTGCCGAACTGCTCGCCCGGGTGAGAACCCTTCTGAGGCGGGGAAACACGATGATCACGGAAAGCCAGTTTAAGGTGGCTGACCTCTCGATTGATCTCGTATCCAGAAAAGTCAGTCGCGCCGGAAACCGCATTGTGCTCACCAGTAAAGAGTTCAGCCTGCTGGAATTCTTCATTCGCCATCAGGGAGAGGTTCTTCCCCGCTCCCTGATTGCCTCTCAGGTCTGGGACATGAATTTTGACAGCGACACTAATGCGATCGATGTCGCAGTAAAGCGACTCCGCGCTAAAATAGACAACGATTACGAGACAAAGCTGATCCAGACAGTCCGGGGCGTGGGCTACATGCTGGAGGTCCCGGATGCATAGCAAACCTTCCAGACGCCCTTTCTCACTCGCTCTGCGGCTGACCTTTTTTATCAGCCTGTCCACGATACTGGCTTTTATCGCCTTCACCTGGTTTATGCTGCATTCTGTTGAAAATCATTTTGCCGAGCAGGATGTCAACGATCTTCAACAAATCAGCACCACACTGAACCGTATACTGCAGTCCCCGGTGGATCCGGATGATAAAAAAATAAGCAAAATAAAGGAATCAATTGCCAGCTACCGCAACGTTGCCCTTTTGCTCCTCAATCCCAGGGGTGAAGTGCTCTTTAGCTCAGCTCAGGGGGCGGCACTACGCCCGGCAGTGAATTCAGCAGATTTTAGCGAGCACAGCCGCGCACGGGATGTCTTTCTCTGGACGGTGGAGGATCCTGCGGGACCGATGGATACCGGGTCCGAAATGAAGATGGAAACATACAGGATTATCGCCTCCTCTGGTCAGGCGATATTTCAGGGCAAACAGCAGAACTATGTCATGCTGACTGGCCTATCCATTAATTTCCATCTCCATTACCTCGATGCGCTGAAAAAGAACCTGATTGCGATTGCCGTCGTGATAAGCCTGTTGATTGTTCTGATCATTCGAATCGCTGTCCGTCAGGGGCACCTGCCCCTTCGTAATGTCAGCAATGCCATTAAAAACATCACCTCCGAGAATCTTGATGCGCGACTGGAACCGACACGCGTTCCCATTGAGCTGGAGCAACTGGTTATCTCGTTCAATCATATGATTGGAAAGATTGAGGATGTCTTTACCCGCCAGGCCAATTTCTCTGCCGATATCGCGCATGAGATCAGAACGCCCATCACCAATCTGGTGACGCAGACTGAAATCGCACTGAGTCAGGATCGAACACAGAGGGAACTTGAGGATGTCCTCTATTCCAGTCTTGAAGAGTATAACCGGATGACCAAAATGGTCAGCGATATGCTGTTCCTGGCACAGGCAGATAATAATCAGCTGATACCTGACAGGGTCATGTTTGACCTCAGAGCGGAAGTCATGAAAGTCTTCGAGTTTTTCGAAGCCTGGGCCGAAGAACGCAATATCACGCTCAAATTTAACGGGATGCCCTGCCTGGTTGAGGGAGATCCACAAATGTTCAGAAGGGCGATCAATAATCTGTTATCCAATGCCCTGCGTTATACCCCGGAGGGACAGGCAATCACCGTCTCAATAAGAGAGCAGGAGAGCTTTTTTGACCTTGTGATTGAAAATCCGGGGAAACCAATCCCTGAAGAGCATTTATCAAGGCTGTTTGACCGTTTTTATCGGGTAGATCCGTCCAGACAACGAAAAGGAGAAGGCAGCGGCATCGGCCTTGCGATTGTGAAGTCCATCGTGGAAGCACATCACGGAAGAGTGCAGGTGGAATCGGACGTACGTTCAACTCGTTTTATCCTATCCGTGCCCAGACTGGAGAAAATGATTCCGGAAACCCAGTACTGAGAATAAAGATTTAAATGACAAAGATGTCATTAGCCTGTCATGCAGCAAACAGAAGCCATTCGATATAATTAGTGCAACTTATCAGGAAGGCATTATTACTTCATCCATACACGGCATCAGCACAAGCCAGGAGTTGTATTAAAGCCTCATCCCGGCGGAATAAGGTCTGTAGAGTTGTCAGTTGTACTACTGAGGACACAGATCGAAATTCACGGACATCACTAATTCAGAAATGGAGAGTTACCATGAAAAATATCGTCTTAGCATCAGTGTTAGGTTTGAGCTTAATTTCTACGGCCTGGGCCACTGAAACTGTAAATATCCATGAGCGTGTCAATAATGCTCAGGCTCCGGCCCATCAGATGCAGTCTTCTTCAACTCCAGCCGCCATCCAGGGGGCAGCTCCACGGATGGCCGGTATGGATCAGCATGAACAGGCTATTATTGTTCATGAAACCATGAACAATGGTTCAACAGATGCACATAAAAAAATGGCGGAAAGTCATCAGAAGATGATGGGAACTGGCACCGTTAACGCTTCCCGTCCGGCGACTTCGTTTGCGGCGATGAATGAACATGAAAGAGCAGCTGTTGCCCATGAATTTACGAATAACGGTCAGTCCGGCCCCCATCAGGCTATGGCTGATGCACACCGCCGCATGATCAATGCGGGCTGATGACAACTGAAGTTTCCGTGCGGTTACCCTTTCCTTGATAGATTGTCCCTTATACGGATATGTTGTTATTTTTTGCCCCCTTCAGGGGGCTTTTTTGTCTGACTCAGCTAAACTTATCCGGTAACCATCTGAAAGGGTTTATTATATGAAAATCACAAATTCGCTTTTTGTTATACTGATGTTATCCCTGCCAGCGATTTCCGCAGAACATTCAGAAATGAAAATGTCAGATATATCCTCATCGGCATCGTCACAGGAATATATGTCCGGCATGAAAGGTATGCATGACAAAATGATGGCCGCTGTAAAAGAGTCCGATCCCGACAAGGCTTTTGCGAAAGGCATGGTAGCACACCATGAAGGGGCAATAGCAATGGCTGAGACCGAGCTAAAATACGGAAAAGATCCGGAAATGAGAAAGCTCGCGCAGGACATCATTAAAGCTCAAAAAGGTGAAATTGAGCAGATGAATAAATGGCTTGGTAATCAAAAATAATGATTGCGGAAATAATATATTGCGCGTACAGTCAGAGTGTTCCCGGGCACGGGAACCTGTTAATCGTTAATTAATCAAAACCCGATTCATTTCGGGTTTTTCCTTTTACCCCCCCCAACGCATGCACTGCACCGAGTGAAATTCACCTGAGCCAATTCTGCTTGCTTATTATTTCGATGGGAATTGCTGATTTTAATTAAGTCTATGTTTTAAAGGTGTTTCTCATGCCTGGGTTTGGCAGGGGTTCGTCCTGTTCTCTGGTCATGCGCAATGGCAATTCGCAGTCAGGGCTCAAGACTACTTTTACCTCTTTTTTAACAGAAAGTTTCTGGACCCGATACTTGCCGGAAACATCATCTGCTGTTCATCCCGACCAATAAAACGAAGGTATCACTCTCGTTTGAATCTCACTTACTTTCCATTTTGTAATAAAGAATCAAGTTTTCCAGTGATATATCAATACCAACTTTTTTTAATAACCTTTTTCGCGCAGTGTATATTTCTTTCAGCATATCTTCATAACCCTGACCAAGGTGAATTTGTTTATGGCAATTGCAACACAGAGATATGATATTTTCTTCAACATCAAGAGATGTGTCAAAAGCATCTTGCCTGGACATAGGTACAATGTGATGAGGTTCTGTGTAATTTAAGGATGAATTTCGCCTTCTGAATGTTGGGTGGTCACTATCGACTTCACATCTGTAACCTGCTTTATTCAGCGCATTTTGGGATACGCCTTTACTCCTGGGATACGAGAGGCCATTTTTTACTTCTATTGCATTTTTCTTTGGTTTGGCTTCCCCTGTATATTCAAACGTCTGAACGTTGTCAAAGATATTACTTTTCTCTATGGCATTGATCAACTCATCGTCAGAGTAATACTCACTGCTGGCCATTTCTGTTGTACCAAAAAAATCCAGTTCGTTAATTGCCTGAACAAGTTCCTCACGAATTGTCCATAAGTTTCTTTTGGGTTTTCCGCCGATTTCTTTACTCTTCATTACGGTAATGAATTTTGTACCGGATGCGATATTTCCGACACCTTTAACCTCGAATCTACCAAGTTCTTTTTGAACTCTGCCACCCAGTCCGTTTATGACTCCATTAGCACTCATGCTGTGCAGGTCGTACTTCTTACCAATATCGAAGCATGTGCAGGAATGATTTGGCTCAATAAACCATTTTTTTAACGCTGCAATACTTTTTGTGTCAAAAACTTTATCATTTGTTAATAAAGTTTTCCATTCTTCCACACTGATATCAATGTCACAGACATACTCTCCATCAATCACTTCGCATATTTTTTTAATCACATTCATTCCCCTGTTATACAGATAGTCATAATGAAAATATAAAGCTCGCTAACCGGTATGGTTGCGTAAGGACCGTAGTCTCTCAGAGACCGTGCTTTCTTTTTTTTCAGGCCTGGACACTAAAGGGTCTGTTGCACCCCGAAAAAATTTGTTGCGGGGATTGCTCATTGAGATGAGCCTCTGCTCGATCATACCAGATCAGCAGGCTGCCCCCAATGCTATGGCTTCTTAGTTTGGCCATTATCCGGCCTTCCTCACGACCAATAAAATAGAGACATTACCCGTGACGCTGCCACCGTCTCAGCCCGGAACGATCAGTGAGCGCTTCTGATGACCTTCGGTTTTTTTAACGAAGCGGGTGGGATACGGTTTGTTGCTGAAATCTTAATAATAACCAACAACTGATGCTAATTTCGCACTTTTAACATATATGAATATAAATGTTATGAATAATTGCATTTACAGGAAATATCATGCGTTTTGTCATCCGGGATCCGAAAAAAGGCAGAACCGGATCCTTTGACCTGGACGGCGGTTTTCTGCGCAGGTAACTACATATAGTGGTTCGGTCAGCTGCAAAGCATACAAGATATGGGGTAAAGGCGGCTGCGGGACCCGGCGCTGCCGGGCTTTTCCCCGCCCCGCCGCCGTGCTACGCTTCCGGAAAACCCTGCATTGAGGAAAAAGTCGGATGTGCGCGCAACGGGCACCCGGTAATTTCCCATGGTAAATATTATCATGGTTATCATCACGCCATAACTACCATGCATTCCAATTGACTCAAAAAGAGTACATATGTGATTATGAATGCCTTATATGGCGCAGGAGCTTTTTTTAATGAGCTTGTTGCCAGCTGCATCCTTCAGGAATAAAGGTTGAGTCATGGCAAAAATTCAGGCCCGGAATGTGGATGATGCGCTCTACCAGCGTATCGAGCAGTCAGCAATGAAAAATGAGCGCTCGGTTGAAGGGGAAATCCGGACTGCCTTGCGGGAATATTATCAGCCAACTGATAACGAAGGACCTGCTCTCACAGAACGGGAACAATGGCAGCTTGAAACCGGGCAGCGGCTGAAGTGGTTGTTTGACCGGCTGATGGCTGACAACTATTTCCGGGAATATGCAGGCGCCAGACCATTGGATACGTTTGATCTGGTCCGGTTAGGCAGGCAGCTGGATACTTCGCCTGGACTTCTGATGGATATAATGGAAGGGCGACAGGAACTGACGTTTGAGCTTGCAGACCGGATTGCTCATAACTTTGATGCCTCTGCTGACTGGTTACTCGGAGAAAGGGGCCAGCCCTTTCCGTTTGTTGATATTGGATCTAAGGGGTATGGGGAGTTTTTCTTTCCTGCCAGCAGTAAAAGCGATTACACGTTTGAGTTTCTGAGAGTAGACGGTGGTATGCACGATGGCACTCTGATCATATTACGTCAGGATGTGCAGACAAAACGGATCACGTCCGGTGTCATCACTGAATTTTATCTGCGCAGCGGCATGAGGAGCGGCGGATACGGGAATTTAAAAAGATTCCTTCTTCTTCTCAAAACAGAAGGTGCCCGGCTGTCTATTAACACCTATGACTGGACGCCTGAGCACCCCAATTTTGGATTCTCGACGGTCTTTGGTCAGCATCATCATGTCTATTTTCAGGACTCGCCTCGCCGTTCGTCCGCCCGCTGGTTGCAGCAGATTTTTAACGGTGAAGATCCGGACGGCTGGTTCAGCAATGGCTGGACGCCCATATTAAAGGAAATCGGGGAAACGCCCTTTGGCGTCTCCGTAAGGACAGCGAGCAATAACATGGCAGAAGCTGAAAAAGGGGTACAGTCGGTATGAACCTGCCAGTCCTGCCAGGTTTTGTCAGTACCTCAGCGCCCAGCCAGCTGCCGGTTGCCATCGATTACCCGTCCGCGCTGGCTCTGCGCCAGATGGCCGCGCTGGTTGACGACCTGCCAAAGTACCTGCTGGCACCGGAGGTCAGCGCTCTGCTCCATTTCATGCCCGACCTGCGGCGCAAAATGCTGTTTACTACGTTGTGGAACACCGGCGCGCGCATCAGCGAGGCGCTGGCGCTGACCCGGGGAGACTTTCTGCTGCGCCAGCAGTACCCGTTCGTGCAGCTGGCCACGCTCAAGCAACGCGAGGAAAAGGCGGAGCGTCGGGCCGGTCGTCTGCCCGCTGGCTCCGTGCCGCATCGCCTGGTGCCGCTGTCAGACGCGCAGTACGTGACGCAGCTGGAGATGATGATCGCTACCCTGCGCATCCCCCTGGAGCGCAGGAGTGAGAAGACTGGCCGGACGGAAAAAGTGCGTCTGTGGGACATCACCGATCGCACCGCCCGCACCTGGCTGAACGAAGCGGTAGAGGCAGCGGCGTCAGAGGGCGTGACATTTTCCGTTCCGGTGACGCTGCACACCTTCCGGCACAGCTACGCCATGCACATGCTTTACGCTGGCACGCCGCTCAAGGCGCTGCAGAGCCTGCTCGGGCACAAGAGCGCCAAGTCTACGGAGATTTACACGCGGGTGTTTGCGCTGGACGTGGCCGCCCGGCACCGGGTGCAATTTCAGATGCCGGGTAATGACGCTGTAGCCATGCTCAAAATGAGTCAGGGCTGACTGGGGATAAACATAACGATCCCGCTAACAGCTTCAGGCAACGGTAGTTGCCTTGTCGCCTTACAGAATACGCATGCATATAAAAGAAGAGTGAGAAAATCGTCCATGTTCCAGACTGCATCCGGTCAGCAATCCGGGGTCGTGAGCGTGCGGGATTTTTAATCCCGTACGCGAGGGACCGGCCAACCGCAGGGCGGCAGGCCGTTTCTTTTCAGTCAGGCTTACCCGTGACCAGTACGTTCAGCAGACCTAAATCCGAGTACGCGTAGCGCAGCAGCTGCAGCCCGGCAAAAAATACCGCCGTGTTCAGGAAGGGCAGCAGCCACAGACTCATATTGTGCATGGCCATACCGGCCAGCGGCGGCATAATAAGCGCGCTGACGCCCGTGGCCACAAACACGGACGTAAGGTTGCGCCCACGCCCAAAGCGTCCCTTTTCACGCGTGACCAGCTGCGGATGCAGCAGCAGGGTCACCGGCATCATGCCCGGGCGGGTCTTCATCTTCCAGATACGCGCCGTTTCAGCTTCCGTCAGGTTATGTGCTGCAGAGAAATTCTCAATGAAGCCGTCCACCACGTTCTGCACGGTTTCACTGCAGCAGCTCTCACCGCCGCCCTTACTCCAGCGGCGAAGCAGCGCACCTTCGGCCCGGAACTCGGGCAGCCAGGCCATCAGCATCATCAGGCAAACGGCCACGGTGGCCGCAATCAGCAGTAATGTCATAGGGTCTACTCCAGGGTTTTTTGAGGTTTATGGCCAAACTCAGGTTCGGGTTCGCTGCGCTCGTGGCGCATCACGCTCACTTCGTCGTTCATCATGGCGCGGTCATCCCGCTCCGGGGTCAGGACGTAGTCGCGATAATCAAATGCCTCCTCCTGCAGCTCTTCCAGCTCGGTGGCTAGGGCGGCCTCGCGTTCGCTCTCCCGTTCGTCCGGTGTGCTCCGCGCCTCTTCGGGCGCAACAGGCTCCGGCTCTTTCTCCTCCTGCCCCAGCGCGGACTTAACGGCTTTCTCTAGCGCCTCGGCTTCGCGGCGGTCCAGCTCCTCTCCACCCGACGTCGCTGCTGCCGACGCACCTCTGGCATCCGGACGTTCACTGTGATCAGCAGCGAGCACGACAGGGCTTTCCGGGTTGTCCTTCATCAGCTGCAGCGCCTCCGCGACATCCGCGGCTTCCAGCACCTTTCCGGGCTTTTCCCCTCGCTGCAGCACGATACGACTGCCGTCCGCTGCCCCTTCATAGTGGGCGGCTGAAAAGTCTACCTCTCCGCTGGAAGGCGACACAGGAACGTGCCAGTTCCCGCGCTGACGGCCGTGCTCGTTGAGAACCGGCCACAGCATTTCCGGCGTCTTCCCGGCCATAAAGCGCGCGTCCGCCGTGAGGTCCTGATCGACCCGGTCCGCCAGGCGCGTGCCGGATACCGGCAGGCTTTTGTCCCACGCCTGTATCTCCCGGTCAGCCCGCACGTCCTCCGCCCGCATCAGCACGTCGTGTACCGTCTGGCGCCGCCCGCTTTTACTTTCCACCTTCGCCGCCCAGCCAGACAGGTTGTCGAAGTAGGTCTGAACGTGCTCCTTTGACCTTGAAAGCTCGACGTAGGTACTGTCCATCGCCGCCATCCGGCCTCTGGCGCCCTCTTCGCCAAACAGGCCGATAAGGTACTTCACGGACGCGCCCTGCGAGCTGTAGGTGGTGACGGCGTAGCCGTAGTCCATGTGGCGGTCGGCGTAGCGCGCGGCGGGATCGAAAGACAGCTGCCGGTCGCCGGTATCGAGCAGAATTTTTCCCTCCTCCGTAATGCCTGACACCACGGCCATGTCGCTCGCGCGCACGTTGCGGTCGCGGTCCGTTGCCGTCAGGCGGATTTTCTCACCCGGGCTGATGTCCCGCGTCACCTCCTTAAATACCGCCACGTCCTCCTTGCGCATTTCGGCAGGCCTGATCCAGCGGTCCGGCGCGCCATCAAGCCCGGCCATGCGCACCACGCCGCTCTCCGTGTCGGTTTCGCTCACCCGGAAATACTGCTCGCCCCGGCGCACCACGTTGCCCTCCTGCGCCTCCCAGAACCTCTGTCGGCCCAGATCGGCGTTGCTGTTGTTGATTCGTACCAGCAGTGGCACCGTGACGCTGTCACCCAGCGCCCCCTGCGCCTGCAGCCGGTTATGCACGGCGCTGTTGATGGCCTCGCGGTCGGCGTTCAGCTCCGTCACGATAAGCGTGTTGTCGCGCGCCTCCGGCGTCCGGCCGGCGTAGTCGTCGGCAATCATTCCGGTCAGGTCGGGTTTTTCGGCCTCCTCACCTGCGGGCCCTGCCGCCTGCGCCAGCTTGCTGCCATCCATTGCGCTGCTCTCCGGAACGTATGCGTCCGGCTGGCGCGGCACGCTCTGCGGGCTGGTCTCCGCTGTGATGCGCACCGCCTCTCGCACGTTGCCGGCGATAACCGCCTCCACGGCGGGCCTGAGCGCGGGGATCTGACGCACGATTTCCTTCATCACCGCGACGTCGGCGGCGCTGCGCTCCAGAGCCAGTGCAAACGGCGCGCCGGACTCCAGCGACTTCAGCTGGTCCTGGTCCCCGCTCAGCACAGCGCGGCCGCCGCCTTCAGCTATGACGTTCATCAGGGAGGCCAGCTGGGCGTTGCCGTTCATGGAGGACTCATCGATAACGAACACGGTATTGCGAAAGTCGCGCGCCTGTCCGGCGGCCTGCCACTGGCTGCTTTCGCTGAGGAAGCTCGCGATAGTCTGCGCAGGAATACCCGCCCCGGACAGCTCGCTGACGGCGCGGTGCGTGGGCGCAAGGCCGCGAATGTCCGGAGCGTTGTCTGCGGCGGCGAGCGCCGCCGCCGCCGTGCGAAACTGCGTGGTTTTCCCCACGCCGGCATAGCCCTGAATGGCGGTAAAGCGATCGCGGGTGGTCAGGATGAGGTTGCCCGCCTCGCGCTGGCCGTCCGTGAGCCCGGCGGCCTTCTCACCGCTCAGGCCGCCTGCCAGCAGCGGCTTCACGCTGTTTTTGCCTTCGGCAACGTGACGCAGGATGGACACCTCGTTCTCAAAGTTCTCGCGGGAGATGTACTTCCCGGCGGCGCCCTGCTCCTCGCTGAGTTCAAAAATCTCCCCGCGCTGCACCAGGCGTGACAGCTCCTCCTGCGCGCGCTCGGGCGTGATGCTGCGGTCGGCGTTCATCACCCCGGCCAGCGCCCGGACGCCCGTGAACGTCACGTCGGTGCCGGTGGCTTTCTCGATGGCCAGCCGCATCGCGCGCTCCGGCTGCGACATCTTCCGGGACTCCAGCTCCCGCAGGGCGTCCGTCAGCTCGCTTTCCCCGGCGAGCGATTTGATGCCCTGCGTCACGCTGACCACCGGGCGGTTTTCCTCCAGGCGGCGGCCGATGGTGGCCTCGTCCAGCGGGGTGAAGGCAATCACGTCCGAGCCGCTGCGGCGCAGCATGTTGACGGTCGCGTCGTTCACCTCCTTGCCCGCCAGCACCGCCACCACGCTCCCCTCCGTGCGGCGCTTGGCGCCAAAAGACTCGGCGTAGGCGTAGTCTGCGTAGAGCGGCGCGTTGCGGTCGAGCCTGACACGCTCGCCCTTCGCGTTCTCCATCGTGATGGTGTCCTTAAAGAGCCAGCGCCCTTCCTTTACGCCGGTAACGGTCAGTCGCTCCCCGCTGACGGCCCGGCTGCCGAGATCGGCCGTGGCGCGCAGCTGCTCACCCTCGCGCAGCTCCAGCTTTTTCTCCCGGTAAAGCCGGTAGTGGCTGTCGATGCTGCTGATGCTCACGCCCTGCGTCTGCCCCTTTTCGTCTTTCAGGGTCAGCAGGTTATGCCGCTCGCTGACGCCGGCGATGGTGAACACCGACTTCTGGCCCTGCCCCTCATGATGCTCCAGCACCATGCCCGCGCGGTAGACGCTGCGGTCGTTGCGGTTGCTGGCGTCCAGCCACACCGGTACCCGCACCGTGGCCTCGCCCAGCACCCGGCCGAGCTGCCCCTCGTCGGCGAGGATTTCCCGGGTCCGGGTCGTGAGCTGGTCGCGCGTGCGCGCATTGCCCGCCTGCAGCGACACCTGCCGGCCCTGCGCTTTTTCCTGCGCGTAGTAGCGCGCCGCCACGCTGAGCCGGTCCTCCACCGTGTCCTTCTGCACCATCGTCACGCGCACGTTTTCGGTCTTCGGCGAGGCGGTGAACTGTTTCACACCCGCCGCGCTCAGCACCTCCGACGCAAAACCTGCCGTGCGTCGGGCATGGGTATCGGTCACCAGCGCGGTGCCGTCGTGCTGCGCCGCCGTCTTCAGCACATCGTGCAGCCCGGATGTGTTGAATCGCTCGGCCTCCGCGACCAGCACCAGCGGGCGCGCCGGCAGCTCAGCGCTTTTCATCTCCTCCGCCGTCATAAGCTGAACGCCGGGCTTATCCCCGAAGGTCGCCAGCTGACGTTTACGCGCGGCGCCGTCGGCCGCCACCACGACCAGCGGACGCTGGCTCTCGCTGGCCATCGTCATAATGCTGCGGTTCAGGTCGCTGATGAACTGCGTGCCGCCGCGCACGTCAATCAGCGACACCGCGCGATCGGCATCGGCCACCTGTGCCAGCACGCCACGCTCGCCCGCAGGCGCCGTAAGCCCACCGCGCTTTTCCGCCAGCCCGGCGGCCAGCTGTGACAGACGCGCCTCGTCGCGGACGTGGGCGGCGGTGGTGAACAGCGTCTGGTTCTTGTCCACGGCGATCAGCTGGCCGTGGCCGATGGCGCTGTCAATGGCGCTCCGGGCCTGCCCGTAGACGCCCGGGGCGACCGGGACGTGATTAAGCACGCTGGTCATCACGTCGTCATAGGTGACACGCACGCTTTTAGACGACAGCCGCTCAATGGCATCCCGCACCGCGCCCTCCAGCGCCGGCGGCGTGGCGGTCTTTTTTTCCTGCCCGGCGTTTTCGGCTTCACGCTGCTGCTGGCGCTCTGCCAGCTCTTCCCTGAACGTCTGCACGTCAAAGCCGGTATCTTTCAGGACCGTCTGCCAGTGCTCGCGCAGGGTCTCCGGGTCTTCAAAGTGCTTGGCCTGCCGGGAGTCCAGCGCAGCCATGCTTTTCTGCTTCGCCGTCGCGTCTTCACCGACCAAATCGAGAATGTCCTGGCGACGCGAGGAAAAAGGCTTAACCGGCACGCCGGTGATGTCCCATTCCCCGCGCGGCCCGGTGTCCTCGGTCTGGTAGCCCGCGGGCTCAATAATGGATCGATAGTGGCCACGATAGAGCGCGCCAATGCTGACCTGCTCGTTCCAGACCACGTCGGTAAAGCCCTGCTTCCCGTTAATGTCGGTGGACAGGGTTTTCCAGCCGTTTTGCGAGAGCGTGGCGTTGGCCACCACCGCGTGGGTGTGCATTGCCGGGTCCAGATTGCGGCTGGTATCGTGCATAAAGGTCGCGATCACCAGGTTGCCGGTCTTCTCCATCTCGGTGATGCCGTCGGTCATGGTGCGCGTGGTGGCGAGCTTCTCCACCTCGTCCAGCGTGCGGCGCACCGCCTCCTTGTGCGCGTCCACCAGGAAGGTGTCGCCGGTCACGAGGGCGAGCACCGAGGCGCTCTTGGGCGCGGAGAAAGTCAGGTCATAGCCCGGACGGTGTTTGTTGACTCCGCCCTCCATGCGGCGCATGTCGGTGCCGTCCGGCAGCTGGCCTTCCAGCACCGCCACAAAGGTATCGCGGTTAACCGGCCCCTCAAGGCCCAGATTTTCCGCGCCGGTGCCGTACCACTCCGTGGACTGTTCGCCGAGAAAGTAATAGTTATCTTCGTTGGTGTAGTAGGCGCCGGCCTTACCGGCGCTTTTAACTGCAGAGACAGACAGCATGATTCACCTCAGTTGCGGTCCAGACCAAAATCCGCGCTGTTATGTTTAACCACGTCCATCACCTGCAGGCGCTGCTCTGCCTCCTGTTGTGGGGCCGGCGCAGGCGCTGTGGTTTCCGGGGAAGATGAGGGTGCCGATTCGGCTGCAGGAGGCGGCAGCGCCACAACGCGCCCGCCTGCTTCGGCAGCCGCTGCCTGAGCCGCTGGAGACGACGCCGTAGCGTTTTCAGCAGGAGCCGCTGTGCTCTGCGTACCGGCAGCGGTCCCGGTGTTGCCCACACTCTGTTCACCTGCCGGAGTTGCCGCTTCAGTCGTGTCACCGAACAGCCGCCCGACAATCTGGCCGGCCTGGTTGTCGGCGGTTTCGCCCGCAAGTGTCGCCTCGATGTCCGGGTCTAACGCGTCTTCCACGTCACGCGGAATGCGCCCTTCGGCGATTTCGCGGTAGGGCTTCCAGGGCAGCTTCATGCGCACCACCGGCCACTCGCCGGGCAGGGTGATGTAGCACTCCAGGTCGTTAAGGCTCTGCACGTCGGAATAGCTGACCAGGAATTCGTTGACCTCGTCTTTGGAGAACTGCACGCCGTCGCGGATGATGTCGATGCCGTAGCTGTACTGGTCTTTAAATTTCTTGTGACGCTGTTCGCCGATTTCCTTCTGCACCCAGTCCGCAATCGAGCCGCTGGGCGCGCGGTAAAAGACGCGGGTGTTCAGCAGGTCCCAGATGGACTTGGCCGCGTTGGTGCCGTAGGTTTCTTCCAGCTGCGGGAAGTTCTGCAGCCCGGCGACGGTGCAGCCGCCGAACTTACGGCCCTCTGCGCAGAACTCCGGCAGAATGGGCAGCTTGTGCAGGGACGGCAGCTCGTCCAGGAAAATCCAGATGCGACGGTTGCGGTCGGCCCTGAGCCCGAGGATGCCGGACATGGTCATATAGAGCCACGCGCTCAGCAGGGGCTTCAGGGCGTTGTGGTTCTGACCGTCGCTGGAGATGAATATCCACGGGTTATCGCCGCTCGCGTCCTCGGTGTGCAGCCAGTCGCGGATGTTAAACGGGCGGCGGCCGTCCTGATCGAGCCCCTGCAGGTAGCGCAGCGAGCGGACGTAGGTGGTCAGAATGGTGCGGATGGTCATCGCGGTCTTCTCGATGCTGCCGTCCACCAGGTTCGCCGCGTCCGTGCCCTCCAGAAACGCGCGCAGGTCTGCCAGGCTGATGGACATCAGCTTTTTCAGCAGCTCGCCGATGCTGCGGTCCTTTTCGCGGGCCATGCGCCGCGCGGTGGCCACAAACAGCGAGCGGGCCGACAGCACCCAGAACGGATCGCTGCTGCCGCTGCTGTCCGGGAGCAGGGAAGTCGCGAAGTTCTCAAAGTCCCCTATGGTCTTGCACTCTTCCCACAGGTCCCACGGGGCACAGCGCGCATCAAAGGGGTTAAGGATGAGGTCTTTATCCTGCCGGTAAAAAGTCGGGATAAAGTTATTGCCTTTGTCGTATACGATGACGCGATCGCCGCGCTCGCGCAGCTGGCGCAGCAGGTCGTTCAGCGCGGTACTCTTGCCCGACCCGACGGTGCCGTGAAAGCCGAAGTTCTGCATCTCTGAGTCTTTCAGAATGTGCAGTCCGCAGATGCTGAGCGGGGACATCACGCCGGCCTTTTTGAGCAGGCGGTTCACAATGGCAGGGCTCGTCGCCAGAATGCGGCCGCCGGTGAGTTCACTCTCGCGCTGCTTCGCACCCTTGCTGCCCAGAAACCAGGTAATGGCCATAATGGCGGCGACAAAACTGAAGGCTGAAATCCCCCAGCCGTAAAACGCAGTGTCCTTGACGTGCTGGCCCATCAGCACAAAGTACGGGTCATTCATCACCTGCAGCGCGGTGTGCTTGAACGCCACCACTTCACCGTTGGGTCGTTCGAAGTGAAAGGTCCAGCCGGCCTGCGAAGGCTTACCGGAAAGCTTCGCGAGCGGCATAATCAGCCACTTGATCAACCAGTAGGCGCTGCCGTGAATGAACTCCTGCAGCGTAAGGCGCAGCAGCATCCAGCTGAAAAATACCAGTGCAGAAAACAGCACGACCCAGTAGGAGGCGATATTCATGATCTGCACAAACATGCCGATCATGTATTTCATCACCTGACCGCCCTGGGTAAAGTCGCGGGCGTTGAGGCTCATGGAAAGTCCTTTATGTGGAAACAGAGACAGGCGCGCAGAGCTGCGGGCAGGCGAAATCCAGGCAGGTTGCTGCGCGGGGTTTAGTTACGGTGCGAACGTGCCCGGATGGGCTGACGTGATGTTCCGCCTCCTCCGCCAGACGCAGGGTGCGTCAGGCCGTGCGGCGGGCGGTCTCAGCTCACTGAAACGCGAAACAGGGGCTGATTAATCTGGTATTCAACAAACTGCTTGTCAGCGTCGCTCAGCGCCTGGAAGTGCGCGGAGAAGCGGCGGACGCTGTTCATCAGGTTGGTGGTATTGGTGAAAAACACCGGGCAGACCGCGCGAACCTCCTGCAGCACGGGCTGGATTATCGCGGTGAACGCATCGCGCTTTCCCTCTTCCGTCAGGTCGCTTTCGATAAGCTCCTCATGCTCCGTCACCGGGCAGACGGTCACGCCCGGGTAGGCATAAAGCACGCGCAGCGTGTCCGCATATTCCCGCACCCTGCAGTCAAACGCGTCTTCCAGCGCCGGCAGCCGGTCATTACTGCGAACGGGCGTCAGCAGGCGTTCGGGCTCAACGGTGGCGGCGGTGAAGTATTCCGTCTGCTGACGGATAATCCCGGCTGCGTCCGCAAGGCGCCAGATTGCCGGCTCGCGCTCAGACGGCCTGTCACCGGCGCAGACGCTCAGGCGGGGCTGGCACGCCGCCGGGATCCAGTTTTTAGTCAGGTCCGGCGCTTTATCCCGGAAGGGGGTATTAAAAACGCCGCTCCAGAGATGAATCACATCGGTAGCCGCATCGTCGGCACCCACGATGTGCATGTGTACCCGGTGCGTGGAAACTTCACCCTGCACGGCCCAGCGCGTAATGACGGTAATGTCCGTGACGTTTTTATCCGTATTCAGCAGAATGCCGTACACGGCCTTGCGCCCTTTTTTACGGCAGACGTAATGCAGCCGTTTATTGGGCGCAGGAAAGCGGACGGTTATATCCTTTTCATTCTGCAGATGCAGGCCTAACTCAGGAATTTCCACGTCGATTAAGTTAACAGAGACATCGGAGTAATTAAGAAAAAAAGAAGGGGTTAGATGAATTAACATTTATACCTCGAAAGGGAAATCGCAACCCAATTAAAGATTGCGAAGTTTTAGAATTGAACTCTATTTTTTAAAGCTTTGATTTAATGCTGATGCCACCCCTAACATACCAGAGATCTGGTATCGTGATATGTCAACATTAAAAAGTAACAACCCTATCAAGCTAATAATAAAATTCCCTATTACAAGCGCTCCTAAGTTCATTTCAGTAACCAGTGAAACACCCCCCAAAAGAACCAGAGAAACAAGCCACACCATGCCATAAGCGCGAACTTTACGTTTAAGTACCTTAACCAGCTTTAGCTCATTGACTTTTGGGTCATTCACAACACTGAATATGAACTCATAGCCAAAAATAAAACCAATTATAAAAATCCAATTAACAACCCCAAAAGCTAAAGCGCAAAACCATGCTAACTTATCAGATCCTTCAGGCATTAAAAAATAAGAAAAAAAAGAAAACAGAAAATACACTAACAAGTGCAATCCCATTCTTTTTAAGGGTGAGAAGAATGAAGGGACCTCTTTTTTAGACAACCCAAACTGCAAGGCTATCACTTCTGAATCATTTTTTATTTCATCATAAGTCATTCTCATAATTCCACCTTATTCCTTTTCTTTTCTTTCTTTATCAAGCTCACGTTCTAAATCTTTATAATTCTTTGAATTGAACATGTTTGTTGAAACCTCTTTTTGATGAGCATCTGCAGCTTGTTTATGGCGTGAATACTCATCTGAACTCACCGTATATTCACCCTTGCGTGATGCCATTGCACTTCCAGTTTCGCTCTGTCCTTTATATAGCTCTTGCTGAGCGGCGCTTGCTCTATTGTTGACCACACCCTGCTGGGCTTCAACTTCTCCGTTAACATCGGTACGAATGTTGTTCCTGGCAACACCTGCATCAATGCTCTGATTAGCGCTGTTATATGCGCCGCCGAACTGAGCACCTGCAGTGTTTGCCGGAGCACCCATCCCCTCAGCGGTACTTCCTGAGTTACGCGCGTAGTCTCCGTCAATCCGTCCCTGAAGCTTCTCAGCGAAGAACTCCTGAACCAGACCATCGCGCTGTTTCTGGACATTTTCATCTGAGGTATTGGTGAGAATGGTTTCGGCATTGCCCGGGGATCGCTGCATTGCCCACTGCACAAACTGCTGTGTATAGTTGTCACGCGCGCTCGCGCTGAGCGTTTCAGTCTCGGAGGCCATCTTCTGCATCTCATGCGTGTGCGCCTGGCTGGCCGTGTACTGCGCATATTTGCTGTCAGAGGTCGTGATGCCGGAAGAGATCTGGTTCATCAGGCCGGACGCGTTATTATCAACGTGCTGACCATTGTAGGTCGTGCTGTAGTTACGCAGCACATCCATGCCTTGGCTGAAGTCCTGCGATTCGCGCGCAGAAATCGTTTGTGAGTTGTCATTGCCGCTCTGACCGCCTTCTGTTGTTTGAGAGGTTGAGCCTGAGCGTCCCGTAGCCTCAAGACCGCCATGTACATCAACTTTACCTGAGATGCCCGTGGCATATGAGCCCACCTTACCCCACAGCGACTTATTACTGTCAAAACTGGCTTGGCCGCGCGTCCCCCTAGAGAGTGCCAGATCGCGTGATTTATTCTCCAGCTCGGAATACGCCTCATTCAGGCTGATATGGTTGCGGGTTGCATAGTCCTGCGCCACGTTCTGCATTTTGTTCACGCGCTCTGCGTCGGTAATGCTCATGCCGGTTGAGGCCGACAGGGTTTTCGAATCGCTGTTGCCAAACTGCTCATGGAACTGTTTGAGCTGCGAGCCGGTTTCCTGCACTGAGTGGTTGTAGCCCTGCGCCGCCATTTCGGTCTGCGCCATGCTGTCGCGCACCGAGCGCTGCGCGGCACTCGCCAGGTTGCGGTCAAGGTGCAGATCCACCGGCAGGCGGCTGGTTGCCCCGGAGGCGTCATACACCGTTTGCCCGTCCTGCGTCACGGTCCGCATGGCACTGTTGCCCAGCTGCACAGAGGTGTTGCCCTCACGATAAGCGCGGTTCAGGTCCGTTTTGTGCCCGTTGATGTTGTCCAGCTGCACGTTACCCACGCTCATGTTACCCGATGCCACCGCACCGGAGTCCGCCGCCGAGGCGCTGCTGAGCGCGCTGCCGAGGCTGGAGCTGAGGCTGGCAAAGCCCTGACCCAGCCCGGTGAACAGGCGAAACGCCAGGAACGGGATGGAGAGCATCAGCCAGCCGGCAATGCCCGCCGTGGTGGTGCTGGTTTCCATCAGGCGGTTCACGTTGGAAAGCGTCGGGCCCGTCGCGTGAAAGCTGTTCTGCGTGCTGTAGTTCACCGCAAAGTTAAAGATGGCGAACATCACCGGCCACAGCATCAGGCTGCCCATAAAGTTCAGGTAGCTTTTGATCACCGACCAGGCAATTTCCCGCACGTACAGCGCCAGCACCATTACCGGGAAGATGCAGATGCAGAACAGCAGCAGCACCGTGTGCAGCTGTGGCAGCACCTCCGTCGCAATGGCGTAGCTGACCGCGTGCGACAGGCGCAGCTTCATCAGCGACTGCTCGGACGCGATGTCCACCATTGAGGCGGTGTCGTTCATGCCCTTCACGTAGCTGTTCAGCCCGCGACGCAGGCCTGCGATAGCGATGTTCTGCATCATGATGGCCTGTGCCGACTTGCTGCTGCCGAGGAAGTATTCATAGGACCCCGCCAGCTGCTCGGCGTAGACCGTCTGCGGCGCGTTGTTGCCCGGCAGCATGCGGGCCGCGTGAGCCATGAACGTGCTGCCGGTGTTGTTGCTCTCCGCCGACAGCAGGTTTTTCAGACGCGGCGCCGCGTCCCGACACTGCATATACGTGGTGCCGGTCGCGTCCCGCCAGTAGATGGCGCGCAGCGGGCTCGGGTTGCTGAAAATCTGCGCCTGCACGTCTTCAGACTCCATGACGTCCTGCATGCTGTACTTGTGGTTCAGCATGATGTCCGGCACTACGCAGTTCTTTGTGTATTCCCCCATGTTGTAGGCCAGCACCGGGTTGCGGCTGTCGATGGTGAAGCTGTCCTGCAGCAGCTTGCTCGCGAACAGCATGCCGGTTTTGGTGTAGGACCGCTCGTCGGGGAAGTGGAAGATGTCTTCGTAGGTTGTCGTGAGCGTGTAGCCCACGCCGGTCGCCAGATAGAGCGGCATGGCCAGCCCTACCGGCACGTTATCCACCCGCCCGATGGTGTCCGGGGCGGTCAGATCGTTGACCACCACCGTGACCTTCGGCGTCAGCAGCAGGGCGGTAACCAGTACAAACGTCAGCCCCCAGCCGAACATCGCCGTCATATTGTGCGTGCGCAGGTAAGTCATCACGCAGAAAGCGATGCCCAGCATCTCCGCCACCCAGATCGTACTTTTCCAGCCGCCGTTTTCCATTACCGTGGCGACCGCATTGAGGCCCATTGTGATCATGCCGCCGGAGCTGACTACCCAGATATCAAGCGCCATGCTTACCCCCCGAACTGATAGTTCGACAGCACGCTGTCGGACACGGATGAAGAGAGCTGCTGGCGCGTTTCGGACAGGCTGCGGTCATATTCTGCCAGCCCGTTCTGCTGCACCTGGATTCGCGCGACGCGCTGGCTCAGCTCGTTGCGCACCTGACGCAGGTTCTCGCGAAAGTGCTTGTTCTCTTCCTCGGTATCGAGCGTGCCCGCCGCCCCGCTCGCGGCCACGTCGATCAGGCCGTTGATGTATGACATCACCATATCGGCCGCGATGTACTCCGCGAGGCTGCTGACCACGCTCTGATCCATGCCCACCGATGCGGAGTCGATGGTGTAGCGCAGGATGCGCACGCGGGTGCTGCTGATAAGCGCCTTTTCGTTGTCGTTAAGCGCCGTGTCGGTGCGGCTTTTGTCGAAGATGTCATTGAGCATGTCGCGCACCCGGCCGGTCATGCCTTCGTCTTCCGACAGAGTCAGCTCCGCGATAGTCGGCGACAGGCAGGTAGTGTTGTCGTTGCAGCGGTAGATTTTCTCGGTTCCGCCGTTCAGGAGCGTGTTGAACATCGACTCGCTGCCCCCGCGCGGCTGCAGGAACGTCGGGTTGCCGTTCGCGTCGTAAATGACCGTGCCGACCATCGACATGATGAACTCCTTTAGCGCGCGATCGTTGCTGAAAAACTGATTGAGCTTCGTGAACGTGTCCCACGTCAGGTTACGGTTGCGCGGGATGCGCTTTTTCTCTTCCTCGGTCGCCTTGTCGAACACGCTGTTCGTCTCCCCGCCCACACCGCAGCCCTGACGGGATGCCGCCCAGTCAGAGAATACGTCGTGTTTAGTGCCGAGGTCCTGACAGATTTGCGAGCTGGCCGCCTGGGTCTTTGGCCACAGGCCGCCGACGATAGACTGCGCGGCCTGGCAGGTGGAGATGTTCATGTTGTTGGTGTCTGCCGCGAGCTTCTGCAGGTAGTCCTTCACGGCTTTACACTGCGGGCAGATGGTTTCAAGCCCGAGATCAAAGGCGTAGCCGGCGGCGTTGCTGAGGATCTGCTTGCCCATGATTTTGATGCTGTCGCTGTTGATGAAGCTGAACGAGCCCAGATAGGCGTCGATGCCGCCACAGCCCGACTTGATGTCCGGGAGCGTCACCGAAATCAGCTGGATGTTGCGCACCGGCGTGCGGATAAACAGGTTGCCGCCGGTCAGGTAGCCCGCCGACTGTCCCTGCCAGGCGGCCGCCTGGGTGTAGTTACCGCCACCGCCGCCCATGTCGTTAAAGAACTTGTTGATGTCGTTCTGCACGTCCGCGCTTGCGGCAGCAGAAAACAACAGACCAGTTGCGACACCGGCACTTAACGCAAATTTATTCATCACAGCACCCCCAGCCGCACGGCCAGTGCAAAAGACTCGTCCAGGCGCTGCTTCAGCGCCTCCTCACTCATTTCCCCCTGCGACAGCGGGATCGTCACCAGCGACTGCGTGTTGATAATGAAGTCGGTGGGCGTCGCCTGCGGCAGCTCTGCGAAGAAGTCCTTCAGGATGCCGTCATTCACCGGCATAACCTTCGGGAACACTGCGTCACCCTTGCCATCGAAGCTGTAGACAAACACCCCGATGCCGGTCTGCCCGGACACCGACTTCAGGGTCGGGTTGAAGCGGTGGCAGTACGGGCAGTCGGAGCGGACAAAGTGCACGATCTGCCAGTGGCCCACGTCCACGCGGCGCCCGTCGCTCAGGTGATACCAGATCGGCTTTGCCACCGACGTCTGCGGTCGTGCAGCAGGCGTATCTGAGGTGGCGCTTTTCTCTGGCTGGCTATCCGGCTGTGCGGACGCGTCCGCCCCCTCTTTCGCCTGCTCCAGGCGGGCAATGTCGTCAATCGTGCTGGCCGTGGCCAGCACCGGCGTGAGCATCAGCAGTACGGCAAAGAGTCTTGAAATCATGATTAATCCTCGGGCTGGAAGTCGGTAACGATGTTGAGCATGCGGCGCGCCAGGTCGTCCTGGGTGATGAACCCGTAGGCCAGCGGCTGGTATTTCTTCGTGCGCGGCTCGACCAGGTAGATGGCCGGGAAGTGTTCTATCTTCATCTTTTCCGCCTGACCGGCGTTCTGCCGGGTGTCCGGCAGGTCAGGACTCGCGCGTCCGTCCACGGTCACGGGGATAACGGTCAGCCCGTACTGCTCGCTGAACTCCTTCACCACCCCGCCGAGCCGGTTATCCAGCGGCTCGTTGCCGCGATAGAAGAAGAACACCCCGTAGCGCTGATTGACGTAGCGGATAGCCGCCTGCTGCTTCTGGCGCTGCTCGGTGTACTGGATGTTTGCGGTGCCGTTGTAGAACGGGTGCTTCAGGCTGTAGTCCAGCTCCGGGTTGTCCAGCAGCACCTTTTCCCAGCGCGAAGCGAACATGCTGGCCTGATTGACCATCCAGTCCTGCACCATTTTGTAGCGCCGGATGTTCTCGGTAGAGGGGTGCAGCATCGCCTCGTTCATCAGGTTGTCGCGAAACGCCTGCAGGCGCTTCATCTTCTGCGTGGGCGTCTCCTGCGGCGCAGCGGGCGGCGGTGCCTGCTGCTGTTCTTCCTCGTCCTTTTTTACCGGCTCGTTGTACCAGTACCAGCCGACCGCCGGGTCGTAGTTGTAGCCGTCGGGCTTTTTTTCCTCTGCCGCGTGCAGCGGCGATACCGCCAGCAGCAGCGCGAGGCCGATGAGTTTTCTCACGCTTAGTCTCCTGATTTGAGGCTGTTCTGGATGTCGGAGGTGATGCGCTGGTTCAGCGCATCCTGGTCCGGCAGTTTGATGTTGCTGTTCAGGTCGTCGTAGAAGTCGCTGAAGTCGATGTGATCGAACTTTATGCCCTGCAGCTCAGCGACCTTTATTCCCCTGCAGTCCGGGCTTTCACCGGAGCCGAAGCTGATGCCCAGCTGATCGCGGCGCCCCTGCTCCTGCACGATGCGGGCAAGCTTGCTGTCAAACACGCAGTAGCCCTCTTTCTGCTGCAGGCAGACCCCGAGCACCTTTTTCGAACAGTACGAACCGACCTTCACGACCAGCTTTTTCTCCTTGCCGGTGCCGATCTCCTTCTCCTCGGTGTTGCAGTGCGCGAGCCCCGCGCTCTGCCCCCAGCCCCCGCTTTTGCAGCAGTTGCTGAAGCCTGCCGCGCTTTTGCGGCAGGCCATCGCCTTGCCCGTAAACGCCGTCACTGAGTTCGGGTCCATGCCCGCGAAGTCCTTGCCCGCCGCCGCGAGCGCGGCCAGCTGCGACACGGCGGCTTCAAAGTTCTGGTTCTGGCCCGCCTGCATCGCCGAGCAGCTGCCGTCCGAGCAGTAGAACTCCGAGCCGCAGACGTAGCCGGTACTTTTCACAGTGTGCGCACACTGGTAAGTCAGCTTGCTGTAGACGCAGAGGTTGCCGATTTTCTGGGTGCAAATGCGGGTGCCTTCGCTGCAGTTCGGATCGTCGATATAGGCCTGACAGGTGTTGGTGTCGTCTTCGAACACGTTCCACTGCGTGGTGTAGCCCCAGCAGTCGCTGTAGAGGCTGTAGGCCTGCCCGCCCACGGTCACCGAACGGGTGCCGCCCGGGTCGCTGCAGACCTCGCTCAGCTTCACCGCGTCGCCCATGTCCGCCGGGCAGCTGTTGGTCCATTCGATGCCCGCCGTGACCGTGTCGCGTACCGCCTGCATGGGAAGCGTGATGCGCAGAACCATCGTGCCGTTAGCGAGAGAATTCATGGTGCCGTCGCGGCCGGACTCATAGTGGCCGTCGGTGTTATAGCGAAACAGCACGCTGATAACCTGCCCCTGCGTGACCTTCTGAGCCGGAATGCTCAGGGTGCCGGAATAGTTGATTTTGGTTCGAATCGTCTGCCCGAAGGCCTGGATGGAGTAATCCAGGCGGTCTCCGTGGTAGCCCGGCGCTTTCGGGTAAAGGAACTCCCAAGTGCCGCTGCTGATGGTGCCGTCTTCCGGCACGACAAAGTCATACTGCACCCACCAGTTATCCAGCTTTCTGCCGGTAACGTCGCGGGCGTTGAGCACCAGCTGCGTGCCGTACTCCTCGTACGATCCGGTCGTCACGATGGTGGCCTTACGCGTGCAGGACTGTGAAAGCGGGGTGGCCATTTCACAGCTGTGCGTGGTCCAGGTGGTTTTGTTCAGCTCCTGCGCCACGCACTGGCTGCCGTTCACACCGGTGATGGCGTTGGCGTTTTCCCGGATTTCGTCGCTGTACTTCATCATGTCAGAGTCGTAGCTGAGCTTGTCCGCCGGGTTATTCACGTAGGATTCGCGCGCGGTCTGGCCTAAATCAGACTCGCTCAGCTCCGTCTGCCCCTTCACGTCAATGTTCGATGACGTCTGGGTCGGGCCGCTGTAGTAGCCGCGCTGCGGCGCGTCTGAGCTGTAGTTGTCGAAGTAGCCGTTCGGATCGGCGCTGGTCGTGCCGTCAGCGGATTTGCCGGCGTTAATGCCTTCCTGGTTGGAAGCGTCCATCGACGCCGCCAGGACGCTGGCTGACAGGCAGGTCAGCAGCAGCCCCTGCAGCAGGGAGCGAGTGGCTTTATTCATGAGAGTTTCCGGAAAGGGTTAAGAAAGCCCGCCGCAGCGGGCAGCGGGACCGCTCAGGGCCTGTTACGGCAGTCGCCGCGCGTCTCGATCATGCTCAGCGCCTGATTCAGCGCGACGTTGCCGTACACGATGTCGAAGTGGTCGCCGCACTTCTTCACCAGCGCCGGCACCTGCTTCACGCCGTAGCGGTCAAAGCGCACCGGATCTATCTGCACGCCGCGCACCTTATAGGTGCTGACCATGTACATCATGTACTTCGCGGTCTGCTCCATGCTGTCGCCAGCCAGCCCCCGGAAGTAGACCGGAATGTCCCGGGCTTCGGCCGCCTTCATCAGGATGGCCATCTCCTTTTCGGGTACAGAGGCGGACAGGAAATAGGCCGTCTCGTTTTCCGTGCTGCCGACCTGCGTGCCCTGCGGCGCGTCTTCAGCCTGCGCGGCCAGCGCCACTGTCAGGCCAGCTGCAAGCCACAGCGTGTTGCGTGTTTTCCTCATAAGTCCTCGCTTAAAGCACGACGCAGTTGCGCTTTTTCCAGATGAGATAGCCGTAGTTCTTTTTGCTGTTCGGCATTTCCTTGCCGGTCTGCCACAGCATCACGTTGCGCCCGAAGGGATGACACGACGCCACGTCCGGGATGGTGTTCACCATCTGATAGCGGTAGCGGCTTTTTGGCATGATCGCGGACGGGTACTCGTAGCAGACAGCGGTGTTCTGCGGCACGGTGTCCAGGATGAGCCCCTCGCGGTGCAGCTTGAAGTCCATCCGTTCGGAGAGCAGCGCCCCGCTGTTGAGCCCACTCGACTCGTTCACGATGTTGCCGGTAAACGGGTACATCGAGCCGTGTGAGCCCGCGCACCAGAACAGCGCATCAATCGGCTTGCTCACGCCTGCCGCCACCGCGTCCGCTGCGCAGGCCATCTGCGCCACCGGGTTCGCAAACAGCATCACCTCCGGATTCAGGAACAGCGCCAGGTTGTCGTTCTGCCAGGTCGGGTCCAGCTCTGACAGGTAGCCGATGTCGTACTCCCCGCCCTGCATGCACATTTCGGAAGTGATAATGTTGAGCCAGGAGATCAGCGGGTATTTGTACCAGTGGACGTGATAGAAGGTGCCCGGGTGCTCATTCGCCGTTTTCGTGCCGGTGCCGGTGCCGGTGTTCGGGATGTTGATGTTGAAGCCGCCCATGTTCACCATGCAGCCGGGCGAGCGCGTCACGTCAGTCATCGCAAACGGCTCCCAGAAGCCAATCGCGATGCCCGGGCGCTCAAAAATGGGCGGCGGCGCCGGGCAGAACTGAATGGGCGATGACGGGTTTTCGGTATCCGGCAGCGATCCGGCTGACACCTGCACGCTGCCAATGCTCATCGGGAACAGGCACTCCCAGCACACGTCGGTGATGGGGTTAACCCAGCGCCCCTCGCAGGTCAGGGACGTCTTGCCGTTGTCAGCGGCAAACGCCGGCTGGCAGACCCACACCGCGAGCGCCAGTAAAACCGTGCGCCAGGCCATGTCAGCCTCCTTTCTTCACGCCGCCGCGCGCTTTTTCCACCGCCGCCTGCAGCGCCTGCAGGTCAGTCGCCCCCGGGATCACGCTGACGTTCTCAGCGGTGGCGCCCGTCACCGGCATGACGAAGAAGGCGGGCGTGCCCTGAATGCCGAGGCTGCGGGCCAGCTGATTGTTTTTCTCCAGCGCCGCGCCCGTCGCCTCGACCTCTTCTTTCGGCGTCGTGGTCACGCCCGCCTTCACCGCCGCCTGGCGGATGTCTTCATCCAGCAGCTTCCCTTCGTTGTGGCCGGTCGCGTAGAGCGCGGCGTGGTAGCGGTGGTACGCCTCTGCGCCGCCTTTCCTGTACACAGACAGGCCAACTTTCGCCGCCTGTACCGATGCGGGCCAGCGGCTGCCGAAAATCGGCCACTCTTTATAGATGAAGCGCACGTTCGGGTTCTGGCTGATGAACTGCTCCACGGTCGGGGCGACCTTCGCGCAGTAGATGCACTGGTAGTCAAAGAACTGGATGACCGCGACGTCGCCCTTTGGGTGCAGCACCGGTGAGGTCGGATCGTTCAGCAGCCCGTCCTGCTCCTTCAGCGCCGCGCCGGCGGCGGAGGCCATCTGTTTTTCCTGCGACTGCGCCTGCAGCTTCTGGCTCATCTCAATCAGGATTTCCGGGTGGGCGCGCAGGTAATCTGCTGCAATCTCGCCGATCTGCGCCTTCTGCGTATCGCTGAACGCGCCCGCAGCGCCAGCTGTTGCGGCTCCGGTCGTGTCTGCGGTGGCATAGCCGGTCAGGCTCAGCGTCAGGGCGGCGGCGAGGATGTGCTTTTTCATGTCTGGCTCCGTTATCGGTCGGGAAGACCGAATTCAGTAATAAGGAAGAGTTTCTTACCGGGCGCCTGCTTTACTTCCGCAGGCACCTGCGTGATGCCGAACTTTTTCGTGATGTTGCCGGTCTGGTCGAAGTAGACCCGGCTGCCGAGGGCCTCTGCGCTGTCGCGCACGTTGCCGTTAACCAGAATGACGCGGGAGGTCGTGGTGTGCGGCACCTGCTGCTTCATCCAGGCAATCTGCCGGTCGTCGTCGGCGTCGATGAAGTAAAGCGTCTCGTCAAACACCGGGATGACGTCAAACGGGTTCACCACCTGGCCTTTGTGCGCAAACACCACGCCGTTCTGGTCGGCAATGTCGCGCTGCACCGTGAACGACGGATCAAACAGGCGGCTGTGCGTCTCGCGCGCGGTAGTGAGTCCCGCCACCGGCGGCGGGCGCATCGCCTCGTCCCCGGCCTTTTTCTGCATGTCCCGCTCGATGTCGGCCTGCGACCGGCCGGCAAAGTGCTCTTTCAGGTTGTCTTTCAGGACCGCGATCAGGTTGCGCTCGCGGATGTCCCAGGTATCGCCGTACGTGCCCAGCTCAGTCGCGCCCGCCTGCAGGCTGAGCATGGCGAGCAGCGCGCCGGCGACTGCACGCGCCAGCGGAGTTGCATGTATCATCGGGAGGCTCCCGTTGGGGTGATCGGACAGGGTTACTGCGGCGGGTTACCGGCCTTCATCAGCCCGGCGAGGCGCGCCTGAATCTCCGGGGTAGCGTCCGGCAGGCCGGTGACCACGGCAGGGCTCACCAGAATGGCCGCACCGTGTTCACTGGCGTATTCCGCCGTAGCGGTGGTGACGCTGCGGTCAAAGCGGGTCAGCAGCGCCTTACGCTGGTCGTCAGTCAGGTCAAGCTTCGCGGTCTGGCGGATAAGCGCGTTGGTCGTGCCCTTCATGTCGAAGGTGACAAGCTCAGGCGGCTTCAGCCAGAGGAACCAGGCGGCCGCGCATGCGGCCACGCTCAGCGCAACTGACAGGCCGCAGCCCGCCACAAGGTGTTTGGTATTCAAAGTTGCATCTCCCGCAGCATGTGGATGATGTCGCGCTTGTGCGCGTCGTTGTCGGCCATCTCAAACAGGATGTCCTTGATGTCAGCGCCCTCGCGCAGGCGCTTCTCGCGGTAGGTAAAATCTTCGCCTTTGGAAGAGAACAGCCCGTCGCTCAGCGGATCGAGAATGAGGCGGTGGAAGCTGGAAAACTCGCCCACGCTCAGCAGGAACGAGCTGTAGCGCGCCTTTTTCGCCGGCGGGAACTTCCTGATCATCTCCCACTCCAGCTCGTTGAACGCGTGCGGCTCCTCCTTCTGGAAGGTGGTGAACGACTTGGCGTCCTGCATACAGGTGAACTTGAACGAGCTGTTGTCGTAGGCCGCAAGCGCCGCCGTGGACAGGTTTTTATCGCGTATCGCCTGGGTCACCGTGCCGTAGGAGCCGTTGTGGCGTCGGGCGGTGCGGTAGCCCTCCTCGATGAAGTCTTTAATCTTGGTGCTCGATCCGCCCAGCAGCTTCCAGCCCTCGTCGATGATGTTCATCTTCCGCATGCTGCGGGGTGTGGTGTACATCATGTTCTCGTTCCAGATCATGATGCTGAACAGCACCGCCGACAGCAGGTCCTGCTGCTTGCGCAGGTCGCCCAGCTCGGTGACCACGAACTGCAGGTCAGGCTTCAGGGTCGGCTCAGACGAGTTAAAGAACCGGCCGTAAATCCCTTTTGTGCTGTACTTGCCGAGCAGGGTGGTGATTTCATCAATGCGCCCGCCAATCTGCGAGGAGTACTCGCGGGTGATGGCAGCCTGTCGTTTCGTCAGGTAGTCAATGACGTGGTCAATACGCATGTCCTGCTGATAGGTCGGCCACGATTCGGTGATGGCTTCCAGGATCATGGACTCGTGCACCTCATCAAGCAGGCCGTTGGGGCTCGCCAGAATGCACAGTTGATCGCGGATGCGCTCGGCGGCGAGCGTAATGTCCGTGACGTTCGCAAACGGGTTGAAGCGCAGGGAATCACCGTTGATGTAGGTGCCACCGAGGCTGCTGCAGGCCGCCTTGTAGGAATCCCCGATGTCCTGCACCGCCACCGTCCCGCCCTTGTCCAGCACCGATCGCGCAATGGAGTTCGCCAGCACCGACTTGCCCGCGCCGGAGGTGCCGGACATAAACCAGTTGAAGTTGGTGTTCGGCAGGCTCTCGTCAAACACGTCGATAAAGGCGACCTGATTGCGGTAGCTCGGGATAAGAATGCCCGAGGCGCACAGCTTGTTGTCGCCGATGACCGGCATCAGGTTCACCGCGTGAAACGACTCCGATCGCTGAATGCCGCCGGTTTTGCGGCAGTCGTCGCGCAGCTTCTTGTTCACCATCGCAAACGGCAGCGTGGCCAGCAGGTTGCGCAGCTGCATAAAGTCGGCGCGCACGAAGCGCAGCCCCTGGGCGGCGAAGGCGTTGCGCGTCTTTTCGGTGTAGCGGGACGTCAGGTCGTCGTCGTCCGGGCAGAACAGCGTAATGCCGTAGAAGTAGCTCGTGAGCGACGTCTGATTGGACAGCAGCCGCGCGCGGGCGTCTTTCCATTCGGCGTGCTGGCGCGTCGTTGACGGAATGTACTTGGCGTAACTGGTGTTCACGCGCGAGTCCAGCGACAGGAAGCGGCTGTTGGCCTCGCCCTGGCTTTTCATCTGCTCCTCGGTGGTCAGCACCATCGTGCAGATAAACGGGCAGGGAATGCCGTTGGTCGGGGACATCAGGTCCTGAATAATGTTGCCGTTCTGCCACAGGAAGTGCTCCTGCGGGTTGCGGTCGAGGTTCAGGTTTACCATGCGCGCCGCAAACGGCTGGTTCTTCGCGTCGCTGCCCTCAATGCGAATGTGCGAGGGCTTCACCCGCCAGGAGGTGGTGCGGTCCACGAACTGCGTGCTGAGGTCGGCCGCCGGATCGTATTCGCTGTCGTAGCGCTCAAGCCGCGCCGGGTCGTGGTTAAAGAACTCGCGCAGTACGCTGCTGAACTCGCTGACGCCGATGGCAGTGGACCACAGGTCGGCGGCGTTAAGCGCGTTCAGCAGGTTCCGGCGCACGTCGCGCACGCGGATCATGTCGGTTTCGCTCAGGTGCTTCACCGGCATGGCCCAGATAAAGAACAGACGGTAGTCACGCAGGGTCAGCGGATGGTCAAGGCCGTTGCTGTAGGTGTAGCGCGCCCCGTTCAGGAAGAAACGCGCGGTGACGTCGTTACACTCGTCTGCCCGGTGCCCCTTCCAGGCGAAGTTTTTAAGCCCCTGTTCCACCTGCTCTTTCACCGCCCGGGAAGAAACCAGCATCACCTGCAGCGGAACATCGCGCGGCGCCACGTCGCGCAGCAGATACTCCAGGCTCTCGGCCAGCTTCTCGTTGGCGCCAATCAGCGGCTGCGATTCCACCACGAAGCCCACCGACTCCTTGTTCACCCAGATCTGGCTTTCGGTGTCGTAATCCTTGTAGGGCAGCAGGTCGCGGATGTGCGGGTAGTCCATGTCCTGCAGCTTCTGGCGCGTCTCGTTCGTGGTGTCCCGCTCGCCCAGAATGCCCGCCACCGTTTCCACCACGTTAAGCGGGTCAAAGCGGAAGCCTTTCAGAAATTTCATGCAGACCTCACATCAGAATGCCGCTCCAGTCGCCGTGACTGGAGACGCTGTAGATGACCTCGCCCATGTGGACGTTGTTATCGGGGGAGACGTACGGCGCAATCCAGATGCGCGCCACGCCGTCAGGGCGGCGGAACGCGGCGGCCGGCTCCGGGAAGCAGTGCGCCGCGCTGCAGTACGCGGTCTGCCGGGCGTCAGTGCGCAGCACGCCGTTCTCCCGCGTTAACGGGCGGACCCCGCCGGATGACGCCACGCGCACCGGAATGCCGTCATTCAGGCCGCTGCGCCCCGCCTGCGCCTCCGTCTGCGGGTCCAGGCGGATGGTGCCGGTATCAATCAGGCGGTAGTCGTCCAGGCGAATGCCCGCGCCGGTGAAGCCGTTCGGCGCGTTAGTCGCTGGCGCGTTGCCGCTGCTCCCGGCGGACATATCGTCGGCCTGCGACATCCAGACCCCGGAGTCCTTAGCCGGCTTGTCGAACTCAAAGTCGCTGTTCATGCCCGCGCAGCCGCTCAGCATGACGGCCAGCGCGCTGATGATAAAAGAGTGAGCTTTAGTCATGGTGCTCTCCGTCTGCGTGTTGGTTAAGAAGGTCTTTCATAAGGGTCATGGTCAGCGCGGTTTTTCCCGCGCCGGTTTCGCCCGTTATCAGGAAGTGACCAGCAACAGACTGATCATCCGCAGGCTGGGTATGGCTTACATCTGTCGGGTTATTCATGGTGTTCTCCGCCGGCGCTACCGGATGACAGCGCGTCGATTTCCGTAAAGTCGATAAAGAGGTCGCCGTTTTTGCCGCTGGTCCCGAGCCGGGAGAGCATGCTCATGGCAAAGGCGTCGCCGGGGGCGACCTCCAGCAGTCGCCGCAGCGTTTCCCCGAACAGGGCGACGTAGCCGTCGTCCGGGATGAGGCCGGGCTTGCAGTAGAGCTTCTTTACGCCAAACCCCAGCGCCTGCAGGCCCGGGATGCGCGCATCGGCCTCACGCCCGAAGCAGTTCACCGTCCGTTCGGTAAAAACCATCCAGCCGCAGTGCTCTGCGTGACGAAGCCGGATTTTTTCAGCCGTCATTGCGCCACGCCCTGCGGGGTCGTACCCTTCGCCTGTTCGCCACGGGTCGGGGTCACGAAGTCGTTCATGTTGAGGCGGGTGGCGTCACCGAGCTTGCCCACGAGATCCGGCGGCAGGCCGCTGTTGCCCTGCTCCCGCGTCTGCGTGTCCTGCTGCTGCCCGCCCGAGCGCTGCTGCTCTTTCGCAAGCTTCGCGGCTTCTTCATCCTCAATGAACTTCGCGCGGAAGCCTTCGATAAACACCACCTCCACGCGGTTCGCCGCCCCGATCGGGATGATCGGGTGATACTGCTCGGCGCGCTCGATGTAGTAGTCGGCCAGCTTGTCCGCCGCCTTGCCCACGCCGCCGCCGATGGCACCGCGCGCCACGTCTCCGCCGCTGACCGTGCTGGTTGCCCCGATACCGGTGACCGTCTGGCCAACCTGCGAGGCGCTCTGACCGAGACCACCCAGCGCCCCGGCGGTAAACGCCAGCCCCAGGATTTTGCCGTTGCGCATCACCGGCACGCCTTTAATGCCGTTCTTGCCGTAAAAGGCGACGTGCCCTTTCACCGCCTGATCGATGTGCTTGCCGTCGATGATGCAGGACAGGCGCTGCAGCTGAACGATGGCCCGCTCGCTGGAGATGTCGCCGTAGGCTGCGGCCGTCACGAAGCAGTTATCAAACCGGTCGAATTTGTTGTTACCCGGCAGGTGCGCTTTTCCCTTGAGCTTGAACTGCATCGGCACCAGGTTGTTCTCCCCGCGCACCGAGGCGTTGGCGTCGGCCCCCTCGATCACGATGGCGTCGGAGAACGTACCGGTCGGCACCCAGAACGAGGTGTCTTTCGCTTTCGGCTCAAACTGCGAGTAGTCAAACGTCTGGTTATCGATTTGGCCCGTCTGCACCGGCGCGGGCGCAAAGGAGTATTCCGTGCGCGGCGGCGTGTAGCCCGCGCCCTGCTGAGTCCCCTGTTGCGTGCCCTGCTGTGCCTGCTGTCCGGCAGGAGGCGTCTTTTGCTGGTTCTGCTGATTTTTCAGCTGATCCATCAGGTCGCTGACGTTCTGCTGCAGCGACTTGTTGTTGTTCATCACATCCGACATCTGGTCTTTGAGCGACCTGAAGTCTTTCTGCATGGAGGCCAGCTGCTCGCGCGCTTCCTTCTCGCGGTTCTGCGCGCTCACCAGCAGCGAGCCCTGCCCGGAACCGTCAAAGGCGTTGACCACGCCCCCGCCGGTCAGGTCCGGCTCGGCGGTGGCCCGGTCAGGTTTACTTTCGTGGCCGCCGCTCTTTCCGGCTGCGCCCCGGTTCGCGAGGTACAGGCCGCCGATGATGACGGCAGCGGCGGCGAGGATGATGCCAAACAGCCGGCGCTGTTTGCTGCGGACCAGGCTGTTAAGGTTCATCCGGGCCTCCTTTCGTGCGGAACACCGTCACGACGGAGACTTTTGCGCCCGGCTCCAGCACGTCGAGCTGCGGATGAAACGCCACCGCCATTACGCCCGGGCTCCAGAAGTAGCGCTCGCTCAGGCGGATACGCTGCGACGAGAGGCTGGTGATGTCCGTGCGCACGATGCGCACCCGGTCACCCTGCCAGGCCGTCACCGGGCGCAGCGCAAACGCGCTTTTCACCGACTCGCTCACCGGCACGTCGGTGTTTTTACTCATCACGTAGCCTGCCGGCTTGCGGTTGGTGATGAACCTGCCCACCAGGCCGCTGATAAGCGCGCTGTAGGTGTCCTGCTTCTGCTCGTACTCCCGCGCCTCCTCCGTACCCTTCACCTCCCGGTTGTCCACCGTCAGGCTCAGGCCCGCGCGCCTGCCCGGCGTCGCCTGCACCGAGAAGGCAAAGCCGGACGCGGTCTGCACGAACATGGTGAACGGCTTGTCGGTCAGAGTGGAAAACACAACCGCGCCTTCCGGCGTCGGGGATTTGGCGCTCAGTACGCCCTGCGCCGCCTGCACGCTGAGGATGCGGTCATCGTTCACGCGCAGGTAGTTCGGGTTGGTGTTACTCACCGCCGCGCTGACGCGGGCGCCGGGGTTAAGCGTCAGCTGTTCGGCGCGGGCGCCAAACGCAGTCAGCAGCGCCACGGCGCTGATTAGCAGGGATTTACGCATCAGGAACCTCCAGGAAAGCGCTCCAGCAGAGCCGGTTATTACGGGTGTCGGTGCGCAGGCGGTAATGCTTCTTCACCGGCTTGCCGTCGTGCAGCCCGTAGCTCAGCTGCAGGTCGCCGGTCACGTCCACGATGCCCTTGTCCGGCCAGACGCTGACGTCTCTGGGGTAGAACACCGACCCGCCGCTGTTGCCTTTAACGCGCGAGGCTTCGTCAGCCAGCACGCCTTTAAGTGATTTCTCCGCGCCGTCGCAGGCGCCCGCCAGCAGCATTTCGTGGCTGGCCTCTGCGTTTTTGTCGGAGATGTTAAGACGCAGGTTCAGCCACGCCAGCGCCATCAGGCGCAGGTAGCGGGCGTCGCCGCGCTCGCCGGTGAAGCTGAACGGCGTGTCCGCGCCGTAGGGAACGATGATGGTCTGTTTGTTATTAAGGAGCTGATTCATCAGCGCCCGGTTATCGCCGTAGATGCGCCAGCAGAGAAGGAGCGCAAGGATCGTGATAACGAGCAGCACCAGAATAGCCACGGCCATATTGCGGTTTCCCGCCGAACGCAGCTTTAATTCCATGTTGTCTCCGGAGGGGGGTCAGGCGACCCAGTGCCGTTTGTAGCTGTCAGGCAGGATGCTGATAAAGAAGCGCATCACTGAGGTGGGCAGGCACCAGTACGCAAGGTTGAGAAGATACTGAGAACCGCGGCCTTTCTTGAGGTGACGTATTCCAACCACGGCGGCTAAAAGCGTGGGGCCAAAAATCCACATGTTGAGGAAAACTGCCAGCAGTGCCAGTGGCACATACAGGCAGAACTCATCAGGTGGCAGCCCCACGAACCGCTTCTGCTCGGAAAACGTAGCCGCATAGGTATACCGGTCACGTTTATCCATAAGCAGACGTTAAGCCGGGATAACGTTGAAGGCGACGTTCACGAAAACCAGCAGCGCGGCGATGCTGCCGAACAGCGCGAGGTTTTTGGTCTTGATGTAGGTGAAGGCGATGAAGGCAATCTCAATCACATAGAGGATATATACCACGGCTGAGTTGCCGCCGAACGTATCCGTAACATCAGTTTTCGCCCCTGCGAAGTAGTCCTGGGCGTGGGCTGGCATCACGGAAACAGCCAGGATCGCCAGTGCTGAGAGCAGCGCAGACTTGTTCAGTTTCTTCCACGCTACCGCCCCTGCCTTGCGGCAGTAGTTTAAAGACGAAGAGAGAGAGCCCTTCATAGGTTTTTTCCTCAGTTAGGGATATAATGATCAGTCGGTTGAACTATCGTTTGTTTCTGCCTGTATGGCCTTAAGTCAAATTTCTGGCTTACCGGTTACTCCTCCTTTACAAATCTGTGGGATTGCTACAGATACTTACGGTTTCTTAACCGGCTGACGTTTTTTTACGCTTCCGGATCGCACACTTCAATTTAAGTTATTGATCTTACTGATCAATTTCACTTATTGTTAAGGTGAGAAATTTCGCTTAAGCTCCTAACCGGTTGAATGAGAATGAAAAATCATGCGTGAAACTGCCGATTTGGTTGTGCTTGTCGCCGATCCGGCGGGCTTTGCGGCTGAGTTTTTTAGGACAAAGCATGAGGCGGCCTTAACTGAACTGCTGAATGACGCCCTTCTGCACTACATGCGTGACCCGGGCTGGTACGAGGTCACCTTCAGAGAAAACCGCTTTTATGCCTGCCAGCTGGTCACCATTCCGCTGCTCGCCTTTATCAAAAACCGCGTCCCGGCCAGACAGCTGCAGGCGGCGGCCGAACGGTCACTGATACAGTTAAGACAATATTCAGATGCAGCCGACCCGGCCGCATGGATAATGGTTAATGCGGATTTGGTAGCTCCTCTTCCCCGTCCCGGCGTAAACCTGTGGCAGGCCCGTAAATTAAAGAACTGCCTTGATAAGGCAGTATTCATCAATCCGGGCGAGACAATTACACCTGAATATAAGCCTGCGCCGCCCGGCGTAAAACCTGCATCTGTACCAAAGAAAAAAAACGCATCGAAAAAGCCTGCTGCAATAAAGTACGGACCCGACGCGGATAAAATAATGGAGCGCGTCATGCTCGGCTGGCGCGTTAAAGATATATGCGAAGAACAGGGGTGCTCTGAATCCTACGTCTATAAGCTGATAAAACAGCGCAAGGGACACTCAGCAATGGATTATCGCTGGAAGCAGTGGGAGCTTATTTCTGGCATGTACCACGCAGAGCCGAAGATGACGCTGGAAGAAATTGAAAAAGCCTGCGGTGTATCACGCGCGGCCATCTATCAGGCCGTCAAAAAAATAGCTGAACGGGACGGAAAAGAAGTTACCCCCCGAGAAAGAGAAAGAAAGCTGACGCCCGATGACGTAGAGGCGATAAAGAAAAAATTAAGCGATGGCGTACTCAGGAAGCATATCCTTGCCGAATACGACATCACTACAGAAACATTGATAAAATACGTCGGCACAAGCGACGACTACAGACCTGTTCCGGAAGAATTAAAAGAATATGCGGTTCGCCTGCGCATTCAGGGAAAAACACTGCAACAGACGGCAGATATTCTCGACGTGACTATATCAACCGTAAAGGATGCGTGGCGTGAAAAGAAAGACTCACCCGACATTCAGGAAAAACGCGTCAAGTACGATAATCGAAACGTACTGTCTAAACGCGACCGCGATCAGGCAGTCAATGCCGTTCTACGGGACGGAATTACCCGTAAGCAGATTTACACGCAGTATGGGATTAACGCGCTTACGCTGCGCCGCTATATCCGTGAAGCGCAGAAGAGAGAGCTGGAAGCACTTCGGGAGAAAGAGGCCGATTCAGACAGTAAGGAAGAATGATTAACCGATGTGCCTGATGCACCAGTGGGATGCATCAGGCCCTGAATAATTATTTAAAGTATTCCTGCAATTTTCCTGCAACACGCTCATTGACGGCCTTCACCCACTCCGGGTCCAGAACCATTTCATTTTTGATGACCTTTCCGGGATCAACTGTTTCTTTTTGAATGCCAAAGATAGCGTCAGTGATAAAGCCACTGACGAGCACATTCTTAGCGATAAACTCCAACTTCTGGTCAAGGGTCTTTTCAGAAGCATCTTTGTTTATTTTATTTTCATAAACGCGAAGGCCGAGCTTGAACATTTCTATCACAAACGCAGATCGGTTAGCAGTATCACGAGACTCACCGTCTTCCAGCTTTTTTTCGACGTGTGCATCAATCTTTTCCAGCAGTGAAAAAGGGATTGTAAGATTGACCCTGTTACGCTTAGCTGAATTTTCATCATTCATATTTTTTCTCTCTTTCATCTTAATTCACGCGGAGGGAGTTCACATCGGACCAGTCAGGACGCAAGGTTTCGGGCATGACTTCTTTGGTAACCATCAGGTAACAACCGGCCTAAATATGCGTAACCATGTGGAAACCAATGGCTTATTTAGCATTTTAACTCACTGATAATATTGAAACAAACCATTAAGTAACCTTTAAAAAACCTTCCGGATTCCACGAGGTTACCAGATGGTAAGTGTGTTACTGTTTAAATATCCCACAATATTTAACTAAGGTTATGATTTAAATAGTTTTATCAGCAAAAATAAATTTGCGAGTGGTGTGTAAAAACCTGACTCTTATGATATTATTGAGCCTGACATCTCCTCCGAACTTTTCAAATCAGGAGCCGCAATGCGTTTATTCACTCACGCTGCAGCCCTGCTGGCGACAGGCATTTTCTCCGCCAGCGTGAATGCGGACTGTTTTATTAAAGCCGGCGAATGGTATTCCATCGATCCGGACTATCTGCGCGCTATCGCCTGGCAGGAGTCCCGCTATAACCCGGGGGCTATTAATACTAACCTGACAAAAGACGGTAAACCCGGCAGCAGTGATTACGGCCTCATGCAGATTAATTCGGAAACGATGCGGCGGCTGAAGAAGGAGTACCCTGGCCTCAGTAAAGAAAAGCTGCTCAGCGATCCGTGCCTGAACATTTATATCGGAGCGATGCTGCTGCGCCGTAATTTCAATCAGTACGGCACAACGTGGCTGGCGGTGGGAATGTACAACGCGGGAATGAAAAACAAGCCTGTCACCGTAACGAACCGCTATAACTATGCGATGCTGATTGATAAACATTACAAGGCCATCAAGTCAGGTAAAATTCCGCGTAAGGCGTTTAACGGCTGAACGGATTTTCATTCAGCTAAAGCGCGCACCTCATCTTACTTTTTCTGTGCCAGTTATCTTTAACTGCTGCACCGCACTTTGCGCACAGAATTACCCGGTGCCGGTTCAATACCGGTAACGGGTAACATGAAGAGTGCGGCGATTTATTATGCGCTGCATATTTACAACCGGCGCCGCCATAAAGTTATCCGTAACCGGTTCAATGCCGGGTACGGATAAAAGGCGATAAAAAAGGAGCCTCGCGGCCCCTTTAGGATCATGCAGTAGTAACTGCCATTGTTTTATTTATTTCGCTCTGTAGGCCTTGACCGTGGCCAAAGTAATCTGGCCGTATACGATACAGATCGCCAGAGTTGTAACGAGCTACTGTTACCTCTTCATCACCAATCAAATGGTCATATTTAACTTTTAGAATCCCGATAGCCTGTTGTTTCATCTCGTCCGAATAATCGCGAAAAACAAAAACGTAGCCCACTCCACCATAAATTTCATTGAAAGGCGAAGAACAGAAAACAGAGATATCCTGCATGCCGTCGAAATAACTGTCACGGTATTTTGCTGTTATCTCTTTAACCTGCTCTTCCGTCGGTCCATCTGTCCATTTCACGCGAACGCTGTCATAACTCCCTTTGCGCACCGAAAATTTTGCGCCCGGGAATTTAGCTTTTAACTCCTTGCGGATGTTGGATGTAACCTGCACCACGCCGTTTTTATCCTGTGAGAGCAACGCATATTCCGGAGCCGTTTTCAGGCGTTCACGTTCAGCTGCATAAAGGCGTTCGGCTTCCTCTTTTTCCTGATGCTTGCGGCGCTCTTCACACTCTGCGTGTTTCACAATGCGCGCCGTATCCTCTCCTTTTTTTATTTCCGGGAATATGCTCCACTGTTTTCTGTGCAGGATACTTTCCGGCAGCCCGCGAGATATTCCGCCGCTCTCAAACGCAATATCAAAGGTGGCATTACCGCCATAAGATACGCAGCCTGAAAGCGACCCGACTGATGCCGGTTTCTGCTCGCCGTGAACGGCGAACACGACGCCCCGCCCGCGATTGTAAAGAACTGTGCTGACAACCTGACCGATAACCACTGTCTGCGCATTGTGCATTTTCATTTCAGTTTTCCTTAAATCAGTTGAGACGAAAAAGCGGCCCGCCCTTCCAGGCCGCGCAACGTTTTCAGAACGGGATCTCGTTCAGGGTGGTATCACCGGCACCGGCAGTTACCTGATTTTTTGGCACCGGATTCAGGGCGTTTTCCAGTGTGATGATCCCGCGCGCGACGTCGCTTGCCTTGTAGAGGTCCAGCCCTGCCGCCATCGCCGCGTCAAAGTTATCGAGAAACTTCTGTACCTCCTCCCTCCGCACCTCTGCGGCCCGGCGCATATACTCCCGGCGCACTTCCTGCCATGAATCCGAGCGGTAAAAAATCTGGCCTCGGCTGGCAACGAGGTAACGCCCCTCGGCGTTTTCGCCCAGGTCATATAGCGCCGTCATGCTCCCGCCCGAACTCGCCAGTCGCGGCAGCGAGGTATGTCCTGCCGCCAGGAGTGCCACGACATCCGCTTCATCAAGCAGCAGCGCGTCCACACCATAGCTGCCGTTTCGTGCCGGGTAGTGCTTCCCCTCTGACGGCGTGACGTTTTTGCCGTCTGCGTTTGTGGTGTGCCAGCGCGTGCGCAGATCGTTTGCGCTTACGCAGATTTTCGGGCCGTTACCCCATGTTTTGGGAGATTCTGGCGTGGCGGTGTTGACGTTGACGTTATGTGTGTTCATGGCAGTGCTCCTGTGCGTGTGAGGTTTCATGTTTCGGTCGATCCAGTCGCGGCAAAGGGCAAAGGAGCAATGGCAGGCAGCAGACACAAGGGCGCCGCAGGCGTGCACTTCACCCTTGTGTCTGATGAATGACGGTGCTACGACAAGCCCTCCGCGCCTGGAATGACCGGAACAGCCTCACCTGACGGGGAAGCGGGCATGAACACACCCCGGACGGCGTTTCGCCGGTCCGGTCCTCAGCGGCCACGTCTTTATGTGGCCAGTGAACGCGCCGGCGCCAGCCGGCTGCAGGGGTTGACCTGGCCGTTCGCCATCAGACCCTAGCCGTCAGGCCCGGAACGCTACGCGGTCCGGCGGAGCTTACCGGCACAGCCGGTTAGCGCAGTGGGGCTGACGACCCGGCAACGCCGGGGAGCCGGAGGGGGCCATCAGGCTGTTTATGCCGTTGACCTTTATGGACAGGAAACCGGAGAAGCAGCTGCATCACAGCAGGACGGAGAGCAGCAGGAAGCAGAGAGAGAAGACCGTGAGACAGCATCCCGGAGAGAGAAAGCGCAGGCGAAGGGAGAGAGACGGTGCGTCAGCACCGTCTTTTTCCGGCCCGCAGGGCCGCCCGCTTTTCTGGCGCGCTCAAAGCGGGCAGGATTTCTCCCGCCCCACTCTGTAGCCTGCCGGTATGAATTGCGATGTCAGCAGTCGTGATAATATTCAGTCAGGCGTGATTTAAGTGCGCCCCGTACGCCTGACCAGATTTCCTCCCCGTTTTCCCCGAACAGCTCCAGCACCATTTCTTTTGTCAGCAGCCAGGCAGCGATCACCGCAGCGGGAATTTTCGGACGTGGCGTTGACCAGTCAGTGACGGCGCGGCTTACGTGATCGGCAATACTCAGCGCAAGCCCGTGTATCAGCTCGTAACGCTCATTCTTTGATGCCGGGCAGCTGCGATCGCTCAGGCTGACCAGAAACGTCATGTCGTTCGCCATGAATTTGGAAAGCCCGCGAGTGTTCAGCCTGTCGCCCCACGTTTTACGCGCCGGACGGACAAAAGCTGCCAGCGCGTCCATCACGTCAGGATGTCCCTGCCAGGCGCTATCGACTACGCCCGCCTGCGTTGCCTCCGCCTTCGCCCGCAGCTGCTTCGCCGTTGAAAAGTTATCCCAGCTGCTTTCAAGCGCCGCTTCGCGCAACAGCGCGTCTCTTTCTGCGGCGAGACGGCTGATTTCTTCCTGACAGGTGACGTGTGCATTCCATTCAAGGCTTACTGCATTTGCCGTCAGCACCTTACGATTTTTTTCATCGCTGATGATGATTGTGCGTGGCGAAAAGCTTACCGGTCCCATATCCCGGCCAAAATCGCTGTCCCAGTAGCTTTCTCCCGGCTCACGCGGTTCCCACTCATCCTCAAGCCATGCTGCTGCGGCAATCTGCATAGCTTCCGCCACCGTCCAGGCGCGCCCCAGATGAATGTTCCCTTCCCGCCAGTATGTGCCATAGACCGGATCATCCTCTGGATATTCCATCTGCCCATATGCAATGACGTTAAACGGCTTCAGACTCTCCAGAATTTCCGCCAGGCACTGCGCTTTCTTTTCTGACGCTGCTGCCTGGTACTCCTGCAACGTGGGTAGCGCGTCAGGAGATACAGACGGGTCAATATCAGTGATGAGAGCATCTACCGCATGCACTATTTCGTAGACTGCCGGTGAGTTTATGGCGCCCATTGCTTCCAGCCGCTTGATCCGGTCATGTGCGATCACTGGGATGCACATGGCTTCATGTAAATCCTCATCCCCGATGTCCAGACAATCCAGGGCAATGTCAGCCATCATGTCGCCTTCAAGCTGTGCCAGCTCAGCAAGCGCAGCTGTTTTACGCGTGAAGTAAACAGATTCAGGGGTTTTAACCCATGTTTTGGGAGATTCTGGCGTGGCGGTGTTGACGTTGATGTTATGTGTGTTCATGGCAGTTCTCCTGTGCGTGTGAGGTTTCATGTTTCGGTCGATCCAGTCGCGGCAAAGGGCAAAGGAGCAACGGCAGGCAGCAGACACAAGGGCGCCGCAGGCGTGCACTTCACCCTTGTGTCTGATGAATGACGGTGCTACGACAAGCCCTCCGCGCCTGGAATGACCGGAATAGCCTCACCTGACGGGGAAGCGGGCATGAACACACCCCGGACGGCGTTTCGCCGGTCCGGTCCTCAGCGGCCACGTCTTTATGTGGCCAGTGAACGCGCCGGCGCCAGCCGGCTGCAGGGGTTGACCTGGCCGTTCGCCATCAGACCCTAGCCGTCAGGCCCGGAACGCCTCGCGGTCCGGCGGAGCTTACCGGCACAGCCGGTTAGCGCAGTGGGGCTGACGACCCGGCAACGCCGGGGAGCCGGAGGGGGCCATCAGGCTGTTTATGCCGTTGACTTTCAGGAACATGAAGCCGGAGAAGCAGCTGCAGCACAGCAGCAGAACAAATAGCAGCAGGAAGCAGAGAGAGAAGACCATGAGACAGCGTCCCGGAGAGAGAAAGCGCAGGCGAAGGGAGAGAGCCGGTGCGTCAGCACCGGTTTTCCCCGGCCCGCAGGGCCGCCCGCTTTTAAAGCCGCGGCTGAAGCAGCTGCAGGGCCATTGCCAGCCCCGCGCTTAGTGCTTTTAACATTCGTCCAGCTCAGCCTGATAATGCATTTCCGCAGAACTGACCAGCGACGCAAATGTTACGTTTTCGTCCGTTATGCCCTCCTGTTCACACAGGTGCATCAGGTTAGCTATCAGATCCTGCACGGCTGTTAACGCCTCATCTCCGCGACCGTCCAGCCCGGTGCGTCTGGCAAAGACCCACAGCGCCTCGGCGGCCACCGTTGCCCGGTCCGTATTGCCCCAGATAAGCGCCGGTCGCTCAGTTCCCGCAGCCGTTGCGGCAATCTCTTCGATAACGTCCATTCGCACCGGCTCATGCGTCCCGGTTAATTCCGGATTTACTGTCTGATTATCCAGTGTTAAGGTTTGCGCTGTAGACACATTGATCTCCTGTTCTGTGGTCAGTGTTTCTCTGATGCCCCGGCTTCGTCGCAGATACCAGGGGCGGAATCTGGCAGGGTTAACACCCTGCCTTTTTTCTGTCTGTTATTCTGGCTTGTACGCCATGAGTCGCACCACGCGTACCCCCGTCCCTGCAAACATGCCTTCCATAGGTTCAGACCAGCTGCAGTCCCAGCCCGGCAGCACGCTTTTTTTATCCATTCCCGCTGGCAGTATCGCCCCCAGGCGGCCGCCCTCTTTTACCAGCGCAGCGGCTGCATTCAGATGCGCCACGGCACGGCCTTCGCTGTAGGGTGGATTCATCACCACGACGTCAAAGCGCTGGCGGGTTTCCTGCGCCCACTGCAGAAAGTCGCCTTCAATTACGGTGTGCCCTTTAGCTTCCAGTACGCGGCAGTGCAGCGGTGAGATTTCCACGCAGGTGGTCGATGTTTTTGGCATCTGGTCGGCGAGTCCGCCCATACCCGCGCTTGGCTCCAGGCAGGTTTCTCCCTCCTGAATGTTCACTTCGTCAAGCAGCTGCGTAGCAAGCGCCTGGGTTGTCGGGTAAAACTGGTGCGTTTTCTGATCCGGTAGTGCGCCGCTCAGCTGAATATCCTGAATTGCCGCGGTCGGGTCGTAGTCGAACTCAAACCAGGTAAACGCGTTTCTGGCCATCTTCACTCCGCCGATGCTCATCAGCACCTTTTCAGCCTCGGCGCGCACGCCTTTATCGAAGTTCATCAGGTTCTTAAAGCGGCGGTTATTCGGGTTGGTGGTAACCGGCTGCCGTGGCTCTTCCCAGCGGTTACGCTGCTGCGGTTCGGTGCGCTCGATCTCCAGCTCGCTGAGTTCACTCAGCACGCTGAACGGCAGCAGGTTCGACGCCAGGTTAAAGGTCTTCGACTTTGTGCGCGGCTTCTGCCGGTGCTCCGCCGGGATCGCCGCCGGATACAGAAACGCCAGAATGTCATTGAGACGCCAGGCCATATCGGGATGGATTTCAAGATGTGCTGTACCTTTCAGAAAGGCTTTCACGCGCAGCGCGCCCCCGTCGAGGGTCAGCCATTCTCCGGCACGCTTGCGGGCGATCTGCAGAATTTTGTCTGTGGTGCGGTAGCTGGTGGCATCACGGCCCATGAATTTCGCGATTACCTGGCGCAGGTCATCAATGTAGCCGGTGCGATCGTAGTTGTTGCCGCCCCACTCGTCGTACACTCGCGCCATAATCATGCGCTTACCAAATCCCTCCGGGCGGTTGGTGACGTGCTCCCCGGACAGGTTGCGAAAAATGCCGTCTATGCGCTCTGCAAAAAACTTCTCACGCGAGAACAGCAGTTCAGACAACGTGGCGCGGACTGTTTTCTCCTCAAAGTCCGGTGCGGCCATTTCGCGGATCTGCTCATTCCACTCGTTGCGCCGGTCGTTGGGCATGTACTGGTAAACGTCCGTCAGGTCTAGCGCCTCCTGCCAGAATGCTGAATTCAGGGACGCGACCGCGCCCGACACGCTGAACATCTCGCTTACGGAGCGTCCGTAATAGCCCCGGCGGCTGCTCAGATTGCCGCTGATAAAGTGCGCCACCGCAGGCGCGTTTTCACCGCTGGTCACCATGCTGGCGATGGTTTCAATTTTCGCCCGGGTATGCTGATAACGTCCCAGCAGGGAATCAATCAGATCCGACTCTACCGGCGCAAAGAAGCTATCGCCCAGCAGTTCCCCCGCTCCGTCATGATCGCCCTGGTAGTGAAAAAGAGATGATTCTTTAGATTCTGAAGCCGTGGTGTTGACGTTCTGCTGTGACATGTTGTGTCTCCCGTGTGGTTGCATGTGATGTTTCTCCGAGTTCCGTCGCCGTGGGGGCAGAACAGGCGACCGGGCATCAGGCTGAACGCAGGGGGAAACGGCAAAGCCGCAGCCCGAAGGGACCGGGTGCCGCCGTTTAGCGCGCGACCCTTGCGTGAAGACGCCCGGGTGCCAGGTTTTTGCACGGCGAAGGGACCCGGGAAACGAAACAGAATGCGGGAGATGAACAGGGCACGGCCCCGGAACGGCACGCCACGGTGCCGGGCCGGTCCTCAGCGGCCACGTCCTTTTGTGGCCAGTGAACGCGCGGGCGCAAGCCCGCTGCTGGGGTTGACCTTGCCGTTCGCCATCAGACCCTAGCCGAAAGGCCCGGAACGCATCGCGGTCCGGCGGAGCTTACCGGCTTTGCCGGTTAGCGCAGTGGGGCTCGACGACCCGGCAGCGCCGGGGAGCCGAAGGGGGCCATCAGGTTTTTGATACTAACGTCCGCTTTGTGCCAAAAGCGGAAGTAGGCATGTAATGACGAATTCAGGATTCTCCGTAGAACTGCTTATGTAGGACATCTGTAGGATCAAAACGTTATGTGGATAAAACCGAGTTTTAGTATAGAGAGTTTGTTTTTTTAAGCGTAATCTCATTGCTCAAACCGGTATTGAATGTACCTCTCAATTCATAATTAATAAGAATGTCCCAAGGAGTAGTGACATGGCCATCACCCATGCCCGAATCATTGAATCTATGGAACAGGCATGTTCTAACGTTAAACCATCAGAATTTATCTTTGCTTTCCTTGACGCTTATGGCTTTTCAAAAAGTACGATTTCCCGCCTTCGCAGGAGTGACGATACAAGAAACGTGGCAACCGGTAATGACATTGCTGTTAAGAAAAAAATTTATTTCTCTGCTGTTGCAACTGGGGAAGACGTTGAAGTTGTTGCTTCGAAGCTGAAAGCTTCGGATGCGGTGGCCAAGAACGATATTCGCTTTGTGATTGCTACCGACTTCACTCGCGTCGTTGCTTTCGACCTTACAGCTGAAGAGCGCCTTGATGTTTCTATGACCGAGCTGCATAAGGCTTATGCTTTCTTTCTACCTTTAGCCGGTTACGAAAAAGCTGTCATGCATAGCGAGCACCCAGCTGACGTTAAAGCGTCAGAAAAAATGGGTGAATTGTTCGATCTTATCCGCGAGCGTAATGACCTCTCAAAGCCAGCAGACATTCATGCACTCAACGTGTTCTTAACTCGCCTTCTGTTCTGTTTTTACGCAGATGACACTGGCATTTTTGAACGCAACCAGCTGGCTAATGCTATTCAGTCATACACGAAAGAAGATGGCTCAGATGTAGACCAGTTCTTTACTGAGCTCTTTGCCGTATTGAACCTGAAATCGAATGAACCTAAACGTCAAAGCCTGCCTAATCATTTCCAGGCGTTTCCATACGTCAACGGTGGTTTGTTCAAGGCTGATGAGTTAATTCCAGAGTTTGGCCGCAAAGCGCGCCGCATCCTGATTGACTGCGGTTCAATGAACTGGTCTGAAATCAACCCAGACATTTTTGGTTCGATGTTCCAAGCTGTAATTGACGAAAACCAGCGTGGAAATCTTGGACAGCATTACACATCCGTTTCGAACATCATGAGGGTTATTCAGCCGCTTTTTCTAGACAAGCTGTATGCTGAGCTTGAGAAGGCGCGTAAGAGCGAACGTAAGTTGACCGAGCTGCATGTCCGTATCCAGAAGATCAAAATTTTCGACCCTGCATGTGGTTCAGGTAACTTTCTCATCATCGCTTACAGGGAATTACGTAAGCTGGAGATGGAAATCGTGCGCGCCATGCGTGAATTAGACCCGCAATCAATTCATCTGCCTAATCTTTCTCTTTCCAACCTATATGGCATTGAGATTGACGATTTTGCATGCGAAATCGCCCGTCTTTCACTCTGGCTGACTGAGCACCAACTGAATAGTCAATGGGAAAAAGAATTTGGTTATGCACCACCAGCATTGCCATTGCGTGATAGCGGCAAGATCCATCATGAAAATAGTCTCCAAGTTGATTGGCAAATAGTTTGCAATAAAAGTGCTGACGATGAAGTTTATTTAATTGGAAACCCTCCATTCTTAGGAACGACTGGAAGATCCGAAGCTCAAAAATCTGATATGCTAGAAACATTTAAAGGCTTCAAAGCTCTTGGTTATCTTGATTATGTTGCATCATGGTTTTGGAAGGGTGCCCAATATATCAAGAATTCGAAAGCAGAAATGGCTTTAGTTTCTACAAATTCGATTTGTCAAGGCGAACAGGTTTCTACGCTCTGGGAGCCAATATTCACAGCTGGCCTTAATATTCATTTTGCATATCCAACATTCTCTTGGGCAAATAATGCTAGAGATAAAGCAGCTGTCCATGTCATTATTATTGGCCTATCTTCGACTGCAAAATCTCGTCGATTGTTTCAAAATGTTGATGGGGAGTGGCATAGTAAAATAGTAACTAACATAAGCCCTTATCTTGTTGAAGGTGGCAATGTAGTTATTAAGCCTATACCTAAACCTTTTTTCAAAGAAATCCCACCATTGCTATTTGGTAACAAACCAACCGATGGGGGAAATTTGTTCCTTGATCGTAATGAGATGGAAGCACTGATCAAAGCTGAACCAAAATCTAAGAGGTGGATTAAAAAAGCCCTTGGCGCTGCTGAGTTTCTCAATGGAAAAGAACGCTGGACTCTTTGGCTGCGAGATGCCACAAAGGAAGATCTAAATGAAATACCTGAAATTACAAGAAGAATCAATCTTATCCGCGATCTTCGCATTAAGGCTGGGCATGCTGCGGCATTAAAAATGGCTGAGAAACCCCATTTATATATGCAGATTAGTCAGCCTAAGTCAGGTAACTATATCTTAATTCCTGCTGTGTCATCTGAAAGACGAAACTATATCCCAATGGGATTCTTTGACACGGATACCATTGCTACAAATGCCAATTATATTATTCCCGGCGGTTCACTTTATGAATTCGGCATTCTTATGTCGTTAATGCACAATGATTGGATGCGTCTTGTAGCCGGCAGACTGAAAAGTGATTATCGCTATTCTTCGTCGGTTGTTTATAACACATTCCCTTGGCCAATAGTTGATTATGAACAAACTAAGAACATCGAATCTCTTGCCGAGGAAGTTTTGATGGTTCGTGAAGATTACCCTGGAAAAAATTTGGCCGAACTTTATGATCCAGAAAAAATGCCAGAAACCTTGCGCAAGGCCCATAAGGCTTTGGATCGTGCAGTAGATAAATTATATCGAGACAAACCTTTCCTAGATGCTGCTGAGCGGCAGTCGCATCTGATTACATGTTATGGAAACCTCATTACTGAAGGGTCAAAATAATGACGGACTTATTGACAGTTAATTATAAGCAGACCGGCAAAAGCTCTAATCTGAACAGCATGGGCATGCGTGAGATGCAGGCTCGTGCCTTTGAGGCTCGCAATGCACAATACCTTCTGTTGAAAGCACCACCAGCATCAGGTAAATCCCGCGCGCTGATGTTCCTGGGACTGGATAAGCTCCATAACCAGGGAGTGAAAAAGGTCATCGTGGCTGTGCCTGAGATGAGCATTGGCGGCTCGTTCAGAGACACTGACCTGAAAAGCGGCGGTTTCTTTGCTAACTGGACCGTGTTGCCGAGCAATAACCTGTGTATTCCAGGCAGCGAAAGCCAAAAGGTTTCAGCGTTCGTCAACTTCATGCATGACCCATCAGCCCAAACGCTGGTCTGTACCCATGCCACATTGCGCTTTGCCTTCCAGCAGCTTTCGCCATCTGATTTTGATGGCATGTTGCTGGCCATCGACGAATTCCACCATGCATCAGCCGGTGAAGAAAACCGTTTAGGCGCGATGATTGATAGTCTTATGGCCGAATCCACCGCTCACATCGTGGCAATGACTGGATCGTACTTCCGTGGTGATGCTGTCCCTATCCTGCTGCCCGAGGATGAAGAGAAGTTCACTCAGGTGACGTATTCGTACTATGAGCAGCTGAACGGCTATCAATACCTGAAATCCCTAGGCATTGGATACCACTTCTACACGGGACGCTATTTTGACGCGATCCACGAAGTGCTCGATACCTCAAAGAAAACGATCATCCACATCCCTAATGTGAATTCGATCGAGTCCACAAAGGATAAGTATTCAGAAGTCGATTACATCCTGGACGCTATCGGGAAGGTCCTTTCTAAGGATATGCAGACCGGCATCATCACCGTTCAGGATAAGACTGGCCGACTGCTTAAGGTTGCTGACCTGGTTGATGATAATCCGTTGCGCCTTGAGGTTCAGAACTACCTTCGTAATGTGAAGCATCGCGATGATATGGACATCATCATTGCCCTGGGCATGGCGAAAGAAGGGTTCGACTGGCCTTGGTGTGAGCACGTTCTGACTATCGGCTATCGCTCTTCGCTTACGGAAATCATTCAGATCATTGGCCGCGCCACTCGCGACTCTGAAGGCAAATCGCATGCGCAGTTCACCAACCTGATTGCCCAGCCAGACGCTGAAGACGATGACGTTAAGGTCTCTGTGAACAACATGCTTAAAGCGATCACCGTTTCACTGTTGATGGAGCAAGTGCTGGCACCTTCCATCACCTTTAAGCCTCGCTCACGCATGATGCCTGATGAACAGGCCGCGCCTGGTACGGTTGTTATCGATGACATCAGCTCGCCGGTATCAGACAAAGTAATTAAGGCTCTGGAGAACATGGACAACATTAAAGCCGCGATTCTTCAAAAGCCGGAAGTGGTTGCACCCGCAGTGACCAACGACCCTAGCCAGGAAGTGCTGGAACTGGTGGAGATCCCGAAAGTGATCGAGAAGATGTATCCAGATATGGACGCAGACGAAGTTCAGACCGTTGCTGAGGCTGTTCACACGTCGATGGTCGTTCAGTCTACTGGTGGCGTGGTTAACGAGGCAGATTTACCGGCTGGCGCCATTATCATTGACGGGAAAGGCCAGGCCGAGACATTCAAGCCTAAAGCACTGCCAGTCAATAACGGTGAGGTAAAAGGGAATCGCGAGTTCGTTAACATTGGCGGCAAGTTTATCAACATCGAAAATCTCAATGTTGACCTGATCCGCCAGGTTAACCCTTTCCAGGGCGCTTACGAAATTCTGTCTAAAGCGGTGACTACCGATGTTTTGCAAACCATCCAGGACACCGTCACTGGCATGCGATCAACCATGACTGAGGAAGAAGCGATTGTGCTCTGGAAGCACGTACTGGAGTTTCGCCGCGATAAAGGTCGTGAGCCTTCAGTGAAAGCGGCTGATGCCTTTGAGCGTCGCCTGGGTGATGCGCTGTCATTCGTTAAGCGTAAAAAGGCTGAGCAGCTTCAGGCTCAGGCCAAAGCCGCAAATGGTGCTGAGTAATGGCTTTCTCACATCATAAAAACAAGGGCGCTTCGCGCCCTTCCCTGGCCGACATTTTCAGCAGTGATGATGAGTTTGGATTACTGAATGTTGAGGCAAAAAAAAGTAGCTATTCATCTTCACCAGAAATGGCGAAATTTGAAGAAATCAGCGCGTTTGTGGATCAGCACGGCCGCTTACCATCCAGCGACGGTGATTTGCGTGAGAAGCAGCTCACTCGCCGTTTAAGGGGATATCAGCAAAATCATGGCATGCAGCCTTTGCTAATCCCTTTTGACCGTCATGGCTTGCTGCCGAATCTCGCGGAACTTGAAGGCGATTTAGGTGAGACTCATGCTGCCGTGCAGGCTGGCGAAGCAGCAATTGAAGAAGTCACCTCGCTGGATGACATTTTTGCGAGCGAAGCCTTCGCAGAATTTGACTTAGGTGACACCAGTATTCTGAATTCGGTGAATGTTGAATTTAACAAGTCAGCTGATCCCGATGAAGTGGCGCAACGCCGGGTATGCAAAGACTTTTACCAGTTTGAATCAACATTCAATCAGCTGCATGACGATCTCAAGTCTGGAAAGGCAAGCGCCATTCGATTTGTCAAAGGTTCCCAGGTTCAGACTGGTGATGCGTTTATCATGGATGGTGTGATTTGCATTGTTGATGAAATTGGTGAGTATCGCGAAGAAAAAGACGGACGTTATAACCCTCGCTTACGTCTGATTTTTGAAAATGGTACTGAGTCGAATCACCTGCTGCGATCTCTGGCAAAGCGACTTTTCAAAGAGGAAACTGGCCGTCGCATCATCCGGGATGGGGATTCTGTTAGTGAGACATTCAATAACATTACTCACAAAGATAAGCGCTCTGGCCAGATCTACATTGTGACAACAAAAAGTGACAATCCGGTACTGTTGGCAATACCGAACCTCATCAAGATTGGCTATACGGAATTGACCGTAGAGGAACGGACAAAGAACGCGATTAACGATGCGGCGTTTTTAGAGTCTCCGGTCAAAATCCTGGCTTCTATGGAGTGTTACAACCTCAACCCCAATAAGTTTGAGACGCTGATCCACGGGTTTTTGCACTCACAGCGCCTGAAGGTGACGCTCACCGGTAAGAACGGTAAAGCCTATCACCCTAACGAGTGGTTTTCGGTGCCGCTGGATACCGCCCGCGAGGTTGTCAGGCGCATCATTGATGGTTCTATCGTGCATTATCGGATTGATAACACCACTGGCAAGATGGTGATGAAAAAGGGCTGATAATGCCGAAAGTAGAAGTGATGCACATCGGAGGTTTGCAGGGTGAAGTCATCGATCTGGATGATCGTTACGTCGTCGAAATAGCAGGTAAAGAGGCGCAAGGATGCTGCCCTTACTGTGAGGCTATCACACCCTATAAGCACGGGATTAAACAACAGCATTATGTTGATATAGCCCATAACGGAAAGCCTACCGTGTTGCACATTGAGCGTGCGCGCTAGCGCTGCTGGTCTTGCCGGAAAAGCTTCTTTTCGCCTGACCTGCACCCCCGTTGATTAATTCACCTTGATATTAGCAACGTCGCTTCTCGCTCAAAGCGAACCTGGCTTCGTCCATGTCAGCTCTGTGCCGGTAGCTGACGTTCCTTACAGCTTGATACGTTGATTGATAGAGAGTCGGTCATCCAGTTAACGCCGGCACGTAAAAAGGGGTGTCAGATGGATTTAGAAACTGCGCGTTTAAGGCTTGAACCCTTTAATGGCTCATATTACAAGGGTTTGCGGGTGATGGATAACGATTCCGGCGTGATGCGTTGTATCAATAAGGGAATAGTTAAAACACCAGCAGAAACCTGGGAAAGTATCAGGCGTGTACAGGCCCGTTGGGATAAGTACGGGTTTTCGTGGTGGGCTATCAAAGAAAAGGCTTCCGGAGATATTGTTGGCGCAGCATGCCTCCAGCACCTGGCAAACGCGGAGAATGCCCCCTTAGAGATTGGCTGGCGGCTTGTCCCGGAACAGAACGGTAAAGGCTATGCAACAGAAGCGGCTAAAGCGATTATTGATTTCGCAGTAGAGCAGACAGGCACGACGGGTAATGCTCCCAACTTACTGATTTAGTGTATGATGGTGATTTTGAGGTGCTTA
>NZ_JAUZUX010000018.1:0-107779 GCF_031844285.1 Enterobacter sp. BRE11
CTTAACTAGAGCAACGACCACAACAACTAACTGAGGTAGTTATTATGGCTGAACACGATACTAAGCCAGAAGTTGTCGCAACTGAAGCCCCGGAGTTAAAAACCCCTCGTTATACCGTGGGTTACACCCGCCACTGGAAGACCCACAACAAGGCCACCTCCATCACGCTGAAGGGTGGATGGCTGGATGATGCGGGGTTTGAGACCGGTACACCGCTCAAGGTGCGGGTGATGCCCGGTTGCCTGGTGCTGACCGCTCAGGAGCCGCTCACGGCTCCGCCGCCCGAGCCGGAGATCATGCAGACGCTGCGCCGGGTCTGTAAGGTCTCCGCCCGCAAGCAAAAACAGGTCACGGAGCTGATCGAAGTGATCGGCAAGCCACAGCGGTAAGGCGCTAACTGGCTGGTGTATAAAGTAAAATCCCGGCTCAGAGGCCGGGGTTTTTGCTTGGGTTAATAAAAATCGTCTTGCGTAAGCTGCTTCCCTGTTGGGATAACTTCATCTTTATCAAAAGATAAAAGATACTCTTCGTCATAGAGTTTTATTGAGTACCCATAAAGTATCCCACCTTCTTCACTGACCCCCATAACTCCACCTTTTTTACCTGCATATCTCTTGTTTTTTTCTTTGCAATCAGGAGATATTTTTACCTCTTGATAAAACCCAATTTTATTTTCCATAAATACGCCTCTAATTATTTATGAGTAATTCTCCCATCAAGAGATATATTTAAATGAGAACCATCTCTTGTTGCCCAACCGAGCTGAGCCTTACCTTTGGGGGATAGCTGAACATCCCATTCAAAAGCCTGCCCTGCTGTGCGAGACGGGCCTTTTACCCATTCATTACCAAATTTATCAAGATAACCATTATTTGGCCCTCTCGGTAACGGGTTACTTGGGGAATAATTGCTATCTGGAACAAAACGTATTTTCCCTTGGGTTGGAAGTTCTACATATTTCATACGCCCTTTAGTCGACCACGGTTGCGCAGCTCCGCCTGTTCCAGAAGGGTTAAAAGGAGGTTCTTCTACATACACAGGACCTTTTCCTCCCTGCGCTGAGCTTCCAGGCTTCACAGCAGGAGCAACATCCTTCCCAAACTGTTTAACCAGTGACCCGGAGGCCAGAACACCGCTTATACCACTTGCGGCATACACCGTTCCGACATAAACCCCTGCCCGAGCTCTGGACTCCTCCTCCGTGTACCCCATGGCCATAAATCCTTTTGTATAGCCTTCCAGGATACTGAATACTTCCTTCGCATTTGGATCGGTAGAGTTCAACAGATTTTGTATCTGCTGATAGCCTGCCTGCGCTTCCTTCGGATTCTGGTATGTCTGATTGAAATAAGTATCCTGCGCATCCCTCGCTTTCGCTCTTTCTGCCTGACAGTCTCCCCCCTTGTCATTACAGGCCAGATAAACCGCCAGATCGCTTTCCAAATCCTTACGATTCAGCGCGTCTCGCTGCTTCTCCTCCTGCGGCGTCAGATTCTGCTTGTGATTGAGTTCTGTCTGGCGGCTCTTCTCCGTGCTGTTAAGATAATTATTCTCAACCGCATTCTTCCCGGCCCCCGCCCCGGTCCCGCCTCCTGGCGCCGAGTCCGAGGCTATCCCGCCCGCCAGCCCGGCCGCCATCTGGCTCAGCGCGCTCACCGTCTGCTTCTGGCTCTCCGTCAGGTCGCGGATGTCCGTGCCCGGATACATCACCTTCACGATAGCTTTCGCCGCCAGCTCTCCGCCTGCCGCTCCCGCTGCGCCTGCCGCTGCGCCTGCCGCCGCGCTGCCGCCCGCTATCTGCGCCAGCACCGCGCCCGCGACCGCGTGCGCCATGGTGTTTGCCAGCACGTCGGTGTGCGCGTTACCCTGGGCGTCATAGCTTGTCGTGGCTTTCCTGATGGCGTTAGCGAGGTACGGCGCCATCGCCCCGCCCGCTGCCGCGCCCAGGTTGCTGGCGCTCAGCCCGCCCAGCGCGCCCGCCACCGCGGTCATCGCCATCGAATAACTGCCGCCCGTGCCCCACTGCGCCGCCACCGCTTTGTAGCCCGGGTCGCTCTGCACGATTGCGCTGAGCTGAGTCTGCGTGAGGCGGGCATAGTCAGGATGCTCTTTAAGCAGGCGCGCTGAGGTCTCTTTCGCGGCCGCATCCAGCTTCCACGCTTTTACATCGCCGACAACGTTTCCTGCCAGCTGCTGGACGCCCTGCGCAAACGCCATCTGGTTGCTGACTTTCTCCTTGTCGAAAATCTTGTCGATGCGGCCGTTGGCGTTTTCCGTGTCGCGGCTGAGGTCCGTTACGCCTTTAACCCGCCGTTACATCGTGGGCTATATCTGGGGTCAATGGGAGTTTAAGCCGTCGCCATCTGTTACTCTTATGTCCGCTAGATGGTGGCGCCAGGTTTTGAGACCGGTTAGTAGATCGAGGTGATCCCGGCTGCGGGTCAGCTGATTATCCACCTGGCTGGGGAGTGATCTGCTGAAAAAAAGATCCCGGTACGAACCGGGATCTTGACCTAACCTTTACAGCGGCTGAGGGCTAACCGCAGTCCTGCGCCGATTTCGGCCGGGGAATTATCTGCTGATAAAATAACATTTTCAGATTGTTCAAGACCTTCCCAAGCCTCCAGTTTTTCATGGCGCATAGGTGATATCGTAATAACCTCATTTACATAATGAATAATGCAATGATTCATATCTTTGAATAAGGAGCGTTTAGTTTTGTAGCCGTATTTATTTATCAACATTGAGATCCAGATCGCGTATTTCTCTTTAACTTTTTCAAGGTCAAAAAAAGCAACCCGATCCTCTAAATTATTCAGTGTCCGACTATTGGATAAAGCTCGTAAAATAGTTTCACCAGCACACTGTTCATCAGCATCAGGTGATAACAAATGAGGGGGAAAGAGGGGATCCATACTGGTTCTCCCAAGCCCTGATTGAGTTTCAATCAGCAAAAATTTATTGGTGTAATAACAGCTAGCCCAATAATCCTGATCTTTATTAAATTTCATTATTTCACCTGCGTTACTGTTACTTTAACACTCTGAGATTTACCATATTCAATGGCTCTATTTATCTCTGTCCACTGCATTTTTTTAGTATTAGCTGGTATAGCTAATTGAACTTCTTTATTAGCAATCATGCCCGGTGTTAAAGGGGTATTAGATAGTGTATATCCTTTAAAATTAACAGCGGCATCTATGTTCCCTTTGATAGAACTGTATACCTGATTAGGATTTGCCAGCTTCTCCATCGTCTGCGTATCCATTGATTTGGCGCTCACTGCTGTTTTAGTCGCACCATCATAATAAAAGAAGGTTTTAAAGTTCAGCGGTAAACGAGCATCAGCAGGCAGAGATTTACCAACATAATCTTCCCAAGGCATTCCCTGCTTCATATTGCCCTGGCCCCATTTCATGCCGACTTCAGCAGCGCTGACTGTTGCTGTCGCTGTATTCCGACTCATAAACGAAACAGCAGCAGCAGTCAGATCTTTCGCAAGTAGTCCCAGCGAAGCCACCGCTGCCTGATTCTCAGGGTTTGAAGCAAACGACGCATACTTCATCCATTGAGGACTGTTTACATCAATATTTGCCAGATCCTGACCGTTCCACTGCTGGACGTAGGCTTTGGCTTCTCACTGGTCATCACGTCCACGCCGGGAATATTGCCCAACCACCCGGGACGCTCCGTCATTTCAATACCGCCCTGAGCTATTTCTTTGTCAACAATTACAGCCTCCAGCGGACTATCTTTCAGCTTCTGATCAGTTTCTGCGCTTTGCTTATCATTAATTTTTCTCCACTTATCGATAACAGCCTGGCAGTCACCACCAGATTTCCGGCAATCAGACAGCTCTTTATCAAAAGCCAGAGACTGCGTTGCGCTCAGCGAGTGATTATCAACAACAACTCTTGCCGACGCACATGACCATCACGAACCCTTCTTTTGCACGTTATTTCAGATAGTTACAATAGTGTTCACCTGCGGCACTTACGGCGCAAGTCGGAAAGGGGGAAAATTTTGGGCTTAGAACGAAGAACTCCGGCCATTGGCCGATGTTAACGATAAATTCTGAACTTTATATGAATAATCAAAATCTGTAATGGATGCTATATCGTTAATTTTTTTTATTTTGAGCTTTTCAGGGGATGGTAGACTATTAATTAGTTTTTCAATAGTTCCTCGAGCATACCTTTTTTCCTTTATAGTTATTTCATAATCTACTGAATAAAAAAACCTTTCTTCTTCACCATTAAATCCCAGCCAAAACACACAGCCATAGTCAGACAATTCACCACTATCCAGCCAGATTATGTTTTCTGGAGCTCCATCTGAGAAATCTAACTCCTCTAATTTTATATCGCCGATATCTTGAATCCCTGAATTTAAATGGTAATCCAAACTAGCCTTGAGTGATGATATCACCGTGTAAAGATCTATTGACGCCCCTTTCCCCGGAATAAGGACATCATCTATTATGAAATTAAAAAGGCCACTTGGTGAATTTAGTGGGATAATGTATTCTACTTGAATTGCTATCTCTAGTGCGTTTCCAATGATCATTTTAACTTCCATCCTTCTTGCTTTCTTAGGGCGGCTTTAACGTCATTTGGTAGTTCTAGCTTATTTCGTTGGTCGGCGGTACTTCCTGACCAGTGATAACTACCAATATTGTCTGGTGAAAATCTATGCACATTACCATTACTGTCTAACGCATATCGTGCTTTATGTTCCCTGCCTTTTATTGTTAAAGGTACAGAACTTTCGAAAATGGTTAGAGAATTTTTAGGTTCAATACCTGCATTAGGCCTGTTACCTTCACCACCTAATGTATGCTTGGAATTCGATTGATAAACCAATCCATTGCTGGCTTTTGTTGGAGTAGGAACAGGTATTGCACTTCCTTTTGGTCCTTTCGCTGCAATCATTGCAGGCACAGTAGCCGCCATCGCTGCCGCTGTATCCTTGTCCAGTCCAAGGGCCTCGAACTTCTGTTGCCACCCTAAATTGGCAACGGTCCCTTCGGCTTCCATACTGGAACTGTACACTGCGGAAAAGTAGTTCTTGAACTCATTAGGTAACTTGCCGTCAGCGTCCAACTGCTTGATGACTTTATCGAACACTTCCCATTGCTCAACCAGATAACCATACTTATTCCCACATTTATCAGGTTGGCTGCTACAGAACTCCAGCATTTCCTTCTGCTGTTTCAGGTTGGTATCTACCATGTCATGAATCACTTGCTGACAGGCTGCACCCTCACACGTCCTGGCTTTCTGCGCGAAGTTATCAAGCTGAGTCACGCTCAGGAAGTTATTCTCAACCGCATTCTTCCCGGCCCCCGCCCCGGTCCCGCCACCCAGCGCCGTACCCGACGCTATCCCGCCCGCCAGCCCGGCCGCCATCTGGCTCAGCGCGCTCACCGTCTGCTTCTGGCTCTCCGTCAGGTCGCGGATGTCCGTGCCCGGATACATCACCGCCACGATGGCTTTCGCCGCCAGCTCTCCGCCTGCCGCCCCCGCTGCGCCTGCCGCCGCGCTCCCGCCCGCTATCTGCGCCAGCACCGCGCCCGCGACCGCATGCGCCATGGTGTTCGCCACCACGTCGGTGTGCGGATTACCCTGAGCATCCCAGGTTGTCGTGGCCTTTTTGATGGCGTTAGCGAGGTACGGCGCCATCGCCCCGCCCGCTGCGGCACCCAGGTTGCTGGCGCTCAGCCCGCCCAGCGCGCCCGCCACCGCGGTCATCGCCATCGAATAACTGCCGCCCGTGCCCCACTGCGCCGCCGCCGCTTTGTAGCCCGGGTCGCTCTGCACGATTGCGCTGAGCTGGGTCTGCGTGAGGCGGGCATAGTCAGGATGCTCTTTAAGCAGGCGCTCTGAGGTCTCTTTCGCGGCCGCATCCAGCTTCCACGCCTTCACGTCGCCGACAACGTTTCCTGCCAGCTGCTGGACGCCCTGCGCAAACGCCATCTGGTTGCTGACTTTCTCCTTGTCGAAAATCTTGTCGATGCGGCCATTGGCGTTTTCCGTGTCGCGGCTGAGGCCCGTCACGTCCTGCGCCTGATGCTGAGCGTCGCGCACCGTAATCGTACCGTCCGCCACCGCCGAACGCGTGGTGCCGGAGGCGCTGCCGCTCATATTCACAAAGGTCGGCAGCGCCCCGCCCGCAAACTGGCTGCCCGGCGCATTGTTGCTGTTATAGCCGCCGCTGATGCCGAAGGAGGCGCTGCTGGCGCGGTAGGAGGCGTGATTATCAAGGCTCTCCCAGCCCAGCGTGCCGGCAGACAGGCGGTTATTCGCCGCATCCGCCGTGGAGGCGATGACCGCGCCGTTAAGCTGCGCATGGTTGCCGGCAAAGATGTCATAGCCGCCGTCGCCCGCAAACAGCCCGCTCTGGTCGCCGACGCTGGCGTACTCGCTGTTTATCCTGCTCTTGCTGAGGCTCAGCCCGGCCGAACCGCCCGTGCCCCAGGTGAAGCTGAAGCCGCCGCTGGCGCTCTGCTGCCTGCTCTGATAGTTATCGGTGTCCTGCAGGCTGGTAAGCGTGAGGTTATTGCCTGCGTTAACGCTGATGCTGCTGCCCAGCGCCTGCGCGCCGGAGAGCAGCGTGTCGTTGCCGCTGCTGAGCGTCAGGTTATTCTTCGCGTTGACGCGGCTGTTGACGTGGGTCGTGCTGTCGCCGTTCTCACCGCCGCTGGCCATATAGCCGCTGGCCTGTACGCCGAAGCCGGTTTCTTTGCCGATGGCGGCATGCACCCCGGCGCTCCAGCCGGACGATTTGTTGCTGCTCTTCTGTTCGGTATGGTTGCTGGCGGCGACCAGGTTCAGGTCGTGCGCGGCGGCCAGCGTTACCTCTTTGCCAGTGATACCGCTGCCTGCCAGCGTCAGATCGCCGCTGGCGCCGTTCGCGCCGGTGGCGACGACGGCAACGCTACCGCCCCCGCTGAGCGAACTGCCGCTGACGGTATTGCTGCTGTATTCCGATGAGGATTTGCTCTTGCTGGACCCGACGTTAAGCGCGATTTTAATGCCGACATCGTCTATTTTGCCATTAGCCAGCGCCGAGGCAGAATCTCTGGCCGCGTCTGACATCGCCCAGCCGCTTTCCAGCATCTTCACGGCGTTAAGCGCCTTCAGGCGATCGTCCCCCGCCTGGCTGGCCTCTTTTGCCTGCGAGCCCAGGCTCAGCAGCGCGTCGGTGATCGGGCTGGTGAGCTGCAGCGTCAGGCCGCTCTGCTTCTGCTCATAGCTCTGGCGTCGCGTCAGCGTGTCGTTACCGGGATCGATAGTAACCGATCCGCCAGCCAGGCTGATATCCTGCTTCGCGATGACGTCGGAACCTGCCACGCGCGCATCCTGACCGGCAACCAACGTCACGTTGCCGCCGGTGCTGCCGATGGTACTGGCGCTCTGGCTCTGGGTGGTACCGTCCTGCTTCAGCTGCTGTTTCGTGGAGGCGCTGCCAAAGGTCACGCCAAGGCCGCCGCCGCTGAACATGCCGCTCTTTTTGGTTTCGCTCAGGCGATAGCTGGTTTGGGTATCGGTAGCCGCCGCGATGGTAAGATCGTTCCCGGCTTTCAGGCCCACATCGCCTTCGCCAATCACTGAGGATCCTTTCACCGTCAGGTCATTGCCCGCGATGATTGAAACGCGATCGCCGCTCAGCTGCGAGGCTTTTTCAGCAGTGTCGCTCTCTTCGCTGATGGTGTGTGTGGTCTTTTTGCTGAACAGCCTTTTTTTGGTTTTCGTCTCTTCTTTGTAGGCGTAATCGCTCTCCGTGGCGGTCGTGATATTCACGTCGTGACCAGCCTGCAGCGCCAGATCGTTGTTCGCGGTGAGAGTGCTTGCCTGGCTGGTGATATCGTTTCCAGCCACCAGCGTAGCGCTGCCGCCGCTGACAATCTCGGTGCCCTGCTGACGTACCGTTTCATTAATAACGGTTTTTTTGCTGCCGCGTTCGCTGTTGCCGGTTCGGCTCTCTTCCGCGTTCAGGTTGATATTGCGTCCGGCCTGCAGCCCGACATCGCCGTCTGCAACGATTGCGGCTGCCTGACTAGTGAGATCGCGTCCGGCTGAGATCGAAAGGTCGCCGCCGCTGGTTATGGCTGTGCGGTCAACGTCAGAGGTATGCGACTCTTTATTTCCTTTGCTGCGGTTCTGGCTGGTAGCGGCGCTGTTCAGATTCACATCGTTGCCTGCCGCCAGGGAAGTGTCACCTTTGCCTGCAAGCGAACTGGCGGTGATGCTCAGATCATGTCCCGCGTTTAGCGCCAGGTTACCACCAGCCTTTATCTGACTGCCGACATTACTCACCGTTTGAGCACTGGTTTTTTCGGTCTTATACCAGCCTACCTTTTCACCGCCCTGAGACTGACCTTCGATCTGCTGATTGCCCTTGATGGCGATATCGTTCCAGGCATTGAGCAACAAATCGTCGCCCGCAGAGAGGTTTGCTGCCGTCAGCCCGATGTTATTTCCGGCGCTCAGGCTCAGATCGTCGATTGAGGTTATTGAAGCAGTCTGCCCGTTGAGGGTTTCGCTGAACGATTTGGTACCTGCATCCAGGCTCCACTGCTGCGAGGTGGTAATGCTGCTGATGCTGCCATCCAGGCTCTCAAGCGCGACCTTTTTGCCCTGTATGGCTGAACTCACATTATTGATATCGCCAAGCGCGCTGAGCTGCAGGTCACCGCCTGCGCTGATAAGTCCGGCGCTGAGGTTATCAATACGGTTCTGACTGTCGACGGCCATGCCATTTTTTGCCGTCAGCGTACTGCCATCGTTGACGATATTGCCGCTGGATAAGGTGACGTTGTTGCCTGCAATCACGCTGCCGTTATTCATTTCGGCATCTTTAGATGACAGATAAACTTTCGGCACCATCACCGTCTGGCCATTAATTGTCGTCGCTTCCCACCAGATAATGCTTTTATCCAGCGCAGCCACCTGATCGGCGCTTAGCGATACGCCGAACTGCAGGCCCAGCGACTGCTGTGCCGCCGCTGCGTTATCCATCAGATAGCGCATTTGGTCCAGATCCGAACCGATGCCGTGCAGATAACGACTGCCCGTCTGATTCAGAACCGTATTGCTGACGTATCGCGTATCAAAGGCCGCGTCGCCAAGGAAGCGGTAATCGCTCTCTGGTTTGAGGTCCAGCCGGTCAAGCAGATAAGACGATCCAAGGAAGGTATTGACGTCGGTATATTGCTGACGGGTTTCCGTCGGCGCACTGCCGGGCTGTTTGCCTAGTAACGTATTGAGATCGCCAAACAGTTTGCTGTCGAGTTGACCCAGCCCGTTCAGTTTGGGGTTAATAGTAATTAAATAGGGGCTGTTATTGTCACCCGCGACAAAGTAACCGTTGCTGCTGGCTGGAAGAGGATAAGCGCTGGTATCGACTTTTGCAGGTGTATTGCGCAGCAAGGAAGCGGGGGTAAGATTGCCCTTTACCAGATTACCTGCATGACCCAATGCAGCCTGGCCCTGTTGTGCACCTGACAGTTGCGTCAGGGACGCTTCCCCCGGGGTTGTCCCATCCAGCGCCACGCCAGCATTTATCTGCTGTAACGCATTCTGTAACTGATCCCGCCATGCAGGCGAGTTTACAGCGACCTGGCTGCTGCCTGCTAAGGTCTGGCGCTGTGTCGCCCCCATCTGGTTTAGCGCGGCTAACCCTGAAACGACTGGTGCGGTCAGGGTATTGCCGGTCCACCCGGCATTCGCAGTGGTGGAAGTGTTGCTGATGTCACCGCTAAAGCTGGCGCTGACGTTGCCGCCAGCCTGAATCACTGAACGATAAAGGTCGCCGGGTGTGTAAGTTGACTCATGACCAACAAGTTCAAAATAAATCGTATCGACTTTGGGTTTAGTAGGTACCTTAGTGTTAGAAGATGTAGTTGCTAAAGTGGGTGCATTTTTGCTGTTCTTTAAAGCGTACTTATAAACCAGGTTTTCAGTTTTTTTTCCTGCCTGCCAACTCTGATTATTAAGCTGAGAACCCAAGAGTGAAACATCATAATTTGCAAGAATATTGCTGGCTTGGTTTTCAAGGGAATTTGCATAGATAATCAAATCATTACCGGCCGATATACGCCCAGCGCTGCCTTTTGAAACGACACTGACGTTCGTTTCCGAAATAGCAAACTTTTGAGTTGCGTAATCGGCGAAAGGCGCATAGTAGTAATTTGTAACTTTATTGTAATTACAGGCACCATGACCATTACATGGACCTGTCTGATGTATACCTGTTTTCGAGTAATAACCCCAAGTTCCATCCGCCATTTGCGTATGGGGCAAATTAATTGAAGCGTTACCTATCCCCGAGACAGTATTGATTTGCTTTGTGCTCTCTTGAACCTGCAACCCATCCCGCGTATTCAGCAGATGCCCGGTCCTGATATTGATATCGCCATTCTGCGACTCAATGGTGCCCGACGTATTAATCACCTCGCCATTAGCATTCCCCGCCGCATCGCCCTGCATCCACAGGCTGTTGCCCGCCAGCATATCCCCGCGCTGGTTGCGGATGCTGTTCGCGTAGAGCGCCAGGTTTTGCCCGGCATAAATCAGCGCAGCGTTGACGATGCTGCCCGGCGAGCTCAGGGTCAGACTGCCCAGCGTACCGGTAAAACCATTGACCGTGATGTCGCTGCGGCTGTTCAGGCTGACGTTGCCGCCGCCCTGTAACGTGCCGCTGCCGTTCAGGGTGATGCGGTTGCCGTTCAGGCTGCTGTCGCCGCTCCCGGTGGTGATCTGGCCGTTATTGGTCAAATCGCCGCCCGCGCTCAGCGTCAGCGCCTGGCCCTGCAGGGTGCCCTGATTATCGATCGCGCCGTTGCTGCTGATGCTGAGCCGGTTGCCCGCCGCCAGCGTGTGGCTGGCGGTAAAGCCGTTAATCAGGTTCAGGGCGGCGTCGCCGAGCGCCACCACCTGACCCAGCTGATCGAAGCCGCCGCTCTCCAGCAGCAGGTTGCCGCCGCTGAAGAGTCTGCCGGTCGCCTGCTGCGTCACCTGCGACGCCTTCACGTTAAGCTGACTGACGCCCAGCAGCGTTCCACTGTTAGTGAGCTGCGCGTAGTTCACCGTCAGGCTACCGCCCTGCGCGGTGCCCTGGTTTTGCAGCTGCGCGCCGGTCAGCGTGCCCTGCCCGTCGGCCAGCAGCGTGCCACTGTTGCTGGCATTCGTCGCATTCAGCGTCAGCTGCGTCGCCTGCAGCCAGCCGCTGTTGGTCAGCTGCGGCGCGTTCAGCGTCAGCTCCCCGGCCGACAGCACTCTGCCGGTATTGGTTGCCGAACTGGTGGCGGTTAGGCGGCTGTTCGCGCCCTGAATCAGGCCGTAGTTATAGAGCTCCGGCGTGGTGAGCGTCAGTCCGCTCTGGCTCAGCAGCGTGCCGCTGCCCTCGTTGGTGACGCGGCCGCCGGCGGTGAGCAGCAGGCTGTTGTCGCCCTGCAGGCGCCCGCTGTTAGTGACGGCGCCGGTGGTCATGATCAGATCCGCGCCCTGCGCCCGTCCGGCGTTATTGACGTCGGCGGCCTGCAGTTCCAGCCGACCGCCGCTCAGCAGCGCGCCGTTCTGCTGCTGCGTCAGCGTGTTGCCGAGCAGGGTTGTCAGCCCGTTAACGCCGGAAATCTCTCCGCCGTTATCTAAGGTGCTGCCGTTCAGCGTCAGGTTTTTCGCTATCCACTCTCCCTGATTGCTGAGGTTGAGCGCACTGAGCGCGGCGGCGCCGTTCGCGGTGATTTTACTGCCCGCCGAGGATGAGAGCCGGTCGCGCAGGCTGAGCTGCAGGGTGTCGGCGCTCTGGATCGCGCCGCCGTTGGCGAGGCTCGCGGCGTTCAGCAGGATCTGCTGCCCCTGCCACGTCCCGTTATTGGTGACGCTGTCGCCGGTAATGCTCAGCGTGCCCTGCGTCAGCAGCTGCCCGCCGGGGTTATTGATCAAGACGCGCGCGGGCTGCGCCTGTACCGCCAGCAGGCGCAGGCCGCGCACCGCTGCGGCCGGGCCCAGCGTCAGCGACTGCAGACCAATCAGGCTGCCCTGATTGGTGACGCTGGCGGGCGTAATGGTCAGCGTCTCGCCCTGCACGGTGCCGCCGTTGTTAAGCGCGCCGCCCCGCAGCGTCATCGCTTTTTCTGCCAGCAGCGAGCCGCTGTTTTCGGCATCCTGCGCGGTAATCAGCGAAGCGCCCTGCGACATCACCTCGCCGCCGTTGCGCAGCGCGCCGCTGATTGACGCCGTAAGATTGCCGCTGCTCAGCAGCGAGCCCTGATGCTGCCAGCTCTCAGCGTCGATCTGTACGCGATTGCCCTGCAGCGTGCCGTCGCTGTTCAGATCGCGCGCACTGAGCAGCAGATCGCCGCCGCTCAGGGCCTTACCGGACGATGTCTGCGTGACGGCGTCCGTCGCCTGCGCGTCCAGCAGCGTGCTGCCCTGCCATAGCCCGCCGTTGCTGAGCGTATCGCCGCGCAGCGCCAGGCTATCCGCCATCAGCCTGCCGCGGTTGTCCAGACGGCCTGCCGTCAGGCTGGCGCTGCCTTTTGTCACCATCGTGCCGCTGTTGTCGAGCAGTCCGGCCGAAGTGCCGGTCAGCGTCGCGATGCCGTTTATCGTGCCGCTGTTGGTCAGCGCGCCTAACTGATAGTGCAGAGCGCTGCCCTGCATCGCCCCAGCGTTGTTGCCGCTGTTTGCCTGCAGGCCGAGATCGCCGCCGCTCAGCAGCGTGCCCGCGCTCAGGTTGTTGATCTGGCCAAACCCGGCTGAAAGCGCCGCGTCGCCCTGCACAAGACCGCGATTAGTCAGCGTATCGCCTGAGGCGGCGAGCTGCTGCGCGGCCAGCGTCCCGGCGTTGTCCAGCGTCGCGGCCTGCAGCGTCGCCTGCTGGCGCGCCAGCAGCACCCCGGCGTCGCCGTTGCTGAAGGTGCCGGTCAGACGGGTGGTGACGTTGTCCGCCGTGACCCGTCCGCTGTTGCTGAAGTCGCGTCCGTTTAAGTCGAGGTCGCCAGCAACCTGCAGCAGTCCGGCGTTGGTCAGCGTCACCGGCGAGAGCAGCAGCGAGGAGCCGCTGATAAGCTGACCGCCGATCGCGTTGGTAATGGTCGCACTGTTGAGAGTGAGCGCGCTGTTGCCCTGCAGCAGACCCGCGTTGGAGAGATTCGCAGCCGTAACATTAAGCTGGTCCGCCGCCAGCGTACCGGCGTTGTGCGTCTCGCCGCTTGTCAGATCAACACGCTTTTCGCTCAGCAGCGCGCCGCCGTTATCCAGCAGGCCGCTGACCTCTGCAGTGAGCTGCGAGGCGGCGCGCGCACTGCCCAGGTTCTGCCAGCGGTTTACCCGCAGGTCGAGCCGATCGCCCTGCAGGCTGCCCTGGTTGATGAGATTATCACCCTGCACCGCCAGCGTACCGGCGCTCATCAGCTGACCGCCCGCCTGATTGCTGAGCTGGTCGCCCTGGAGCGTCAGCGCATCCGTGCCCTGCATCAGCCCGCTGTTCACCAGATCGCTCTGCAGCGTCAGCACCTGCGCCAGCAGCCAGCCGCTGTTGTCTGTGTTGCCCGCCTGAAGCTGCACGCCCTGCTGTCCCAGGATCTTGCCGCTGTTGTTCAGGCTGTCAGCCTTCAGCTGCGCGTCGCCGACGCTGAGCGCGTTGCCGCGGTTTTGCCAGTCAGCGGCCGTCAGGTTCAGCCGCTCGCCCTGCATCAGGCCGCTGTTTTCCAGCTGACCGGCATTCAGCTTCAGCTCCCCGCCGCTCAGCAGCGTGCCGCTGTTGCTGAGCTGCTGGCCTGCGGCGAGCAGCGCCTGCTTGCCCTGTAGAGTGCCGCTGTTGTCGATTGTGCCGCCGTTAATGTTCAGCTGGCTGGCGGCGATCTCTCCGCCGTTGGTCAGCCTGGCGTTGCTGAGCTGCAGGGCGTTATCCGCCAGCAGCCGCGCCCCCTGCTGGTTGCTGAAGCTGTCGTTGCTGGCAAGGATACCTGCCGCGTTGATCTCGCCGCCGTTGGTCAGGCTGGCGCCGGCCAGCGTCAGGGTGCCGCCGCTGGTGATCAGGCCCAAATTGTTCAGCTCGGGCAGATTCAGCCCAAAGCTGTTCTCAGAGCTGACCGTGCCTTGCGCCAGGTTAGCGAGGCGCTGTCCCGTCAGACTGAGCGCGCGTGTGCCCTGAATCAGCCCGCTATTGTCGGTTTGCGTGCTGTCGAGGGTCAGCGCAGGCGCGGAGAGCACGCCCTGGTTGAGCAGGGAACCGCTGCGCACCGCCAGGCTGCCGGTGCTGGCAAGGATCGCGCCGCTGTGGTTGGTTAGGGTGTCCGCGCTGAGCGTGGTGGCGGCCGCGGCAAGGGAACCGCGGTTATCGAGCTGCTGCGCGGTGGCAGAGAGCGTTTTGCCCGCGGTAAATTGCCCGGCATTGCTCAGCTGCTTAACCGCCTGCAGCTGAATCGTCTCGCCCGCATTTCCCCGGCTGGCCTGGTCTGCCGACAGCGCGCCGCCGCTTAAGCGGATGTCCCGCCCCGCCGTCAGGCTGGCGCCTTGCGTGGTGAGCCTGCCGCTGGCCGCCACGGCGACGTCAGCATCGCTCACCAGCGCGCCTGGCCCAATGGCGACATCCTGCTGCGCGTTGACAACAATCTGCCCGGCCGCTTTGTTATCGCCGCCCAACGCGACCGACGCGCCTTTTGCCGTCAGCGCGCCGCTGCTCAGGCTGGTATTCAGCGTCAGCTGGCCGCTGCTGTCGAGCTGGATATCGCCCTGTTTCGCCACCAGGTTGCCGAGGTTGACCCCCACGCCCTTTTCGCTGGAGACCAGGCGAATGCGGTTGGCGTACATGCCGCCCAGCGCGCCGGTATCTACCGCCACAGACGGCGCGGCCCCCTCGCCGGCGATCGGCGTGACTGACCCGTCTGCGCCGACGCGGTTTGCGCCCACCGTCACCGAGAGATCTTTCGCATGAATGCCGGCATTGATTTCCGTGGCGCGCGCGACGATCGATACCGCGTCAGCGCTGCTGCCGTCCAGCCCCTTGCCCTCGACGATCACCGCGCCTTTGCTCACCTCCAGCGCGGCGAGGTTGCCGTTCGCATCCAGCTGCGGCCTGCCGGTGGTGAGCGTGACGTTCGGGGTGTTGATAAAACCGCAGCCGTTGCAGGTAATGCCGTACGGGTTAGCGACCATCACGTTGGCGGTTTTGCCCGCCACTTCGGTGTAGCCCTGCAGCTGCGAGCGGTTCGCGCCCGTGACTTCGTTGATAATCGCCCGCGCTTCCTGCCCGGCTTTCAGGTTGGGGTTGTTCTGGATCAGGCCGCCAAGCTGCGTCTGATTAAGCTGGCCGGTGGCGTTATTGAGGATCAGCCCTTCCTGCCCGACGTTGTACTGCTGGTACGGGTTATGCGACACGCCTGCGCCGTTCGGGGTGGCGATATTGACCACCGGCACGCCGTTGCCCGCGGCATCCATCTTCGTGCCGGGGGTGACCGGCGTAATCTGCGCCGCCGCGGCGGGCAGCATCGGCTGCACGGCCACCAGATAGCAGATGAGGTAGCTCAGCGCGCGGCGGGCAAGGGAAACAGGTTGACGATCGTCCATAATCTTTACCTTTTAGAAAGCCAGCCCGACGCGGGCGTAAATGCTGATGCGATCCGGCTGCAGATAGCCGGGATAGCTGAGGGGAATGCCAAGGGTGTATTGGGTGTAGAAGTCACGGCCGCGCGTGCCGAGCCCGATAGCGCCGCCCCACAGCGTGCCGGTCGCTTCCCGGTTCTGCGCGTCGCTTTTCAGCCAGCCGCCGTCCACCGCGGCCAGCGCGCTGACCTCGCCCATGACCGGCAGCGTGAACAGGCGGTAGCTGAGCTCGTTACGCAGGTAGCCGCCAGCGTCGCCGGAGAGATACTGCTCTTTAAAGCCGCGCACCGAGCTTTCGCCGCCGAGCGTCAGGCGCTCGCTGCCGTAAAGCCGATCGGGCGACCACTGGCCATAGAGGCTGCTGAGCCACCAGAGATCGTTCGTCAGGGGGCGCTGGAAGCTGCCGCCTACGCTCCACTTGCGGAACTGCGCCTTTGGCAGCTCGCTGTTTTTGCCCGCGTCGCTTTCGGCATCAAACCAGGGCTTGCCGCGGCTGAAGGTCGGATTCAGCGTGGCCACGCCGCCGAACATTTTTTGCGTGTGGTTCAGCCCCAGCTGCAGGCTGGTGATTTTGCGGCTGCTGCCGGAGAGCAGCGTGTGGTTAAGGAAGTTATGGCTGCTGTAGTGGTTCAGGACGAGCTGCACGCCGGTTTTAATATCGCCGTTGCGAAACAGTACCCAGGAGCCGCTCAGGCGGTGCGCGACGTTGTCGCCGTTGCTCAGCCAGGTAAAGCCGTTGTTGACGAAGCTGCTGTGATAGCTGCTCCAGCTGTAGCTGTAGTCGAGCAGGCCGTAGCCGTACGGCACGCTGACGCCTGCCTGCAGGTTCTGCGCGTCGCGCCAGTCGCTGAAGGCGCTGCTGCGGCCGCCGCTGATAAACCAGCGATCCGCCAGCCCGAGCAGGTTATTGCCGGTGAGCGAGGCGCTCAGCTGGCCGACGCCGGTATTTTTCTGCCCGCTGTTGTCAAAGCCCACAGCGGCACTCAGCGGAAATTCCGGCTTCGCAGTGAGATTAACCACGGAATAGCCCGCTTTGGGCGACGGCTGAATATCGATCTGCACCGGCGTGCTGCGCACCCGGTTAATCTGCTCCATGCCCTGCTCAATATCGCGCAGGTTAAGGATGTTGCCTTCCAGCCCGGGAAAGGCCATCGTCAGGGCGCGCGGATGCTGGCCCTCAAGACGAATTTCATCCAGTTTTCCTTCCAGCACCGGAATGGTTAGTTCGCCCTTTGATAAATCCTGTTCAGTGAGGAACGCCCTGCTGGTAATATAGCCGCGCTGCATATACCAGTCGGAAATGCTGTGCACCAGCGCGTTTATTTCCGTTAAGTTAAGGCAACGGTTAATATAGGGCGCGGTAATCCTTTCCCGCTGGCGCGCAGAGAGCAGCGAGGCGTGGCGAATATCGATGGCGTGAATCGAAAAACAGGGTCCGCCCGGCGAGGAGGCCGCAGCGGGCGGGCGCTCAGGCGACACCGAGCGCCACAGGGCGTCGCGCTGCTGCTGATCCTGATTCAGTCGCTGCTGCTGCTGATTTTGAATATAATCGCGGTCGGCGGGATTTAACGGTGCCGCAATAGCCGGAGTTGCTAATAAGCTGACGCATAGCGTCAGTAACATCCCTGTTTTAGCCATTATCAAAAACTTAAGTTAAGTTAAGTTAATTGTCAGTGTCTGTTCTTCCCTGCGACACAGAATATCACTTAAACAATGGGAAAGTTCCGGTTAACTGTATAAAAAAATAATGTCATCCTGGTCTGCTCTAGCAAAAAGTTAAATAATGAGTTAACTCAAACCAGAGGATTTAAAGATGGACACCCCCTGTAAATAAATAACTACCTGGCTGAAACCCCGATATTAAGGATTAGCGTTAGCCTCTCTTTTAATATGATCCATGGCGCGACTGATAAATAAAGCAGGCGCTGATGCACCGCCTTAGGCGGGAAAGCGAGCCTTTGTCGCACGGCCTCATGTCACCTTTCCGGGGGACGTTAAAGTGGATTTTCACCGTTTTGCCCGGCATCAAATTCCTGCAAGGCCACTTTTAGCGCCTTCAGCAGCAGCGTCGTGCGATAAGGCATGTACTGTCGGGTCGGCAGCAGCGCCCAGACCGCCAGCGCGTGTCGACTGGCGTCTGACAGCGCAATCTCCACCAGCTCTCCCCGGCGCAGCTCGTCGCGAATATCGAGAAAGGTCAGCTGCGCAATGCCGATCCCGGCTACGCACATTTCCCGTACGCCCTCGACGCTGCTGCAGCTGAAGCACGCGGCGATCGGGCAGTTCACCACCTGTCCGTGCTGCTCGAACATCCAGTGCGCCACCCCGGAAATTTTCAGGCAGCGATGCTGCTGCAGATCGCTGAGGCTGGTCAGCTGGCCATAGCGCGCCAGATAGCCGGGCGCGGCGCAGAGTATGCGTGGATTATCGGCGAGCCGGTGGGCGATCAGCGTTGAATCCTTCAGCGGCGCCAGCCGCAGCGCCATGTCATAGCCCTGCCCGACGATATCGACCACGCTGTCGCTCAGGTTGAGATCGACCCGCAGCGCAGGGTTCGCCTCCATCAGCGCAGGCAGCAGCGGCAGCAGATGGCGCTTACCGAATTCCGACGCCGCCGTCACGCGCAGCAGCCCGCTGGCGCCCTGCGATGCTGAATTAAACAGGCTTTTGGCGGTTTCCCCCGCCTCCAGCATCAGGCGCGCATAGGGCAAAAACTCCTCGCCCTCGCTTGTTAACGACACCGCGCGGGTGGTGCGCTGAAACAGACGCACGCCCAGCTCGCTCTCCAGCTGCGCTAACCGTCGCGAAATGGTCATGGCCGTTGCATTAACCCGTCTGGCCGTCTCGGTAAGGTTGCCGGTTTCGGTGATGCTGCAGAAAATCTCAACGTTTTTTAAATCCATTGTAACGTTATCCGTTATACATCTTGTCGATTTTGGCGATTATTTGCCACCGGCCGCTGCATTACAATAGCTCCAGTAGATAATCACTCAGGAGATCCTGCCGATATGGCTAAAAAACTTTTTACGGCCGGCGTTATCAACGCAACCCCCTTTAACAACCGCGCCATGGTGGCGCCAATGACCCGCATCTCCGCTTCGGAAACCGGCGTGCCGGGCGAGACAATGCAGCGCTACTACGCCAGCTTTGCGCGCGGCGGTTTCGGCGGCGTGATTTCAGAGGGACTTTATGTCGACCAGGCCTGGTCGCAGACCTACGCTTTTCAGCCTGGCATCGTGACCAATGAGCAAGTTGAAGGCTGGCGCAAAGTGGTCGACGCGGTGAAAAGCCAGGGCGCCGTGTTTATCGCCCAGCTTATCCATGGCGGCGCGCTTTCGCAGGCCAATATCTATCGCCGCTCTACTGTTGGCCCTTCGGCTGTGCAGCCGGTCGGCCAGCAGCTCGGCTTTTACCACGGTCAGGGTGACTATGCGCTGCCGGAGGCGATGAGCGAGGAGCAGATCCAGCAGGCGATTAGCGCCTTTGCCGCCAGCGCGGCGCGCGCGGTTAACGCGGCGGGTTTTCACGGCGTCGAGATCCACTCCGCCAATGGCTATCTGCTCGATCAGTTTCTGACCGACTACACCAATCAGCGCACCGACCGCTGGGGCGGCTACATTGAAGCGCGCCTGAGCCTGACGCTGGCGGTAATCAAGGCGGTGCGGGCGCAAATCGGGCCTGATGCTATCCTGGGCGTGCGCATCTCGCAGGGCAAGGTCAACGATTTCCATCACAAATGGAAAGAAGGCAAAGCGGGCGCCGAGAAAGTGTTTGCACTGCTACAGGCGGCGGGCGTGGATTATATCCACGTGACGGAATATCAGGCGTGGCAACCCGCCTTTAGCGACGGCGAACAGACTTTTGCCGCTATCGCCCGCGAGGCGGCGCCGGATACCGTGCTTATTGTTAACGGCGGCCTGGATACCGGCGACCTGGCTGAAGAGCAGCTTGAACAAGGCGCCGACTTTGTGGCGATCGGCAAGGCGGCGCTGGCCAACCACGACTGGCCGACGCGCGTCGCGCAGAAGGCGCCGCTGCGCGCCCTGCCGGAAAACGTGCTATCGCCGGTAGCGAATATCAAACCAGACGAAGTTTAATTTTCGCCAGCATGCCGGGCTGCTGCTGTAGATGCAGGTCCGGCATAGTCATCAGCGCTCGCCCCAGCGCATCTGCTGAATCACGACGCGATAGCCATCGGCATCCGTGAATGTCACGCCTCTTCTGTCCCAGTAGGGATTGAACGATTTCACCCTGACAAAGCCAGCCAGATCCATCTTCGCGCAGCGCGTCGCCCAGTCAGCCTGGTCAGGCACATAGAGCACCAGCAAATCTTCGGCGGATGGAGACGGTGTGACAGGATGAAAATGAGACTGCGTAAATTCAAGATGCCAGGGCAAATCATCGCGCCCTAACATATAGCCGCTAAATCCCTCATGATCGCGAAATTCGCCGATGACCTGCAGATCCAGCCCGCTGGCGTACATCTCCCCACTTTTGCTCAGCAGGCTTACGGGCCTGGCGATACGCATATGCTGAAATTCCATCATTGCCTCTCTTTCCAGCTGGATTGCTACGCCCAGCGGGTGCTTTCGACTATAATGCGTACAATCCGCCCGCCAGGAAAATAAATATGTTTGAAGGGTTTACTCATGCAGAGATAGCGCTTTCCGACGCGACAATCAACCTACGCTATGGCGGGAGCGGCACCTGAAGAGCTAAGCGCCGCGCTGTTGCGCTTTTTTCAGTAGCGGCGCGGCGAGGCTGGCCAGGGGGGCTGCCAGTGCCGCCTTTAACGGCAAATATGCGTCAGACATTCACGGCAAGGTTTTGAATTCACCTTTCTGTTCTTTGCAGTCAGCATCGCGTCGCGCGGATGATAAAAGGTGCCGATAAACACCCGTAGCGCCACGTCGGGAAGCCGAGCGCAGGATTTGGTGTGCAGAACAAAACAGCCTGAGGGATCGCATTCCAGGGTAAGGTAGTAAAAGCTACTCATCGGGGTTACTGGTTGAAAGTGGTATCGTAAATGCACTATCAAACATCCTGAAATATATTGATACATCAGTAGAACCTATCGCTGAAAAAGGTTTTGGCTATCAGAAACTAACCAGCATTTTATTCCGCTTTCTTCGCTCTTATGTTGATAAAACAACAGGTCATCACGGCTTTCCGCCTGAGTCCTGGATAGTTATCTCAAACATTAGCCTGACCTTAAGGCAAAAATAAATAATCCCTGACTGCCCCTTCGTTCTCGCTCAATGACATGCTGTAAGGAGCGCTTCCCCTTTGGGCATAGCACTTCGCTACTCTCCTCTGTCTGGTAAGGTTAACCACCCAATATCGGCTTGCTGTGCAGATTCGCGATTTTCCAGGGCGACGCGGTGAGCGCCATAATGCCTCCGTGGCCCAGTTCGTTTTGCCGCTGCGCTTCCCCAACGCGCCAGTCCCCTCTCGCTTTCCGCTCGCCGCCAGGTCCGCTTTTTACTGCTACCTTTTACAGATAACCCGTTGTTTTACCGGAGAGAGACTTTGCTGTTGCCCCGCTTGAGAAAAACAGAGCGCTTAGTGCTGCTGTTTCTGCTTTTTATCAGCGTTTTTATCGTGACGGCCTGCAGCTGGGCGCTCTGGCAGTCATGGCAGAACCGGCTGCAGGATCTCTCGGTGCAGGCGCGCAATCAGTCGCTCTCGCTCTCCCGTCAGGCCCAGGACACCTTTCTACAGGTCAATATCGCGCTGGATGAGATCGCCCGCCAGGGAGATGAGGTGTTTAGCCATCCCGGGGCTTACAGCGGCAGAAACGGCATTCTCGCCGGACTCGCGCTGCCGCTGCCGCAGCTGGCCGGACTGTTTATTTATGACAAAGAGGGCAACTGGCTGGCCACCTCGCGCGACATGCAGTTTAAGCAGATGAATAACGCCGACCGCGAATCCTTTATCTGGCACCGCGACCATGCCGATCCGGGCGTACATATCGGCCACGTCATTCGCAGCCGCAGCGCCAGCGAGCTGGTGATCCCAGTTTCTCTGCGACTCAACGACGCGGCGGGCAATTTTCGCGGCGTGGCGCTCGGCTCGGTTAAAGTCGCTTTTTTCCGCCAGTTTTACGGCTGGTATGAACAGAGCCCAGGCGATCTTCTGGCCCTGATGAACACCGACGGCGTCCTGCTTTACGCCCGCCCCTTTCCCGACAGCATGCTCAACCGCAGCCTCTCTTCCAGCCCGCTGTTCACCCGCCTGCTGAGCCAGTCGCGCATCGGCAGCGCTACCTGGGAGAGTCACCTGGACGGCGAGGAGCGTCTTTTTGGCTACGCCCGGCTGGAGCGCTATCCGCTGGTGGTGGCGGTCGGCTATGAAACCCGGGCGATCCGGCACGCCTGGTGGAAGAGTAATATCACCGGCATCGGCGTCAATATCTTCACCTGGCTGCTGGTGCTGCTGTTCGGCTATCTCGTGCTGCGTCAGCTGCGCGCCAACCAGCGCAACCAGCAGGCGCTGATGCGCTCGCAGGATGAGCTGACGCGGCTCAACGGCACGCTGAGCGATCTGGCGATGCTGGATGGCCTGACCGGCCTGGGCAACCGCCGGCAGTTCGATTTTTATCTGGAGAAGAGCCTGCAGGGCGCCGCCTCGCCCGTCTCGCTGATTATGTTTGATGTGGACTTTTTCAAACGCTACAACGATGCCTATGGCCACATCGCTGGCGACCGCTGCCTGCAGGAGGTGGCGACGCTGCTTAAACACCTGCCGCTGCGCGGCACCGACCGGGTCACGCGCTACGGTGGCGAAGAGTTCGCCATTATTCTGCCGGGCACCCACGCCCGTGATGCGGAGAATGTCGCGCACCGGGCGCTGGAGGCGATTCGCCGCGCGGCGCTGCCCCATGCGGCGAGCGATCTGCCGGACAAAATCGTCACCCTCAGCGCGGGTATCAGCGCCGCGCCGCCTGGCGACTCGCCTGACTCGCTTAAGCTGGCCGCCGACGAGGCGCTCTATGTGGCGAAAAAAGCGGGACGCAACTGCATCGCCGGGACGAACGGCATCTGCCTGTTATAACTTTTTGCGACGCGGCGGGACGGCAATCGCCAGCAGGCCCAGCACAATCAGCAGCACGCCCGCCAGACCGCTCCAGCGAAAGGGCTCGCCGAATACCGGGAGCAGCACCGCTGCCAGCCATACCAGCACATAGCTCAGGCTCAGCAGCGGGTAGAGCCGGTTGAGCGGCAGATGACGCAGCGCCAGCATCCAGCAGAGCATAGAGAGCCCATAAGCGAACAGCCCCGTGCCCAGTAGCACCAGCAGCGTAGCGTAGCGGGACCAGTCGATGTGAAGCCAATCAGCGACGGGTGGAAAATCGCGCATCGCCAGGCGAAGCGCCAGCTCCGCCAGCGTAACCAGTAAAACTGAACCGAGCGCAAGCCCCAGACCTTTCAAAGATGACTCCCTGTCAGCGCCACGCCGATCACAATCGCCAGCGTGCCGAGCCACTGCCGCAGCGTGTAAGTCTCTTGCCAGATGAAACGCGCGGCGACCGCAACCAGCACAAAATTGAGGCTGAGCATGGGATAGGCCTGGCTGACCGGCACCAGGCGCAGCACCCACAGCCAGAGCAGCATTGCGACGCCCAGCAGCAGCAGGCTCAAGGCAATCCACACTATCAGGCGGCGTTTACCGTGGCGCGCGCCGAGGGTCGCCGCCTGCTTCTGGCAGAGCTGCGCCAGACAGCTCAGCAGACTGACCAGCGCAATCAACAACAGGCTCATGGCCTGGCCTCGTAGCCGTAGTAGAGCAGCCGCCCCTGACGGTAAACCTCGTCCGGCGTCGGCATCGTCGCGTCAGGCGTCTTCTCGCCCGCGTTAAGCATCATGACCACCGACACCCGCCCCTGGCGACGATGTTCTCGCAGCCAGTCGGCAAAGGCCGCGCCATCAACGTAACGCGACTGCGCATCGGGGTAGCTCAGGCCATACTGCACTTCGCCTTTGGCGTCGTAGAGGGTGATGTCGCTGCGGCGCAGCGTCCAGGCGATGGCTGAGGCGACGCCCGGATTGTCAACCAGCAGATAGCGGCTGCCCGCCAGCTGCTCGCGCACGGCGCTGACGAAGCCCAGCGGCTGCTTCGAATCGCGCACCTTCTGCGGAATGGCGTACCCCACCAGCAGCGCCAGCACCAGCGGACAGAGCGCCGCCCTCTGCCAGCGGTGGTCACCTGGCCGCAGGCTGAGCCAGCCCGCAAGGCCCCAGCCAGCAAAGGCCGCCGCCGCCGCCGCTACGCGCAGCGTCTCGTCGCGCGCATAGAGCGGATGGTGCGCCAGCCCCCAGGGCGCGAGAAACAGCACGACCGCCGCGGTGGCGATCAGGCCGAACAGCAGATTGATCCCGCCGTTGATGCGGAACACCTTGCCGAGCCGCGCGCCGCCGCTGTGGGCGTAGCGCGCCATCAGCAGCGCCAGCGGCGCGAAGCACGGCAGAATATAGGTGGGCAGCTTGCCTTTGGCGATGCTGAAAAAGAGCAGCGGCAGCAGTACCCAGCTCAGCAGGTAGGCGGCACCGGCCTGCTGTTCGCGCTGACGCCACGCCGTGGCCAGCGCACCGGGCAGCAGCGCCAGCCAGGGAAGGCAGCCTGCCAGCAGGATTGGCAGGTAGTACCAGAACGGCGCTTTATGCTGCGCGTCCGCCTCGGCGAAGCGCTGGATATGCTCCACCCAGAAGAAGTAGTGCCAGAAGTCCCCTTCCTGCCGCGCGATCGCCAGCGCCCAGGGCGCGCTAATCACTAGCGCCGTTGCAATGGTTACCATTCCCCAGCGCAGCAGCTCGCCGAAGCGCCGCTGCCAGATAGCCCAGGGCGCAATCGCCAGCACCGGCACCGCCAGCGCCAGAAAGCCTTTGGTCATAAAGCCCATGGCGCAGGCGACGCCGAGCAGCAGATAGCCGCACAGCCGCTGTCGCGTGCTGCCCGCCTGCGCCGCCAGCCAGTAGCTGCACATCGCCGCCACCAGCCACAGCAGCAGAATGGGATCGAGCACCGCGTAGGTGCCGACTCCGTAGACCAGCAGCGAGGTAAGAAAAATCACGCTGCCGCTGAGCGCGACGGCGCGGCTGGCGAACATCCGCACGCCGAGCCAGTAGAGCAGCAGCGCGCTCAGCGCGGTGCTGAAAATAGCGCCCGCGCGCACGCCAGACAGGGTATGGCCAAACAGCAGCTGGCCGATGTTGTTGACCCAGTAGCCCGCGATCGGTTTTTCAAAGTAGCGCAGGCCGAAAAAGTGCGGCACCACCCAGCTGCCGCCCGCCACCATTTCGCGGCTGATCTCGGCGTAGCGCGTTTCATCCGGCTGCCACAGGCTGCGAAATTCGATGGGTATCAGGTAGTAGAGGGCGAAAAGCGCCAGCAGCAGCGCCGTTTTCGTTCCGGCGCGCATCGGTGTCCACATAGCGTAGCGTCCTGTTTTAAGTTAACGCTGGCAGCCCAGCCAGCCTTCGCGCCCGGCGATCTCGCCGCGGACCACTTTGCCCTGGGGCAGCGTCGTGAGATCTTCCGGCAGCAGCTCACTGAGCGGGCAAAAGCGAATGCCCATCCGTTCGGCGCGCGTCAGCAGCTCGCGGAAGGCGGGCAGTCCCACGATGCCTTCGACCTCGGCATGAATGGTGTAGACCGGCGAGCCGCTGGCGGCCTGCATCTGTTCGAGGATGTAGTCGTTGAACTGCGCCGCGCTCACTTTCTGGCCGACCACCTCATCCCAGGTGGGCAGAGTCACCGGGATTTGCACCGTCGCCGGGCTGCCGTCGGCCAGCAGCGGGATAAACGGCCCGCTGCCGCGGCAGTCGCTGTTGTAGCGGAAGCCGAACGCCTCTTTGGCGGCGATAACGCGCGTGTCCGCGCGCCAGCCCGCCACGGCGGAACAGGTGACAACGTCACCCAATATCGCCTCCAGCGCCGCTTTACCGCGCGCGGTCTGCTCCGTCAGCTTCTCCTGCGGCCAGACGCCCGCCCAGGTTTGCCAGGCGAAGTGGTCCCAGGCGTGCAGGCCGATTTCATGGTGTTCCGCCGCCGCGCGAAGGGTATCCGCCAGGCCGTGCCCGATATGCCGCCCTGGCCAGGCGGTGCCGGCCAGCAGGATGTCCCAGCCGTAGAGCGACGCCGCGCGCGAGCGCAGCATCTTCCACAGGAAACGCGGCTTCATCAGACGCCACAGGTGGCGTCCCATGTTGTCTGGCCCGACGCTAAAAAAGAAGCTCGCCTGCAGCTGGTGCAGGCTGAACTGCTCCAGCAGCGCCGGCACCCCCAGCTTTGTGCCCCGCCAGGTGTCGACGTCGACGCGCAGCCCGACTCTCTTCATGGCTTCTCCTGCAGCTCGACGGTGCGCAGGAAGAAATCAAGCGTATTGTCGATGGTGGTGTCCATCGCCACCGTCGGCGTCCACTCCAGCAGACGGCGCGCGTTCTTGATCGAGGGCTTGCGGTGCTCGACGTCCTGATAGCCCTTGCCGTAGTAGCTGCTGCTCTCCACTTCGCGGAAACCGGCAAACGGCGGGAAGCGATCGCGCAGCGGATGGCGCTCAAAGCTCGCCAGCAGATGCTCCGCCAGCTCCTTGATACTGGCCTCGTTGTCGGGGTTGCCGATGTTGACGATCTGGCCGTCGCAGTTGTTGTTTTTGTTTTCAATAATGCGGAACAGCGCTTCGATGCCGTCGCGGATATCGGTAAAGCAGCGCTTCTGCGCGCCGCCGTCGATCAGCTTGATCGGCGAGCCTTCCACCAGGTTAAGGATCAGCTGGGTGATGGCGCGCGAGCTGCCGATACGGGCGGCGTTCAGGTTGTCGAGGCGCGGCCCCATCCAGTTAAACGGACGGAACAGGGTAAAACGCAGCCCCTCTTTTTCGCCGTAGGCCCAGATGACGCGGTCCAGCAGCTGTTTCGACACCGAGTAGATCCAGCGCTGCTTGTTGATCGGGCCGACCACCAGGTTAGAGCAATCCTCGTCGAAATGGCTGTCGGTGCACATGCCGTAGACTTCGGAGGTGGACGGAAAGATGATGCGCTTTTTGTACTTCACGCAGTCGCGAATAATCTTCAGGTTCTCTTCAAAGTCGAGCTCGAACACCCGCAGCGGGTTGCGGGTATACTCAATCGGCGTGGCGATCGCCACCAGCGGCAGCACCACGTCGCACTTCTTGATGTGGTACTCAATCCATTCGGAGTGAATGCTGATATCGCCTTCGACAAAGTGGAAGCGCGGCTGGTCGAGGAAGCGGCTGATGGCGTCAGAGCCGATATCGAGCCCGTAGACCTCAAAGTTGTCATCCTGCAGCAGGCGCTCGGTCAGGTGGTTGCCGATAAAGCCGTTGACGCCGAGGATCAAGACGCGGGTACGGCGCTTAACCGCCGCAACCGGCTGCGAATAGAGCAGCGCCCCCGGCACCATCCCCAGGCTCTGCGCCAGCTGGCTGCCGTTCATGTAGACGCCGTTGTCGCTCTGTCCGGTCAGCACCTCCAGCGCACCGTCGCCGCAGGCGATCAGGAAGGGCTCGACAGATAAGACCGTGCCAGGTTTCGCCTGCGGCGCGTCGGCGTGCACGCGCCCTTTCCACACCACGAACTTTAGCGTGCCGGCAAAGGCGAAGGCGCCTGGCCAGGGATCGGTAACGGCGCGCACCAGATTGTTCACCTGCTGCGCCGGCCATTCCCAGTTGATGCGCCCGTCCTCCGGCGTGCGGCGGCCGACTACCGTCGCTTCGCTGTGGTTCTGCGGCCGTGCGGCGATCTCGCCGCGCTTCATCGCCGGCAGCGCCCCTTCCAGCAGTTCGGTGGCGCAGGCGACCAGCTTGCGGTGCAGCGTCAGGGCGTTGTCCTGCGCATCGATCGCCACGCGCTGCTGCGCCACGATATCCCCCGCGTCGGCGCGCTTCACCATGTGGTGCAGCGTTACGCCGGTTTCCGTTTCGCCGTTGACCAGCACCCAGTTGAGCGGCGCGCGGCCGCGATATTTCGGCAGCAGCGAGCCGTGCAGGTTAAAGGCGCCCACACGGGCGGTGCGGAGGATGCTGTCGCTCAGCAGCGCGCGGTAGTAGAACGAGAAGATAAAGTCGGGCTGCATCGCTTTGATGCGGTCGACCCACAGCGGATGGCTGGCATCTTCCGGCGCGAAAACCGGAATGCCCTGCTCCGCCGCCAGGCGCGCCACGGAGGGAAAGGCGTGGCTTTCCGGCGAGGTGTCGGCGTGGGTGAAGATGGCGCTGATTTCATAGCCAGCGTTCAGTAACGCGCTGATGCCTGCACAGCCCATTTCGGCGTAGGCGAAGACGATGGTTTTCATTGCTCAGATTCCTGTACAGAAGAGGCTGTTTGCTGGGGGTGGATAACATGCTGGATAAAGTAGCGAGGCCGCGCGCGCACATCGTTGTAGATACGGCCAATGTATTCGCCGAGCAGCCCCATGCCGATAAACTGCGCGCCGACAAAAATAAACAGGATGGCGAACAGCACAAAGACGCCGTCGCCCGCCCAGCTGGCGCCGAGAAACAGGCGCAGCACAATCAACACCAGCGAGAAGGCGAAACCGGCCAGCGCGATCAGGCTGCCGACGATGCTCAGCAGACGCAGCGGCGTGGTGGTCAGGCAGGTCACCAGGTCGTACATCAGGTTAATCAGCTTCATAAAGCTGTATTTGGAGTCGCCGAATTCACGCTCGGCGTGGGTCACCGGCAGTTCGATGGTGCGCCGCGCGAAGGTGTTGGCGAGGATGGGAATAAAGGTGCTGCGCTCGTGGCAGTTCAGCATCGCATCAACGATATGGCGGCGATAGGCGCGCAGCATGCAGCCGTAATCCCCCATCGCTTTTCCTGTGACGCGCTGGATCAGGAGGTTGATGGCGCGTGAGGCGCGGCGGCGAAACCAGCTGTCCTGGCGGTTCTGGCGCACGGTGCCGACCACGTCATAGCCCTGCTGGGCGGCGCGCACCAGGTTCGGGATCTCCTCCGGCGGGTTTTGCAGGTCGGCGTCCAGGGTGATGATCAGATCGCCGGAGACGTGGCTGAAGCCGGCCATAATCGCCGAATGCTGGCCGTAGTTGCGGTTCAGCAAGACGCCGACCACATGGCTGCCGGGCATAGCGGCGGCCTCGCCGATCATCTGGGCGGAGCGGTCAGAACTGCCGTCGTCCACCAGCAGAATTTCATACGCCAGCCCCAGCGTGGCGCAGGCGGCGTCGGTGCGGCGCACCAGCTCTGCCAGGCTCTCTTCTTCGTTGTAGACCGGGATCACCACGGAGACTTTGCGAATGGCTTTTTCTTGCTGCATTTCAGACTCCTGCCAGCTGACGCAAGGCGCTGACGACGCGAGTAACGTCCTCGTCGTGCATATCCGGGAAGAGCGGCAGGGAACAGATGCGCTCGCTGTTCCACTCGGTGTTGGGCAGTGAGAGCTGCGGGTAGCGTTCGCGGTAATACTTATGGGTGTGCGCGGCGCGGAAATGCAGGCCGGTGCCGATATCCTGCGCCTTCAGCGCCTCCATCAGCGCGTCGCGGCTGATGCCGCACGCCGCCTCGTCGACGCGAATAATAAACAGATGCCAGGCATGCTGATGCGGCCAGCCTGGCTGCGTCAGCGGCAGAAACGGCGTGTCGGCCAGTTCGCGCAGATAGCGCCCGGCGATGGCGGCGCGGCGCGCGTTAAAATCAGGCAGTTTTTTTAGCTGCACCAGCGCAATGGCCGCGCTGATATCGGGCAGGTTGTACTTAAAGCCAGGCGCGATCACTTCCGCCTGTGGCTTGCGGCCGTGGGTATGGCGATCGTAGGCGTCGACCCCCAGCCCGTGGAACTTCAGGCTGCGCATGCGATCCGCCAGCTGCGCGTCATCGGTGACAATCAGGCCGCCTTCGGCGCAGGTCATATTTTTAATGGCGTGAAACGAAAAAATGGCGGTGCCCGCGCTGCCGATATGGCGTCCCCGGTAATAGCAGCCCGTCGCATGCGCGGCATCTTCAATCACCGGAATGTTATAGCGTGCGCCAAGGGCGCGAATCGCGTCGACATCCGCGGGCGCGCCGGCATAGTGCACCGGGATGATGGCGCGGGTGCGTGGCGTGATGGCGGCCTCAATCTGTTCGGGCGTTACCATCAGCGTATCGCGGTCAATATCGATCATCACCGGCGTCGCGCCCAGCAGCGTAATGATATTAATAGTGGAAACCCAGGTCAGCGACGGCGTAATCACCTCGTCGCCGGGCTGAATATCGAGCGCCAGCAGGGTGACATGCATGCCTGCCGTCGCCGAGCTGACGGCAATGGCGTGCTGATTGCCGGTGAGCTGACAAAAAGCCTGTTCCAGCGCCGCATTCTGCGGACCGGTGGTAATCCATCCGGATTCAAACACCGCTTTGACCGCCGCCAGCTCCTCATCACCTAACGAAGGCCGCGAAAAAGGGAGAAATGACATAATAAAACCCCATCCGTTCCAGATGTTCGAAATAAATACGCAAGCGCCGCCTGAAAAAATAACGCTTACAAATATGAAAGAATTGTTTCCTTTCGACGTAGGTTTAGTGAATCTCGCCAACCCTGCTTAAGGACAGGATGGGAAAAATAATGCTGACCAAACCTTAAGACAGCCTTAAACAGGCTGACGCCTCATTTCATCTGGTGTGGAGGGAGAGCAAGAGCAACAAAGAGGAGGAGCGCAAATAGTAAAGCGGCCGCTGCTTTTCTTATTATTCAGGTGCAGGCTATGCGCTATGAGTCTATATCAGCGCTTATCGAGATCAAGTTTTTACCAGAAAAAAACAGGGAGCTTTCCACAGCCAATTATTAACACCCTAACAAAATGGGCATAAATAACAATATAATAATTATTAAAAACAATAGCTTAATTTGAATGCATCCAGAAATGATATATCTTGCTCGCGGAATGACATTGCTGCCTTTTCAAAGAGAAATCTATTACAGATGTCATGAACTTAACTGGCCTGCTAAAAGCCGCCAGCAGAAAAACGGCTTTGCAGAAATGCGCAATTGAATGGAGCGGGCGAAAAATCGGGCATTATTTTATGCCGCAGATATAGCGCTGCAACGATACGACACGCAAAATAACGCATTAATTCCCGCCTTCTTATCATCACAATCGCGTAATGGTTTATCTTTCGTTTAAGAAAAAAGTATTACTCCCAACGTTGCCGGCAGCGCAACAGCTAAAACGGCCACCGCTGCGCCACCGCCTCTGCTGATTTTACGATTAATACTCCGCTTCCTCTCCCGGCAGTGGCAGAGAAAGTTCCTCTCCCTCCACGCCTGCGTAGAAAATGACTAACTCGGTTGGCTGGTCGGTGGTGTAGCCACGGTGCGCGCGGTTGAGTGTTTCGTTCAATGCCTCTCCCGCGCCAGCGTGAAACCGTTCGCCACTCTCTTTATCCTCAATGGTCAGGCGCCCGGAAAGCACAAAGGCGGTATTAGGCACCGGATGGGTATGCCAGGGGAGTTCGCTGTGGGCGGGTAATGACATACGCATCACCGATATCTGTGGCTTGCCGACTGGGTAAGCCTGATAAGGCTGGCCATTCCAGGCGCTGCCGCTCTGCAATACCTGTTGGTGCGTAACCTCGGTGGCGCGCGGGTCTGAGCGGTTTTTTTTCTCCGTCATGGTTTCTCCTGTTCGTGAGTCTGAACAGAGTGTAGCGGACGGGAGGCGCCAGAAACGCCAAAGGCCGCACTAAGCGGCCTCTGAAACAGGTATTGCGACAGCGTTATTTAATCAGTTCAGCGGAAACGTAGGCGCCGTTATCAAAGCGAGCCCCGGTAATTTTGTAAGCGGCACCCGCCTGGTGCGCCTGCGCGGCGATTTGCGCTTCCGCTGCGTCGAGGGTGGCGGCAGAAGCAGTAATGCTCTGGGCGAAGCTGCCGAATGAGACGAAAGAGAGCGCAGCAACTACAACGAAGTTTTTGATGGTTTTCATGGTCAGTTCCTTAAAGTTGATTTCAGCTGGTGAGGCATTCTGCCTCGATGTAGACATCATGCGCCTGGGGGGGACGGTTTGAAAGCGGACATATTTGCATTTAAACCACAAAAATATTGAAAGACTTTTCCCGCCCTCTTTTCCCTTCCTGTCAGTGCGGTCCTGCCCCCTTGACGGCGCAAATTCTCACCTTCCATGAGCCCGGCGCGAAATTGCTGCCGCCCTTTCCTTGCCTGTAAGCGGGTTATCGACGGATAATCCTTACAAACTTCGTCATGCTGACGCGGCGATGCCGCAGCCCGACACCCTAACGCTGAAAATTTAGGCAACGCATTGATATGAGTAAAAAATGTAAAGCGCTGCAAACCACGCTGATTCCTCTTCAGGCGAGTGTTCATGCCCTACGATAACGTCTATGCCGAAAAACGGCTGCCCGGCGCCTTTCGCCGCAGCTGGCACCATTTTTATCGCAACACCACGGCCATGATTGGGCTGTACGGCTTTGGCGCACTGCTGTTTCTCTGCCTGTTCGGCGAGCTACTCGCCCCCTACGGTATCGACCAGCAGTTTCTCGGCTATCAGCTGCTGCCGCCCTCCTGGTCGCGCTACGGCGACGTCTCTTTTTTCCTCGGCACCGACGATTTAGGACGCGACGTGTTAAGCCGCCTGCTGAGCGGCGTGGCGCCGACCGTGGGTTCAGCGATTCTGGTCACGCTCTTCGCCACGCTGTGCGGACTGGCGCTCGGCGTGCTGGCGGGCATCACGCACGGTTTGCGCTCGGCCGTGATGAACCATGTGCTGGATACCCTGCTATCGATCCCCACGCTGCTGCTGGCGATTATCGTGGTGGCCTTTCTCGGCCCGCGCCTTGAGCACGCGCTGCTGGCGATCTGGCTGGCGCTGTTGCCGCGCCTGGTGCGCGCCACCTATAGCGCTGTGCATGACGAGCTGGAAAAAGAGTATGTGGTGGCGGCGCGCCTCGACGGCGCCACTAACGTCGATATCCTGCGCCATGCGATTTTGCCCAACGTGCTGCCGATGCTGATCAGCGAAGTGACGCGTTCGCTGTCGCTGGCGATTCTGGATATCGCCGCGCTCGGCTTTCTCGATCTCGGCGCGCAGCTGCCCTCGCCCGAATGGGGCGCCATGCTGGGCGATTCGCTGGAGCTGGTTTACGTCGCCCCCTGGACGGTGATGCTGCCGGGCGCCGCGCTGATGGTCAGCGTATTGATTGTTAACCTGCTGGGCGACGGTATCCGCCGTGCTGTAGAGGCGGGAGTGGAATAATGCCGTTACTCGATATTCGTAATCTGACCATTGAATTTATGACCGCCGACGGCCCCGTCAAGGCGGTGGACCGCATCAACCTGACGCTGATGGAAGGCGAAGTGCGTGGATTAGTGGGCGAATCGGGCTCGGGCAAGAGCCTGGTGGCAAAGGCGATCTGCGGCGTAACCAAGGATAACTGGCGCGTCACCGCCGATCGCATGGTATTCGACGATATTGACCTGCTGCGCCTGTCGCCGCGCGAGCGTCGCCGCATCGTCGGTCACAACGTCTCGATGATTTTTCAGGAACCGCAGTCCTGTCTCGATCCTTCGGAGCGTATCGGCCGCCAGCTGATGCAGGCGATTCCGCGCTGGACCTATAAAGGTGCGTGGATGGGACGCTTCTGGTTCTGGCGCAAAACCCGCGCCATTGAGCTGCTGCACCGCGTCGGCATCAAGGATCATAAAGATATCATGCGCAGCTTTCCCTACGAGCTGACCGAAGGCGAGTGCCAGAAGGTGATGATTGCCATCGCGCTGGCCAACCAGCCTCGGCTGCTGATCGCCGACGAACCCACCAACGCCATGGAGCCAACCACCCAGGCGCAAATTTTTCGCCTGTTGAGTCGCCTCAACCAGAATAACAACACCACTATCCTGCTGATCAGCCACGATCTGCGCACCATGAGCCAGTGGGCGGACCGCATTAACGTCATGTACTGCGGGCAGACCGTGGAAACGGCGGGCAGCGACGATCTGATCGCCACGCCGCACCATCCTTATACCCAGGCGCTGATCCGCGCGATGCCCGATTTCGGCCGCGCGCTGCCGCACAAAAGCCGCCTGAACACGCTCTCCGGCGCGATCCCGTCGCTGGAGAGCCTGCCGATTGGCTGTCGGCTTGGCCCGCGCTGCCCCTATGCGCAGCGAAAATGCGTGGAAACCCCGCGCCTGAGCGGCAGCAAGACGCACCTTTTCGCCTGCCACTTTCCGCTGAATATGGAGGAGCAGTAGATGGAGACGCTGCTTGAAGTGCGCAATCTGAGCAAAACTTTCCGCTATCGCACCGGCCTCTTTCGCCGCCAGCACGTCGAGGCGGTGAAATCAGTCAGCTTTATCCTGCGCGAAAAGCAGACGCTGGCGATCATCGGCGAGAACGGCTCTGGCAAATCGACGCTGGCGAAAATGCTGAGCGGCATGGTGGCGCCGAGCAGCGGCGAAATCCTGATTAACGACCATCCGCTTGAATTCGGCGACTACGGCTACCGCAGCCAGCGCATCCGCATGATTTTTCAGGACCCCTCCACCTCACTCAATCCGCGCCAGCGCGTCAGCCAGATCCTCGACCTGCCGCTGCGCCTCAACAGCGATCTGACGCCTGAGGCGCGCGAAAAGCGCATTATCGCCACGCTGCGCCAGGTAGGGCTGCTGCGTGACCACGCCGGCTACTATCCCCATATGCTGGCGCCGGGCCAGAAGCAGCGCCTCGGCCTGGCGCGCGCGCTGATCCTGCAGCCGAAGGTCATTATCGCCGACGAAGCCCTCGCCTCGCTCGATATGACGATGCGCTCCCAACTGGTGAATCTGATGCTGGAGCTACAGGAGCAGCACGGCATCACCTATATTTATGTGACGCAGCATCTCGGCATGATGAAGCACATCAGCGATCAGGTGCTGGTGATGCACCAGGGGGAGGTGGTGGAGCGCGGCGGTACTGCCGACGTGCTGGCTTCACCGCTGCACGATCTGACTAAACGGCTTATTTCGAGCCACTTCGGCGAAGCGCTGACGGCAGAAGCCTGGCGTCGCAAAGCCTGAATCAGGTTGGTTTACCCCATTTTCCTGAGACGTGCTAGAATCCGCACGTCGATTAACGCGGCCGCCTGTTTTTTAACCAACTCGGCCGCCAACAACAATGACCATAAGGATTACAGCTATGGGTTTTCTTTCCGGTAAGCGCATTCTGATTTCTGGCGTTGCCAGTAAACTCTCTATTGCCTACGGAATTGCGCAGGCGATGCACAAGCAGGGCGCAGAACTGGCTTTCACCTACCAGAACGACAAACTGAAAGGTCGTGTGGAAGAGTTTGCTAAAGATCTGGGTTCAGAGATTGTGCTGCCATGCGATGTGGCCGAAGACGAGAGCATCAAATCGCTGTTTACTGAACTGGCAAAAACCTGGCCGAAATTTGACGGTTTCGTTCACTCCATCGGCTTCGCCCCGGGCGACCAGCTGGATGGCGACTATGTGAACGCCGTTACCCGCGAAGGCTTTAAAATTGCTCACGACATCAGCGCCTACAGCTTTGTGGCGATGGCGAAAGAGTGCCGCGAGATGCTGAACCCCAACTCCGCTCTGCTGACGCTCTCCTACCTGGGCGCAGAGCGCGCCATCCCGAACTACAACGTGATGGGTCTGGCGAAAGCGTCGCTGGAAGCCAACGTGCGCTATATGGCGAACGCGATGGGTCCGGAAGGGGTGCGCGTCAACGCCGTTTCCGCCGGTCCGATCCGTACCCTGGCGGCGTCAGGCATCAAGGATTTCCGTAAGATGCTGGCGCACTGCGAAGCGGTTACCCCGATTCGCCGCACCGTCACCATCGAGGACGTCGGCAACTCGGCGGCGTTCCTCTGTTCTGACCTGGCCGGCGGCATCACCGGCGAGATCGTTCACGTTGACGGCGGCTTCAGCATCGCCGCCATGAACGAACTGGAACTGAAATAAGTTCTGAGGGCGAGCCTGGCTCGCCCTTTTTTTTGCTCACTTTCCCCGCCTTATAGCTTCGCGCTATTAATTATCACCGATCGGTCTTTTGCCCTTCCCCGCCGTTAAGCGACGATAAGCCAGCCCCTGGGCGCGCGTCACGGTTTCGGATTCACGCCATGCGCGACGTGCCAGTTATTTGCAAAAGGAATAACCATGGAACAACGCCGCTATCCTGGCCACAACCACTGGTTTTACGAGAGCCAGACCAGCCCCCACGCCCTTCAGGCTGAGCCGCTGGTTCCCGAAGCTGCCCTGATTAACGACCGTTTCCTGCTCGGCCTGCAGCAGGAGGCGAGCGCGCTTCAGCCGCTGTTGCAGGCGAGCCAGCCGATGCTGCTGGCCTCCCGCGATCTTTGCCAGCTGCTGTTTCCCGATCGCGTCGCGGCGACGCTGACCCATACCCTTACCCTTTACGATCGCCTTAGCACCGCGCTGACCGTGGCGCAGGTCGCAGGCGTGCAGCGGCTGTGCAATCACTACTCGGCGCGCCTTAATCCGCTGCCCGGCCCCGACTCGTCGCGCGAGAGCAATAATCGCCTGACGCAGCTGACGCAGTATGCGCGCCAGCTGGCGATGCAGCCGACGCTGATCAACGCGGCGGCGCTCAGGGCGCTGGATGCCGTGGGCCTGACCGAGCCGGATATCGTGACGCTGAATCAGATCGTCGGCTTCGTCAGCTACCAGGCGCGCGTAGCGGCCGGTGTGCAGGCGCTGCTGGCGCTGCCGGTGCGCTGGCTGCCGGGCGTGACGCCGCCGCCCGACGCCGACCGAGAGGGGTTTGAGGAAAAGCCGCGCTGGAAACCGGGGGTGAAGCCGCTGGAGCTGCGCTACGCCAGCGCCGAACAGCTGGCCGCCGTGACCTTCTGTCAGCCGCGTCCCGATCTCGCCGAGGCGGTCTGGCTGCTGGCGCACGACGCCGCCGCGCTCTACGGCTGGCAGACCCTGCGCCAGCGCATTACCCCGACCGACCTTACCCCGCTGGCGGAGGCGACCTGCGCGCGCGCGCTCGGCAGCCGCTGGGCGTTTCAGTTTTTCCTGGATGAGGTGCGCAATGCGCTGCTGGAGTCGGTGGATGACGCCGCCGATCAGACCACGACGCAGGGCCGCGTCGTGGCGCTGGCGGCGCAGCTCACCCGCTCGCCTGAACGCTTCAGCGCGGCGCATCTGCAGCCGCTGGTCACCGAAGGGTGGCAGCCGGACGCGCTCTTCGCCCTGATTCAGGCGGTGGCGATCGGCAACTGGAACAGCCGGCTGTTTTATGCCATGGGCGAAGTGGCGTAGCCCTCAAGGTGGCTGCGCGCCTCGTCGAAGAAGTGTTGTGACAGCAGCGAGGCGCGACCCGGTTCGGCAATCACCAGCGCCGCCTGGCGCGCCATATGAGTAATGGCAATTGGCCGCTGCGCCATGCCTTGCAGCATCGACGGCAGAAGATGACCGACAGGCGACACCAGCACCCCCAGCCCCACCTGCGCGCTCTGCACCAGTTCGAGGATCGCGGCGCTCTCCACCATGACCTGCGGCGTCACCCCGGCTTCGCGGAAGGCCATATCAAGATAGCGGCGAAAATAGCGCGTCGGCTCGGAGAGGCAGAGCGGCACGGCGGCAAGATCGGCGAGCGTGAGCGGTGCATCGCCCACCAGCGTGGGAAACTGCGTCGGATCGAATATCGCTTCGACGCCGCGCTCGGGCAGAAATGCCGTCTGAAAATGGAGTTCGCGCAGCGTCGCCAGCTCGAAAAAGCCGATGCCGACGTCGACGGTATGACTGTTAAGCGCCTCCAGCAACTGATCGGCGCTGAGCGCGGCGATGCGGTAGTTCAGCTGAGGATAGCGGCTCTGTACCCTCTTCAGCAGCGCGGGCAGCGCCACGCTGCACTGCGGCATCACGCCGATGCGCAGCGTGCCGTTGACGCCGTGCTTCAGCGACTCCACCTCCAGCTTCAGCCCCTGATAGACCGACACGATCTCCCGCGCCCACGCCAGCACGCGATCCCCTTCCGGCGTAAAGCCGACGAAGTTATTGCTGCGGTTGATCAGCGACAGGCCGAGTTCGCGTTCCAGGTTTTTCAGGCGCATGGAGAGCGTCGGCTGGCTGACGAAGCTGGCTTCGGCGGCGCGGCCAAAGTGGCGTTCACGCTCGAGGTTGCAAAGGTAAATTAATTGTTTAATGTCTATTTTCTTTACCCGTCAATAACATAACAGCATAGCCGTATAGAAAAATATAATGCTGTACCTTTCCCTGTACCGACTTCAGACGTGACTTATCCTGAAGAAGATCTTCAGGTACCTTGCTGGCGATGTCAATGCTGCTGGCCAGGATTATTCTTAACGCTCACCGGCCCGTCCCTGTTATAAGCGCTAATCAGATTGTTCTGCTAAAAACGTGAAAAGGCCGCCCAATGGCGGCCTTGAATAAGTAAGGTAAATCGGATGAGCAAAAAGAAAATCAGGCAGCGATTGGTTGCGGATCTATTTGGATCATGGCCGATTTACAAAAAATGCACTTTGCGCCAAGCGGGTTTTTAACGCTAACGTCAAAAACGGAGCGGCGATATTGCGAGCCCTGACAATGTGGGCAGCGCAGAGAAATAATGGCTGAAATAATTTTTAGCGTCCTGTGACGTTGGCAGATAATGGACCTTTAGGCCATTCTGCGCAGTGAATTCTATCCTCCACTCCTTATCGGGCGTGCGGAGGTCATTGTTTTTAAGAGCGGAAAAGCGTGCAAACCGCGCCTGCCGTCCTCGTCGGGCACATAAAGCCGGCGCTTTTTTCTGCGTTAAATCCCTCTCATCGTGCCAGGCGTGTCATGAGAAATAATCTCTCTTTCTTTTAGCCTGCAGATAAGCATAGCTGAAGTGCAGAGGCAGATCGGTAAGATTAAGATAAAACTCAAAAAGAGAGGCTTAAGCGCGGCACTTCCGGAAATGAGAGACGGCAGAAACAGAGGATAAAGCTGCCTGCTTTTCAGGCCAGGCACCTATTTACGCATGCTTTGGCCTGCCATTGCAAGCAAGTAAAAAAGAATTTTGCTGTTACACTCTTTACGGCACGCGACGCCCGGCTAAGAATATGAATTAAATATAAAGAAGGAGAAAGCGGTGAAAAACAAAATTTATCTTCCGCAGTTTGATGTCAGCGCGGATGCGGAGATATTTGGTCAGAAAATTACGGTGCGCTATGAAGGGAATGAACATTTTCCTAAGCGCCTGAAGGTCAAAGAGCAATATTTCGTGGTTATCGACGGCCAGGAAAAGATTATGGTGCTGGAACGCAAAGCAATCGGCTCCTGGCAGTTCTCCCTGCAGTCGTGATAGCGGGATTCCCACCTCCCTTTACAGGTTCAGCAAGGTGGGAATGCAGCGTGGTGCTATTTCTTTTCGCGATCCTCGTAAGGATCGTTCTTGTCATCATTGTGATCGTCACGGGTGCGCGGGATTTCGCCGTGCTCAGCGGGCGCATCGACCGCCGGATGATCGTCCTCTTCCCAGGCGTTATGGACGTGCGGTGTGCTCTCGGGCGCGCTCTTGCTGACGTCCCCTTCCTGCTTACGTTCTTCGTTGGTTTTATGTTTAAACATTCCCGTCTCCTCGTTCGCTTCCAGTCTGTTAAGTGTAGACGTAAATCCTTCAGGCCACGCCAAGCGCGCTTTTTACCTCACTGGCAATCTTTTCAACCTGCGGCCCATAGATAACCTGAATATCGTGCTCGCTGACGCGGTTGATGCCGTTGGCGCCGGTGGTGAGCAGCGTCTGATCCACCACCTCTTTCATGTCTTTCACCCGGACGCGCAGGCGGGTAAAGCAGCAGTCGACATCTTCAATATTCGCCTGACCGCCCAGGCCGCTGATAATCACCTTTGTACGCTCGTCTGCCGCCACCTGCTGCGGCTTTTCATCTTCTGATTCGCGCCCCGGCGTCTCGACGCCCATGCGGGTGATAACAAAGCGGAATCCATAGTAGTAGAGCGGCGCATAGATTGCGCCGAGCGCCAGCGTCCACCACCAGTGCGTGTTGCTGCCGCCGAGAATGCCGAACACCACCAGATCGATCACGCCGCCCTGCACGTTGCCGATCATCAGGTGCAGCATCGACATCAGCATAAAAGAGAGACCGGTCAGCAGCGCGTGCAGCAGATAGAGCACCGGCGAGACGAAAATAAAGCAGAACTCCAGCGGCTCGGTGATGCCGGTCGTGAAAGAGGTCAGCGCGCCCGCCATCATCAGCGCCTTGACCCGCTGTTTATGTTCAGGCCGCGCGGTGTGATAGATAGCCAGCGCGGCGGCCGGCAGGCCGAACATCATCACCGGGATTTTACCCTGAGCGAGAAACTGGGTCGCGTTGCGCAGCACGTCGTCAGGCACCGAGCCGGGATGGGTCAGCGAGGCGTTAAAGATATTTAGCGCCCCTACCAGCGTTTGCCCGTCGACGATGGCGACGCCACCAATCGGGGTAAAGCGCACGGTTTCATTGAGGATATGATGCAGCCCGGTGGGGATCAAAATGCGCTCCGCCGTGCCGAGCAGAAAGGCGCCGTACTGGCCGCTTTTGCCGATCATCGCACCGATCCAGGCGATGCCCGCGCCCAGCGTCGGCCAGATCAGCGCCAGCAGCACCCCCACCAGCGGCAGGACAACCACGGTGACGATCGGCACGAAGCGGCGTCCGCCGAAGAAGCTGATGGCGGTTGGCAGCTGCTGGGTATAGAAGCGATTGTGCAGCAGCACCGTCAGCAGCCCGGCAATCACGCCGCCCAGCACGCTCATGTTGTAGGTGAAGATGCCGAGCATCTGGATATACTCCGCCGAGGTCATCATCGCCGTGGTCTGGTCCATGCCCGCCTGCTGTAGCGCAGCGGGCGTGGTGGTCGCCGCCGTCAGCCCTTTCGCCGCCAGCGTGGCGCTGATGCCGACGTTCATGGTGATGTAGCCGATGACCGCGGCGAAGGCCGCCGTCGGCTTCTCCGCCTTCGCCAGGCCGATGGCGCTTGCCACGGCGAAGAACACCGGCAGGTTGGCGAAGAGCGCGCCCGCCACTTTGCGAATGAAACCGATAATCAGCTGCGGCACCTGCATCTGGGCAAAGGCGTCGCCGGTAATCGCCGGGTTCTGCATCGCGGCCGCGAGGCCGAGGAAGATCCCCGCCGCCGCAATCACCGAAATTGGCATCATCAACGCTTTGCCAAACGCATGGATCTGGCTGGTGAGCTGTTTCATGAGGTGCGCCCTTTAAGAGATGAAGGTGCAAGTATTGACCCGATACGCCCGTAACTCCCGTTATCAACAGGTTGCCAGAGAGTAAAATTTGAGCAGCATCACAATTTTGCAGTCGGCGCGATAAACGGCGGCTATCGCACCATTAAGTCAATCAATTAGACAACTTATGATTGCAGTCGCACACTTCCCTCACCGTCAGGATATATCCTGATAACAAACTTCCTACAAAAAACATAAGCCTGCACTCACCATGAAATTCAAACGTAAAATTAAGCCCTACCGCGCCGCTGCGGGCGGCTGGGGATCGCTGGAAGCCACAACCCGTTTCGTTTTAGACAGCAAAGCGGCGCTGAAAAATATGCGCAACCTGATGCGCATGAACAAAGCGCGCGGTTTCGACTGCCCGGGCTGTGCCTGGGGCGACGACAATAAAAGTACCTTTAGCTTCTGTGAAAACGGCGCCAAAGCGGTGACCTGGGAAGCGACGCGCCGCGTGGTCGACACCGATTTCTTCGCCCAGCACAGCGTCACCAAACTCTATGCGCAGAGCGACTACTTCCTGGAGTATCAGGGCCGTCTGACCCACCCGATGCGTTATAACGCCGAAACCGACCACTATGAGCCGGTAAGCTGGGATGACGCCTTTGCGCTGATCGCGCAGCATATCAAGGCGATGGACAACCCGAACCAGATGGAGCTCTATACTTCGGGCCGCGCCAGCAATGAAGCCTCCTGGCTCTATCAGCTGTTCGGCCGCTTGGCGGGCACCAACAACTTTCCGGACTGCTCCAATATGTGCCACGAAGCGAGCGGCGCCGGTCTGAAGCGCAGCATCGGCGTCGGCAAAGGCACCATCCGCCTCGACGATTTCGACCATGCCGACGCGATCTTCGTTTTCGGCCAGAACCCGGGCACCAACCACCCGCGTATGCTGCACAGCCTGCGTCACGCCGCCGATCACGGCGCGAAGATCGTCACCTTCAATACCCTGCGCGAGCGCGGTCTTGAGCGCTTCGCCGATCCGCAGAAGCCGCTGGAGGTGGTCACCTCTAAAGCGGGCACCATCAGCTCCGCCTATTACCAGCCGAATCTCGGCGGCGATATGGCGGCGGTGCGCGGCATGGTGAAAGCGCTGCTCGAGACGCATCGCGCGCGCGTAGCGGCCGGTGAGAAAGGCCTGTTCGACGAAACCTTTATCAACGCCACCACCCACGGCGTCGAAGCCTATTTCGACGCGGTCGACAATACCGACTGGATGCAGATTGTGCAGCAGTCCGGCCTGAGCGAAGCGCAGATCCGCGAAGCCGCGGCCATCTACCAGAGCGCCGATCGCGTTATCATCACCTGGGCGATGGGCATCACCCAGCACAAACACTCGGTGGATACGGTACGCGAAATCGTGAACCTGCAGCTGCTGTTCGGCCAGCTTGGCAAGAAAGGCGCAGGCCTCTGCCCGGTGCGCGGCCACAGTAACGTGCAGGGCAACCGCACTATGGGCATCGACGAGAAGCCGAGCAAAGCGTTCCTCGACGCGCTCGGCAGCCACTTCGGCTTCGAGCCGCCGCGCGAGCACGGCCATAACACCGTTGAAGCGCTGAACGCCATGCTGCGCGACGAGATCAAAGTGCTGATCGCCCTGGGCGGCAACCTCGCCGCGGCGGCGCCCGATTCCCCGCGCACCGAAGAGGCGCTGCAGCGCTGCGGCCTGACGGTGCATATCAGCACCAAGCTCAACCGCAGCCATCTGGTGCCGGGCGCGGAGAGCCTGATTCTGCCGACGCTGGGCCGCACCGAGCGCGACACCCAGGCGACCGGTAACCAGTTCATCACCGTAGAAGACTCCTTCAGCATGGTGCACGCCTCCGAAGGCATCGGCATTCCGCTGGCGGAGACGCAGCGCTCGGAAACCGCCATCGTGGCGGGCATCGCCCACGCGGTGCTGGGCGACGAGAAGGTGCAGTGGCTGAAGCTGGCCGCCGACTATAACCTGATCCGCGACCATATCGCCGCCACCATTCCGGGCTTCGCCGACTTCAACGAGAAGTGCGACCAGCCGGGCGGCTTCTACCTGGGCAACGCGGCGGCGGACCTGCGCTTCAATACCCCGACGCAGAAAGCAGAGTTTAGCAGCGCGGCGCTGCCCGCCTCGCTCTTCCCGATGGACGTGGCGGAGGTGCCCTTCACGCTGCAGACCCTGCGTTCGCATGACCAGTACAACACCACGATTTACGGCCTCGATGACCGTTACCGCGGCGTTTACGGCCAGCGCGAAGTGGTGTTTATCAACCCGGAAGATATGCAGGCGCTCGGCTTTACCGAAGGTCAGCTGGTGGATATCGAAACCCTGTGGAACGACAATGTTTCGCGTCGCGTCAGCGGGTTTAAACTGGTGCCCTATAATATTCCGCGCGGCAACCTCGCGGCCTATTATCCGGAAACCAACCCGCTGGTTCCGCTGAACAGCTTCGGCGACATCAGCGGCACGCCGACCTCAAAATCGGTGCCGGTGAAGCTGGAACTGTCGGTTTCTCTGCCGACGCAACGCATCGCGTAAGCGCAGAGTTTCCTTAGTAAAAAGCCGGTTAATCCGGCTTTTTTGCCCTCTTTTGCCTTGCCGCGCGCCCCTGATTCGCGTAAAACTAGCAGCCGCTCTTAGGCCACGAAACTAAACTGACTATGTTCCAGGATAATCCGCTGCTCGCGCAGCTTAAAGAGAAGCTCCACGCGCAGACGCCCCGCGCAGAAGGTGTCGTTAAAGGCACCGAAAAAGGTTTCGGCTTTCTTGAAGTCGACGCGCAGAAAAGCTATTTCATTCCGCCGCCGCAAATGAAGAAAGTGATGCACGGCGACCGGGTATCCGCCATCATCCACAGCGATAAAGATCGTGAAAGCGCCGAGCCTGAAACGCTGATCGAACCTTTCCTTAGCCGCTTTGTCGGCCGCGTGCAGAAGAAAGATGACCGTCTTTCCATCGTTCCGGACCATCCGCTGTTAAAAGAGGCGATCCCCTGCCGTCCGGTGCGTGGCCTGAGCCATGATTTCCAGGCGGGCGACTGGGCCGTTGCCGAAATGCGCCGCCATCCGCTGAAAGGCGACCGCGGCTTCTACGCCGAACTGACCGAATTTATCGTTAAAGCCGACGATCATCTGGCGCCGTGGTGGGTCACCCTGTCGCGCCATAACCTGGAGCGCGAAGCGCCGCAGATCGGCTTTGGCGAGATGCTGGACGAGCAGCTGACGCGCGAGGATCTGACCGCGCTCGATTTCGTCACCATCGACAGCGCCAGCACCGAAGATATGGATGACGCGCTTTACGTCGAAGAGAATGCCGACGGCACGCTGCGTCTGACTATCGCCATCGCAGACCCCACCGCCTACGTGGCGGAAGGCAGCGAGCTGGACAAGCTGGCGGCGCAGCGCGCCTTCACCAACTACCTGCCGGGCTTCAATATCCCGATGCTGCCGCGCGAACTCTCCGACGACGTCTGTTCGCTGCGTCCCAACGTGCGCCGCCCGGCGCTGGTCTGCCGCGTCATCGTGGCGCAGGATGGCTCACTGGGCGACGACGTCCACTTTTTCGCCGCCTGGATCGAATCGAAAGCCAAGCTGGTCTATGACCAGGTTTCCGACTGGCTGGAGAAGAGCGGCGAGTGGCAGCCGCAGAGCGAAGCGATCGCCCAGCAGATCCGTCTGCTGCACCGCATCTGCCTGGCGCGCAGCGAGTGGCGTCAGAACCACGCGCTGGTGTTCAAAGATCGCCCGGATTACCGCTTTGTTCTCGGCGAGAAAGGCGAAGTGCTGGATATCGTCGCCGAGCCGCGCCGCATCGCCAACCGCATGGTGGAAGAGGCGATGATCCTCGCTAACGTCTGTGCCGGTAAGGTGCTGCGCGAGAAGCTGGGCTTCGGCGTCTACAACGTGCACACCGGCTTCGACGCCACCAACGCCGAGCAGGCCGCCGCCGTGCTGGCCGGCCACGGCGTCACCGTCGATGCCGCCGCCATCACCACGCTGGAGGGCTTCCGCCAGCTGCGCCGTCAGCTCGACGCGCAGCCGACGCAATACCTCGACAGCCGCATCCGTCGCTTCCAGTCTTTCGCCGAGATCAGCACCGAGCCGGGTCCCCATTTCGGTCTGGGCCTGGAGGCGTACGCCACCTGGACCTCGCCGATCCGTAAATCGGGCGACATGATCAACCATCGCCTGCTGAAAGCGATTATCCGCGGCGAGCAAGGCGCGCGTCCGGATGAGGCGCTGACGGCGACCATGGGCGAACGTCGTCGCCTGAACCGTATGGCGGAGCGCGACGTCGGCGACTGGCTCTACGCGCGCTGGCTGGCGCCGCACGCCGGCACCGACCGCAAGTTCAGCGCCGAGATTATCGACGTCTCGCGCGGCGGCATGCGCGTGCGCCTGCTGGAGAACGGCGCGGTTGCCTTTATTCCGGCGCCCTTTATCCACGCGGTACGCGACGAGCTGGTGTGCAGCCAGGAGAGCGGCACCGTACAGATCAAAGGCGAAGTCGCTTTCCGCGTGACCGACGTGATCGACGTGACCATCGCCGAAGTGCGCATGGAAACGCGTAGCGTGGTGGCCCGTCCGGCCGTCTGAGCATGAAAAGAGGCGGGATAATCGCTGTTATCCCGCATTTTCACCTCTCTCTTTACACAAATGTTAAATTTGTTCCCCGCTTCACACTTCTCAACACATTAACTTTCACTTACATTCCATTACATTACCTTTGACTCGTTGTCTTTGAACGTCCCTTTCGGTTCATACAAGGAGTGAGGTCATGAAGAACGTCAAAACCAGTGCCGTCTGGTTAGCGGTGGCGTTAGTCGGCGCGGGCGCATTCGCCATGCTGGCGTTAAACCGCGGCGAGCACGTCAACGCCGTCTGGCTGGTGGTGGCTGCCGTCGCCTGCTACAGCATTGCCTATCGCTTTTACAGCCTGTTTATCGCCCGCAATATTTTCGAGCTGGACGATCGCCGCCGTACGCCCGCCGAGCGCTTCAACGACGGCCTCGACTATGTGCCGACCAATAAGTGGGTGCTGTTCGGCCACCATTTTGCCGCTATCGCTGGCGCCGGGCCGCTGGTCGGGCCGATTTTGGCGGCGCAGATGGGCTTTCTGCCTGGCACTCTCTGGATCCTCGTCGGCGTTATGCTGGCGGGCGCGGTGCAGGATTTCCTCGTGCTGTTTATCTCAACCCGCCGCGACGGCCGCTCGCTGGGCGAAATGGCGCGTCAGGAGCTGGGCGCCTTTGCTGGCGTGATAACTATGCTCGGCGCGCTCGGCGTGATGATCATCATTCTTTCGGCGCTGGCGCTGGTGGTGGTGAAAGCGCTGGCCAACTCGCCGTGGGGGCTTTTTACCATCGCCGCGACCATTCCGATTGCGCTGCTGATGGGCGTCTATATGCGCTTTATCCGTCCCGGTAAAATCGCCGAGGTGTCGCTGATCGGCTTTGTGCTGATGATGGCGGCGATTATCTTCGGCGGCAACGTGGCGCAGGATCCCTACTGGGGCCCCTTCTTTACCCTGAAAGGCACCTCGCTGACCTGGGTGCTGGTGATCTATGGCTTTGTTGCCTCAGTGCTGCCGGTCTGGCTGCTGCTGGCGCCGCGCGACTATCTTTCCACCTTCCTGAAAATCGGCGTGATCGTCGGGCTGGCGGTCGGCATCGTCTTCGCCATGCCGGAGATGAAGATGCCGGCGGTAACGCGCTTTATCGACGGCAGCGGCCCGGTCTTCGCCGGTCAGCTCTTTCCGTTCCTGTTTATCACTATCGCCTGCGGCGCCATCTCCGGTTTTCATGCGCTGGTTTCCAGCGGCACTACGCCGAAGCTGGTCGAGCGCGAAAGCCATATTCGCTTTATCGGCTACGGCGCAATGCTGATGGAATCTTTCGTCGCCATCATGGCGCTGATTTGCGCGTCGGTTATCGATCCTGGCGTCTACTTCGCCATGAACGCCCCGGCGGCGATGATCGGCACCACGGTCGAGAGCGCCTCGCAGGTGATTAACGGCTGGGGCTTCGTGGTGACGCCGGAGATGCTCTCAGGCATCGCGCGCGACGTCGGCGAGGCGTCGGTGCTGTCGCGGGCAGGCGGCGCGCCGACCTTTGCGGTGGGCATGGCGCATATCATCACCGACGTCTTCAACAGCCGGGCAATGATGGCCTTCTGGTATCACTTCGCCATCCTGTTCGAAGCGCTGTTTATCCTGACCGCCGTGGATGCCGGGACGCGCGCCTGTCGTTTTATGGTGCAGGATCTGGTCGGCACCGTGGTGCCGTCGCTGGCGAATAACCGCTCATGGGTGGGCAATATGGCGGGCACGGCGGTCGCGGTCGCCGGCTGGGGCTTTTTCGTCTATCAGGGCGTGGTCGATCCGCTGGGCGGCATTAATACCCTGTGGCCGCTGTTCGGCATCGGCAACCAGATGCTCGCCTCAATGGCGCTGATCCTCGGCACCGTGGTGCTGTTTAAGATGAAGAAGCAGCGCTACGCCTGGGTGACGATTCTCCCCACCGCCTGGCTGTTTATCACCTCGATGACGGCGGGCTGGCAGAAAATTTTCCATGTGAAACCTTCTATCGGTTTTCTGGCGCAGGCGAACAAGTTCCGCAAAGGCATCGATGAGGGTGTGATTATCGCCCCGGCGAAAAGCGTAGCGGATATGCAAACTATCGTTTTCAGTAACCAGATTAACGCCGTGCTGTGCGGCTTCTTTATGCTGGTGGCGGTTACCATGCTGATCGCCGCCTTCTTCGTGATTCGCCGCGCCCTGCGCAGCAGCGTGCCGACCACGCACGAAGCGGAGCCGTCGCTGCGTAAGGAGGTTCGCCATGTCTGATGCCATTCGCCGCGCCGCGCGCCCGGCGCGTCTTGACACCATTACCCGCTGCCGCCCGCTCGACGCCCCCAGGCGCTTCAGCTGGCGCACGCTGTGGCGCGGCGTGCAGCAAAGCTTTCGTCTCATGGTAGGGGTTCAGGATTATCAAAATTATCTTCAGCATATGCAGCGTCAGCACCCGGATCTGCCGCCGATGAGCGAGCGCGATTTTCATCGTTACTGTCTTGATGCCCGGTTCCCCAGTCAGGCTGGCAAGCTGGGAAAATGTCCTTGCTAAGCAGGTAAATCGGCCCCGCGACGCGGGGCTTTTTTGTGCCATTCTTTACCAGACTGGAAAATATATTTGGCTGGCATCTTGTACTGAAGTGAGATGCCGAATACTGTTGATAAAATAATGAGATAACGCCAGTAGAGCACTCCCCCGGAGGACCTTTCCATGACCGATGAACAAGGGCAAACGTTGCTGTATACCTTGTTTGGCACGACCAGCCCTCATTGGCGCCTGACCACCGACAGCGATGCCCTGCAATTAGCAGAAGATGAAACCGCACACACCAATATGGCTGTCGCGCTGACGCCCGCGCAGGCCAGCCTGTTGCGCGCTATGCCGGTGATCACCTCCAGCGTCAACCTGACGCTACCGCTCCACGGCACGCCGGTGCCGATGCATTTTGTCGGTCGTAAGGTAAACCAGTCGAGCTGGGCTGGTACCGCCTCGGCGTGGGGTGACACCTCTGCCGTCGCGCGCGATCTGACGCTCGGGCTCTCGTTTGCCGAACAGGTGGTTTCCGAAGCCAACTCGGTGATCGTGATTGTCGATCAGCGCGGCAATATTCAGCGCTTCAACCGCCTCAGCGAGGAGTACACCGGCCTCCACGAGCATGAAGTGATCGGCCGCAACGTTTTTCAGCTCTTTATGACCAAGCAGGAGGCCGCTGCCTCACGCCGTAACATCGCGGGCTTCTTTCGCGATGGCAACTCCTATGAGGTGGAGCGCTGGGTGAAGACCCGTAAGGGCCAGCGACTCTTTCTGTTTCGTAATAAGTTCGTTCACAGCGGTAGCGGGAAAAATGAAATTTTCCTCATCTGTTCCGGAACGGACATAACCGAGGAGCGGCGGGCTCAGGAGCGCCTGCGGGTGATGGCGAACACCGATACCGTGACCGGTTTGCCCAATCGCAACGCCATCCACCAGCAAATTAGCCTGGCGCTGGAGCTGGCGAAAGAGGATGAGACCGGCGTGGTCTACCTCGATCTCGATAATTTCAAAAAGGTGAACGACGCCTACGGCCATATGTTTGGCGATCAGCTGCTGCAGGCGGTGTCGCTGGCGATCCTCAGCTGCCTGGGCAAAGACCAGACGCTGGCGCGCCTCGGCGGCGACGAGTTCGTGGTGCTGGCGGAGCATACCAGCCAGGCGGCGCTGGAGGCGATGGCGTCGCGCATTCTCGAGCGTCTGCGCCAGCCCTTCCGTATTGGTCTGATTGAGGTCTATAGCGGCTGCTCTATCGGTATCGCGCTGGCACCGCTGCACGGCGAGGATCGCGAAAGCCTGACCCGCAATGCCGACACCGCGATGTATCATGCCAAAGAGAACGGGCGCGGCAAGTTCTGCGTCTTCGCCGCTGAGATGAATCAGCGCGTGTTTGAGTATCTCTGGCTCGACACCAACCTGCGCAAGGCGCTAGAGCAGGATCACCTGACGGTGTTCTATCAGCCGAAGCTCGACAGAGACGGCGTGGTGCGCAGCGCGGAAGCCCTGGTGCGCTGGAATTCGCCGGAGCGCGGCATGGTCTCGCCCGCCGAATTTATTCCCTATGCCGAAGAGTCGGGGCTGATTGTGCCGCTCGGCCGCTGGGTAATGCTGACCGTGCTGCGGCAGATTCTGGCCTGGCGCGAAGAGGGCATCAACCTGCGCGTGGCGGTCAACGTCTCGGCGCGACAGCTGATCGACCAGAGCATCTACAGCGATCTCAAGCTGGCGCTGATGGACAGCGGACTGGCAACCTGCCCAATCGATATTGAACTGACTGAAAGCTGCCTGATTGAAAACGAAGCGCAGGCGCTGACCCTGATGAAGCAGTTTCAGGAGCTGGGCGCGCAGGTGCATCTTGATGATTTCGGCACGGGCTACTCCTCGCTGTCGCAGCTGGCGCGCGTGCCGATCAACGCCATCAAGCTCGATCAAAGTTTTATTCGCAATATTAATGAGCAGCCGGTCTCTCAGTCGCTGGTGCGCGCAATTGTCGCCGTTGCTAAGGCGCTGACGCTGGAGGTCATCGCCGAGGGCATCGAGACGAAAGCGGAAGAAGAATTTGTTCTCCTCAACGGCGTGGACGGGCGTCAGGGCTATTTCTACGCAAAACCAATGCCCGCAGAACAGTTCGGGCATTGGCTGGCTAAGCATCCTGCCCGCGTTTAAAACTCCGCGTGATTAGCCCGCTTTACGCAAGGATGCGCTATGGCGGTTTTGTAACTGCACCAGACGTTCCATATAGGCGATGTCTTTCGGCTCCAGCGTGAAGGCATAATCGACCCAGTCCTCAGTGATGTCCATCAGCTCCGCGCGCGACAGCTGCAGAACGCGCTGGCGCGCCTTCAGCATGGCGCGCACGCCGTTCAGCTTCGGCCGCAGCGTATCGATAAAGGTGCGCGTGCAGCGGTAGCTTTCGCCGGGCTGGAAAACTTTGTCCACCAGGCCGCGCGTCTCATACCATTCGGCGCTGTGCGACTCCCCTTCGCATATCAGCTCTTCCGCCAGCTTCATCCCGGCCCGACGTGCCACTAAAGAGTAGCCTCCCATACCGGGGAACAGGTTGAAGGCGATCTCCGGAAAGCCGAGCCGCGCGTTGTTTTGCGCCAGGATAAAGTGGTGCGCCAGCGCGGCCTCAAAGCCGCCGCCTAACGCGCTGCCCTCAATCATCGCAATGGTGACCGCGCCGGTATCGAAGCCGCGCGCCGCCGAGTGAATGCAGTCGACGCAGGCACGCGCATAGGCGCGCAGCGCCTCGCGACGGTTGTTGCGAATGCACTCCACGAAGAAGCGCAGATCGCCGCCCGCGTTGAACATCTGCGGCACCAGCGAGCCGGTAACCCAGAAATCGATCGGCAGACCGGAACGCTGGGCCGCATAGCTCAGGTTCATGATCTCCTCGATTAATTCGTGGTTGAAACTGGGGCGCGGTTGCGCCCGCAGCATCATCCACATGGTGCGGCGGCCCTCTTCATAGTAGGCGGCAAGCTGGGTGGTCTGTCCCACTTCGGTGAACAGTCGGCAGGTTGGTTGGTTAATTACTGTCATCATCTCATCCTCTGTTTATTTGATGCGTTAAACGCCACATCAGCGTAATGCAGAGAGAGGCCAGACCAAATGAGAGATTGATTTGTAAAGTAAAATCCAGAGATATCCCCGACTTAGCGGTCGGGGATGCTTAAGCGGGGTTACTTGATCGCCGCGCGTTGGCCAACCGCAACGCGAGAACGCTTAACGCGTTTTGAATAAACAGCAGTTATGACTGGTACCAGCACCGAGGTGACAATCACCGAGGTCGCCACCAGCGCAGTGGCGGCTGGCGCAACCGGTTTAAACTGCGGCAGCATCTCTGCTATCAACACCGGCGTCGCCACCGCCGCGCCCGCCGTACTCGACGCGGCGATGCCTGCAGTACCGTCACCGCCGCCAATCAACCGGTCGGCGATAATCAGCGGAATGCCGGTAACGATAATGACCGCCACGCCCAGCAAAATGCCCAGCAGGCCAGTTTGCGCAATAACGGTCAGGTCAATGGTGTTGCCCAGCGCGAAGGCGAAGAAGGGAATCAGCGTATGCACTGCCTTGCCGAAAAACTCCCGTAGCTCCGGATCCAGATTGCCCAGGGCAAAGCCGATCAGGAACGGCAAAACGGCGCCAACGAAGACGTGCGGTTCAAAAGAGGCGATGCCTGCCGTGCCGAGAATGACCATGGTCATCAGCGGTCCCGACTCCAGCGACATCAGCACAAAGGCGCCCGCCTCTTCTTTGCTGCCGTACTGCTGCATGATCGAGGCGTAGAGGCCGCCGTTGGTCATATCCATCGCCGCCACCAGCGCCAGCGTCGATAGCCCGGCGAACATGCCGACCTCAACGCCGTTTTCCGGCACCACGCGTGAGGCGATCGCCGCGACTATCCAGGCCACCGCGATTTTGGTGATCACCAGCGTGCCCGACTTGCGCAGCACCGCGCCGGTCGCGCTGAGCTTGATAGAGGCGCCCATACAGAAGAACCAGATGGCGAGGATCGGCACCGTGCCGGTCATCAGGCCATTACTGAAGGAGCCCAGGTATTTGCCAGCACCTGGCGCCAGCGTGTGGCATAGCGCGCCAAGAAAGAGCGGGATGAGCATCATGCCGCCAGGGATTTTATCGATAGCACGTTTGATATGCATAAGGGATCACCTTTGCTGTCCAGAGGGAGGTGCGTTTTTATGCCCGAAGGCCTGACAGCAAAGTACGGGTCGCGGCGAGGGAAAACAGTGATCGCATCGTAAAAATGAAACGCTGTTTTATTTTTGTTTGCCGGTATGTTTCGATATTTTGATCTGCGTCGCCATACCAGGAGAATGACTAAGAGGAAGAGTTAACGTCCTGAGTAAACGCAGGCGGCATCAGCCGAAGGTAAAGGGTGGCGTTTCCCCTAATGTGGGGCCCCTCACCTTCGGTGATGCCGCCTGCGTATCGATGCTTACCTTATCTTTAACTGTGCTGGCGCGGCAGATTACTCTTTCTGGCCGTACCAGGCGTTTTTGCCGTGCTTGCGCAGGTAGTGCAGGTCAAGCAGCGTCTGGTTAATCGGCGGCAGGTCAGCGCGCAGCTGCTGGCTGAACAGCCCCATATAGGCCACCTCCTCCAGCACTACGGCGCTGTGCACCGCCGCATGGGCGTCGCGCCCCCAGGCGAACGGCCCGTGCGAATTCACCAGCACCGCCGGAATGGCGCTGGGCGAGAGATCGCGCTGAGCAAACGTCTCGATAATGACACCGCCGGTGTTCCACTCGTAGTCGTGCTGAATTTCGTCATCGCGCATGGCGCGGGTACAGGGAATTTCGCCATAAAAATCGTCCGCGTGCGTGGTGCCCCAGGCGGGGATCGCACGGCCAGCCTGCGCCCAGATAGTGGCGTGGCGCGAATGGGTATGCACAATGCCGCCAATTTCCGGCCAGGCCAGATAGAGCGCGCGGTGGGTGGCGGTATCGGATGAAGGACGCTTGCTTCCCTCTACAACCTCGCCGCTGGCGAGATCGACCACCACCATATCGTCGCGCTGCATGCTGGCGTAGCTGACGCCCGAAGGCTTGATCACCAGTAGCCCCTGCTCGCGATCCACTGCGCTAACGTTGCCCCAGGTAAAGGTGACAAGGTTGTAGCGCGGCAAATCCAGGTTCGCTTCCAGAACCTGCTGTTTAAGTTGTTTCAGCATTGTTTTCTCCTGCTCAGATTGATCTCTGAATTGTGCAGGTGCTGGCTAAAAAGCTTATGGAGAGACTGGCTGGAAAAGAGGCGGAAAACGGCTGATAAATAAAAAATGTGGCGCGAATTAGGAATCTTCCCTCTTCGGAAAATTTGCTTAAGGCTTAGAATTCACTCATGCAATGGGCGGATCTGTTTGCCGACTGCATTTATCTGCCCGAGACAACATTGTCCATAGTGAAAGGCATATCGGCACCTTCAGGGAAGAAGCGATGGCGTAATACGGGTAGATATAAGAACAGAGGAAAAAAACACCTATACTGAGTGTGTTGCCTCTGTGAGCACAATCAAGGAGAAGTTTATGACAACAACCATGAAACGTATCACCACAGCTGTTTTGGCTACCACTTTAGTTGTCGCGCTGAGCGGCTGTTCAAACTGGTCAAAGCGCGATCGTAACACCGCTATCGGTGCCGGTGCCGGCGCAATTGGTGGCTCAGTGTTAACGCACGGCAGCGCGCTCGGCACGCTGGGCGGCGCGGCGGTGGGCGGCGTTATCGGTCATCAGGTCCATTAATGACCGCAAAGCCGTTTAAATAATAAAAGGCTACACAGCGTATTAACATAACCATCGGGCTACAGACGTAGCCCGATTTTTATTTAACCGCCCGCCAGTTTGACCTTCAGCCCCCTGGCTTCCAGCAGCTGTTTAAGCAGATCGCGTTTGTCGCCCTGGATTTCGATAACGCCCTCTTTTACCGAGCCGCCGCAGCCGCATTTTTTCTTCAGCTCCGCGCCCAGCTTATTCAGGGCATCGTCGTCAAGATCGAGCCCGGTAATCAGGCAGACGCCTGTGCCTTTGCGGCCGCTGGTCTGACGCTGAATGCGCACAATGCCGTCGCCTTTCGGACGTTCGGCTTTCTCTTGCGGCTGCTCGATGCGGCCCACATCGGTGGAGTAGACCAGCGGATTGTCGCGGCTCATGAGGACTCCTTAAGGGAGGTTAAAATAGCGGACAGCGTGGCGGCGGGATCGGCCGACTGGGTAATCGGACGCCCGATCACCATATAGTCTACGCCCGCCTGCTGCGCCTGCTGCGGCGTCATGATACGGCGCTGATCGCCAGCATCACTGCCTGCCGGACGAATGCCCGGCGTCACCAGCGCGAAATCGGTACCGAATGCGGTTTTGAAACGCGCGGCTTCATGCGCCGAACAGACGACGCCGTCGAGGCCGCACTCGCGGGTTAATTTTGCCAGCCGTTCCGCCTGTTCGGCGGGCGACAGGGTGATGCCGAGGCCGCGCAGATCCTCGGCGTCCATGCTGGTTAACACCGTGACGGCGATCAGCAGCGGCGCATCCTTGCCAAACGGCAGCAGCGCTTCGCGCGCGGCGTTCATCATGCGTGCGCCGCCGCTGGCGTGCACGTTCACCATCCAGACGCCAAGATCGGCCGCCGCAGCGACCGCATGGGCGGTAGTATTAGGGATGTCATGAAATTTAAGGTCGAGAAAGAGCTCAAAGCCGCGCTGCTGCAGATCCTTCACCAGCGCGGGGCCAAACAGCGTAAACATCTCTTTGCCGACTTTTAAGCGGCAGTGCTGCGGATCAATCTGGTCGACAAAACGCAATGCGCTGTTGAGATCGTGATAATCGAGCGCCACCACAACAGGCGACGCGATCGCGGTTGACGATAAAGGCATAGCATTTCCTCGTAGTTGACGGCGACAGGCAAAGGGGACAAACGGCAAGCATTCTACCCGCGGCTTCCGCCAGGGACAACGTTTGCGGCGCTCTCGCCTCTTGTCAGGCGACAAGTTGCACAGTGCCGCGTTGATGCCTCAGCCGCTCTTCAGTATGTTGTAACTAAGAAAGGTGCCGTATGCAACAGCGCGACGGTCGGCTATTGACCGTCGAGCCCGCGAATCGGTTTGATTGAAGACCAGGTGCGGCAGGAGGGGCAGTGCCAGTAGAGCGCATGGGCGGTGAAGCCGCACTTCTGACAGCGATAGCGCGGCTTGGTGCGGATCTGCTCGCCAACCATGTCGCGCAGCACCATCAGGCTCTCTTTGGCGCGTCCGTCTTCCGCTTCAAGCAGGTGGAAGTCCATCAGGCGATGGAAAACACGCATGGTGGGGTGGCGCTGCAGCTGGCGATTGATATAAAGCTGTGCCGCTTCCGGCCCTTCCTGGCGCTCGAGAATATCGGACATGTAGAGCTCAGCCGCCGCGCCGGTATTCTCCTCCACGCAGCGCTGCAGGAACGCCGCCCAGGCGTCAGGTTGACTCAGACGCTGATAGCAGGTTTCCAGCATCGGCAGCGTTTCGCTTACCAGCTCTTTATCCTGATCCAGTACGCGCTGCAGATGATCGATCGCTTTCGCGTACTCGCCCTTTTCAATCAGAATACGCCCCATCATGATCGATACGCGCGCGCTCTGGCGATCGGCTGCCTCGCCCTTTTTCAGCAGAGTCATCGCGCGGTCGAGATCGTCGCTGCTCATCGCCTGCAATGCCAGCTCGCAGTAGAAGTGAGCGATCTCCCCTTTCTGCTTATCTTTGCCCAGCTTCACCAGCCGCTCGGCGACCTCTATCGCCTGATGCCAGTCGCTGGTCGCCTGATGGATCAGCAGCAGCTGCTGCAGCGCGCTGATGCGAAAGTCGGTTTCATCCGTCAGCTGCTTGAACATATCTTCGGCGCGATCGTAAAGCCCGGCGGCCATATAGTCGCGCCCCAGCTGCTGGACCGCCAGCAGGCGCTGATCGTAATTGAGCGAGGCGCTCTCCATCAGCGACTGGTGAATGCGTATCGCGCGATCCACTTCGCCCCGCGAGCGAAACAGATTGCCCAGCGTCAGGTGCGCCTCCACCGTGCCGCTATCCTCTTTCAGCATATCAAGGAAGAGATCGACCGCTTTGTCCTGCTGGTTAGAGAGCAGAAAGTTAACGCCTGCAACGTAATCCCGCGACAGGCGGCTCGCTTCCTGTTGCTTGCTCTGTTGCGCGCTGCGTCGCCCCATATACCAGCCGTAAGCCGCAGCGACGGGCAATAACAGAAACAGCAATTCATGCATGGAGGACTATTCCCGGCCCGCAACGGGGGCCGATGCGGCCGCAGGTGGCGCACTTTTATCCAGCTGCGCCTGCATGCGTTTGATTTTGCGCTGCGCATGGCCCAGCGAGACGCGGACACGCAGCCAGAAGAGACCGCAGATAGCCCACCCCAGCACAAATCCCGCGCCGAACAGCGCAGCCAGCAGCGTAGAGACACGGAATTCGCCCTGCGCCAGCAGATAATTAAAGGTGATGACCTGGTCGTTATGCGCGCCTAAGGTGACGGAAATGATAAAAATGACCAATACCACTAAGAAAATCAGCAAATATTTCACAGTGCATCCTGTTGTGAGGTTATCCGGTGGAAGTATGCCAAAAAAGCGGCAACAATACTGCTCCCTGCAGCGCCAGGCGCATCGCGTTTACGCAAGCGCAATCAATAATATGGGGATAAAGCGCGGAATTACAATCCGTTTTCCCGCTGCGCCACTTCCTTTCGCTCTTCAGGCGGCAAGGTGAGCGGGCCGCAAAAGCGCTGCGCCAGCCAGGTGGCGCAGGAGACCAGCAGCCAGGAGAGCGCCACCGCTACCGCCAGATCGCCTGGCCAGTGCATGCCCAGCAGCAAACGGCTGGCCATCACCGCCCCCGCCCAGACGCCGACCACCGCGATGGTGACATAGCGGCGGCGCGGCCAGAGCAGGCTCAATACCAGCAGCGCCCAGCTGGCGGCGAACAGCGTATGGCCGGAAGGGAAAGCGAAGCCGGTTTCAAACGCCCAGTGGCGCTTCAGCCAGCCTGGCAGCATGCGGTCGCTGGCGAGCAGCTGATCGACGCGCTGACCGCGCTCTTTGCGCGTCATGCTGTAGAACTCGCGTTCGTCGAGGCCGTGGTTATGCTCTAGCCAGACCACATAGGGGCGCGGCTCCTGGACCTGGTCCTTGATATAGGATTTGGTGTATTGCCCGGTGAGAATAGTGGCGTTCATGATCACCAGCAGCAGCAGCGCAGGCTTGAGGCGAAAACGCAGGCACCAGAGCACCCACAGGCTGAGCAACAGGCTGGTCAGGGTGCCCCAGGGGCGCGTCACGGTTTCGGTCATCCAGAAGAGGAAACGCAGCAGCGCGTCGCTTTCGCCGGGCTGCCAGCGCCAGCCGGACGCCCAGACTACGAGCGGAATGATCATCAGCAGCAACATGCCTGCCGTAGTACGACGCAAAATCTGCAGCATCCTTTCTCCTCTGGTACGGCATCATATTGCCGCTTGTAAATAACTTTATCTTAAAAAATAATAACATAACTTGTTGCGCATTGGATAATCGTGCTTTATCACTACAATCGCTCTGACAAATTACCAGCCCAACTTCACGTTGTGGCACAATATTGCCAATTTTTTCAGGCCATACTGGCCTGTGCGCTGTTTTAGAATAGCGCATCCTCTGAAGGTTCTGGAGAGTCACATGCAGCTTAAACGGGTGGCAGAAGCCAAACTGCCCACGCCCTGGGGCGATTTCCTCATGGTCGGTTTTGAAGAACTGGCAACCGGTCACGATCACGTCGCGCTCATTTTCGGCGACATCAGCGATAACACGCCCGTGCTGGCGCGCGTTCATTCGGAATGCCTGACCGGCGACGCGCTGTTCAGTTTACGCTGCGATTGTGGTTTTCAACTGGAAGCGGCGCTCAACGCCATTGCTGAAGAGGGTCGCGGCGCGCTGATTTACCATCGTCAGGAAGGCCGCAATATCGGCTTGCTGAACAAGATCCGCGCCTACGCGCTGCAGGATAAGGGCTACGACACCGTCGAGGCCAACCACCAGCTCGGCTTTGCGGCGGACGAGCGCGACTTCACGCTCTGCGCCGATATGTTTAAGCTGCTGGGGGTAAACGAGGTGCGGCTGCTGACCAATAATCCGCGTAAGGTGGAGATCCTCAGCGAAGCGGGCATCAATATCATTGAGCGCGTGCCGCTGGTCGTCGGCCGCAACCCGAAGAACGCCCACTATCTGGATACCAAAGCCGCGAAAATGGGCCATCTGCTGCCGAAATCGGAATAGCAGCTCAGCCAGCCTCAACGCTGAGACGCGGGCGGAAAGGATCGAGGAGCAAAGCCTCCTCCTCCTCCGCCCGCGTGGCTATCCAGTCGCTATATGCCGGGTTTCCCCGGCGTTGCGTTTAGTTAAGCATATTGCGAATAACGTAGTGCAGGATACCGTCGTTGCGGTAATAGGTCAGTTCGTTGCCGGTATCGATGCGGCAGCGCGTATCCAGCACCTCCTGCGTGCCGTCCGGGCGCGTCATCGTAACCTGCACCGTGCAGCCCGGCTGCAGCTGCGACAGGTTGCCGATATCAAACAGTTCTTCACCGGTCAGCTGCAGCGTTTTACGCGTCACGCCCGGCGCGAACTCCAGCGGCAGAATGCCCATGCCGATCAGGTTAGAGCGGTGGATACGCTCGAACGACTCGGCGATCACCACACGCACGCCCTGCAAACGCGGGCCTTTCGCCGCCCAGTCGCGGCTCGAACCAGAGCCATACTCTTTGCCGGCAATCACCGCCAGCGGCGTGCCCTCCTGCTGATACTTCATCGCCGCGTCGTAAATCGCCAGCTGCTCGCCGCTGGGGATATGGCGCGTGTAGCCGCCTTCAACCCCGGGCACCATCTCGTTGCGAATACGGATGTTGGCGAAGGTGCCGCGCATCATAACTTCATGGTTGCCGCGTCTTGAGCCATAGGAGTTAAAGTCAGCCTGGTCGACGCCGTGAGACTGAAGATAGCGCCCGGCCGGACTGTCCGCCTTGATACTGCCAGCAGGCGAAATATGGTCGGTGGTGACAGAATCACCCAGCATCGCCAGCACGCGCGCGCCTTTGATGTCTTCAACCGGTTTCGGCTCGCGCGCCATATCGTCAAAGAACGGCGACAGGCGAATATAGGTAGAGCCCTCGTCCCACGCATAGGTGGCCGCTTCGCTCACGTTGATCGCCTGCCACTCTTTGGTGCCGTAGAACACCTCGGCGTACTCTTTATGGAACATGTCGCTGGTCACCTGCTGCACCGCCGTGGCGATCTCTTCAGGCGACGGCCAGATATCCTTCAGGAAAACGTCCCTGCCCTGCGCATCCTGCCCCAGCGGCTCGGTCTGCAGATTAATCTTCATATTGCCCGCCAGCGCATAGGCGACCACCAGCGGCGGCGACGCCAGCCAGTTAGTTTTCACCAGCGGATGAATGCGGCCTTCGAAGTTGCGGTTGCCGGAGAGCACGGCGCCGACGGTTAAATCGCCCTCTTTAATCGCGGCTTCAATTTCGTCGGGCAGAGGGCCGGAGTTGCCGATACAGGTGGTGCAGCCGTAGCCCACCAGGTTAAAGCCGAGCTTATCGAGATAGGGCGTCAGCTGCGCAACCGCCAGATAGTCGGAAACCACTTTCGATCCCGGTGCCAGCGAGGCTTTCACCCAGGGCTGACGCTTCAGGCCGCGTTCAACCGCTTTTTTCGCCAGCAGCCCCGCCGCCATCAGCACGCTCGGGTTAGAGGTGTTGGTGCAGGAGGTAATGGCGCTGATCACCACGGCGCCATCCTCAATTTCATGGCTCAGGCCGGTGCGGCTATCGGTATAGGTCACGGATTTATGGGCGGGCTGGCTGTGATTCACCTCCAGCTCGTTGCTGGCGTTGAACGCCGCAGGCACGTCGCCGAGGGAAACACGATCCTGCGGGCGTTTCGGGCCAGCGATACTCGATTCAACGCTATCCATATCCAGCGCCAGCGAACTGGTGAAGATCGGCTCGTCGCCTGGGTTACGCCAAAGCCCCTGGGTTTTGGCATAGGCTTCCACCAGCGCGACCTGCTCGGCATCGCGCCCGGTAAGCGTGAGATAGCCCAGCGTGACGTCGTCGATCGGGAAGAATCCGCAGGTGGCGCCATATTCCGGCGCCATATTGGCGATAGTTGCGCGGTCAGCCAGCGGCAGATCCGCCAGACCGTCGCCGTAGAACTCCACAAACTTGCCGACGACGCCGTGCTTGCGCAGCATCTGGGTCACGGTCAGCACTAAATCAGTGGCGGTAATACCGGGACGCAGCTTGCCGGTCAGCTTAAAGCCGACCACATCCGGGATCAGCATCGATACCGGCTGTCCGAGCATCGCCGCCTCGGCTTCGATGCCGCCGACGCCCCAGCCCAGCACGCCGAGCGCATTAATCATGGTGGTATGCGAGTCGGTGCCGACCAGCGTATCAGGCCAGGCGAACTGCTTGCCGTCGATCTGCTCATGCCAGACCGATTTGCCCAGGTACTCCAGGTTTACCTGATGGCAGATGCCGGTGCCCGGCGGCACGACGCGGAATTTATTGAAGGCCTTCTGACCCCAGCGTAGAAAGAGATAGCGCTCATGGTTGCGCGCCATCTCCAGCTCGACGTTCTCTTCAAATGCGCTGTCGTCGCCGAAGCGATCCACGGTAACAGAGTGGTCGATAACCAGATCGACCGGCGAGAGCGGATTAACCTTCGCGACGTCGCCGCCGAGGCGCTTCACCGCTTCGCGCATTGCCGCCAGATCCACCACCGCCGGCACGCCGGTAAAATCCTGCATCAATACGCGCGCAGGACGGTAGGCAATCTCTCTGTCGGCATGCGCATTTTGCTGCCAGCCGACCAGCGCCTGGATATCTTCTTCCGTCACGGAGTCGCCATCCTGCCAGCGCAGGAGATTCTCCAGCAGCACTTTTAATGATTTGGGAAGGCGGTCGATGTTGCCGAGGTGTTGGGCGGCGCGGGGTAGACTGAAAATATGATACTGCTGCTTGTCGACCTGCAGGGTGTCCTGACTCTGCTGGCGTAGGGTGTCCGACATAGCTCCTCCTTTTCTTATCGTGATCGCGGTAACCTCAAAGAGAACAAGGTTTATGTTAAAGATAGACTACATTTTCTTTAACGTTTTGATTACAACACGAAATGCTACACCATTGCGCAGACAAACGAAAACGCCCCACAATCAGGCGGGGCGTTGACGAAAAGAATAAGGAGAAATACCGCTTTCAGGTTATACAGCGATCCAGACGGCCGCGGCCCACACTGCAAACGAGAAGGCATATGCGCTCAGCCAGGAGATTTTAATGCTATTGATAGTCATATTCATACATCACTCCTCCCGAATTCGGGCGTAAAAAATCCTGCCGTCATCATGCTGATGACACCTTTTTTATGCTGAGTGTAAAAGAGTGGGCTTTTCATTTGCCCGCCGGATAACCGGAAAGAAGTATTGCGCTGGCGAAGCCAGTAATGCTGACAGCTTATTTAGCTTTCGTGTCCATGAAAGACTCGATGAAGTGACGCTGATTTTCACTCAGTTCCCAGCTATCCGGGATAGTCACTTTGCGTTCCGTCACGCTGTTCTCTTTGCCTTTGCAGGCTGGCGCCTGAATCTGAGGCGCGGATAACGACTGTTTACGGCTGAGTGTGTTTGCCCACATGGCTTAGCCCCATATACGCCAAATCATCAATGCTACAACTACCCAGAACAGCGCAGAAGCAGCTATTACGGTTAACCAGGCCTTGCGACGGATGTTGCCAGAGCGCTCAACCTTGGTGCTTTTTGCCCGGAAGTCCGGTTGTACAGTCAGTCTCGTAGCCATAGTTTTTGATAATCACTCTCAATAAAACGATTGATAACATCGATTAAGATTTAGGACGAATCCTAAACGCATTAAGGCCGAAAATCCAGTTATTTTTATTGAGTACAACGATTAACGCTATTAATCAACGCGGCCTGAAAAACTTAAGGAATAATGAACCGCGACACATTTCCTTAATTGAATTATTAGATTGCAAATTTGAGTTAATTTGCAATTAGGACCATTTCAAATTTGAGTTAACTATGTAACCCCTGATAAAAAGCGCTTTCACATCAGGTCTTAACTGGAGTATGGGAATAATCCTGGCAGGGCGCAAAGCGGCAAAGTTAAAATTGTGTACTGTTTCTCATTTAAGTAACCCAAACAGAAAAACATGTGATCGATGTTTCATTTACAAAAAAATAATAACTTTTTTCGACATTGAGATGGCGCTAACGGCTACGGATAAAAAAGGCTGCCAGAGGCAGCCTTTAACAATGCTAAACGAACCGCGGCGTTACTTAAACGGCAGCTTGATATCTTTGAACATCGCTTCGATATCTTCGTTAGAGCGCAGTGCAACCGCCGCGTCCACTACGTCGCGGGTCAGGTGCGGTGCAAAGCGTTGAATAAAATCATACATATAGCTACGCAGGAAGGTGCTGCGTCGGAAGCCGATTTTAGTGGTGCTGTTGGTGAAAATTTCCGCTGCTTCAATGCGAACCAGGTCAGGATCGGCAACAGGATCGACCGCCATGCTGGCGATTACGCCGACGCCAAGCCCCAGGCGAACATAAGTTTTAATTACGTCTGCGTCGGTTGCGGTGAACACAATGCGCGGCGTCAGCCCGGCGCGGTTGAAGGCGGTATCCAGCTCCGACCGCCCGGTAAAGCCGAAGGTGTAGGTTACCAGCGGATATTCCGCCAGCTCTTCAATTGAGACCTGGCCCTTGCCCGCCAGTGGATGATCGGGCGTCACCACAATGGCGCGATTCCAGTGGTAGCAGGGCAGCATAATTAAGTCGTCATAGAGATGCAGCGCTTCAGTAGCGATAGCGAAATCGGCGTTGCCTTTAGAGACTGCTTCGGCGATCTGTGTTGGTGAACCCTGATGCATATGCAGGGAGACGCGCGGATAGCGCTCGATAAAGCCCTTAATGACGCCAGGCAGTGCATAGCGCGCCTGAGTATGGGTTGTCGCCACATAGAGCGAGCCCTTATCTGGCCAGGTGTGCTCTCCCGCCACCGACTTTATGGCATCTACTTTGGACAATACCTCACGGGCGATGCGAATGATCTCCTCGCCCGCTGGCGTGACCTGGGTTAAATGTTTGCCGCTGCGTGCAAAGATCTGCACGCCCAGCTCATCCTCCAGCATGCGCACCTGTTTGCTGATGCCCGGCTGTGACGTATAAAGCCCTTCTGCTGTCGAAGAGACGTTCAGGTTGTGATTAACCACTTCGACGATATAGCGCAACTGCTGCAATTTCATATCTGTTCCATCCCAGTAAGCTACAGAGCAGCATCCCCGATTGACGTATTTTCGCCGGATCGGTGAGAAAAGAGGCAAAGCACAGGAACATGTCGGAAATGCTATAACCACTATATCATCGCGGGGAGGAATGTAGAACGTTTTGATATAAGGCTAAGAAAAAGGCCAGCAGTGCTGGCCCTGGATAAAGAGAGGAGATTACTTTTTCGCTTCCTGCCATTTGCCGTCGATATAAAACGCCGACCAGCCTGTCGCTTTGCCCTCTTTCTCAGAGGCGACATACTGCTGTTTGGTTTTACGGCTAAAGCGCACCATTGTCTTGTTGCCGTCGGCATCGGTCGCAGGCGCCTCAGCCAGGTAGCGCAGTTTTTCCGGCAGACGATCCTTGAAGCGCTGCAGCTCTTCCACTAACGGCGCGCGGGTTTCACGCGATTTCGGGAAGGTGTTAGCGGCGAGGAACACGCCTGCCGCGCCGTCGCGCAGCACAAAGTAGGCGTCCGATTTCTCGCACGGCAGCTCGGGCAGCGGTACCGGATCCTCTTTCGGCGGCGCAACCTCGCCGTTACGCAGAATTTTACGCGTGTTTTTACACTCGTCGTTGGTGCAGGCCATATATTTGCCGAAGCGCCCCATTTTCAGGTGCATTTCCGACCCGCACTTCTCACACTCCACTACCGGACCATCGTAGCCTTTGATGCGGAATTCGCCCTGTTCAATCTCGTAGCCGTCGCACTCCGGATTATTACCGCAGACGTGCAGCTTACGCTGCGGATCGATCAGGTAGCTGTCCATTGCCGTGCCGCACTTCTGGCAGCGGCGACGCGCGCGCAACGCGTTGGTTTCAGCGTCGTCGCCTTCCAGCACGTTCAGCACTTCGTTTTCCGGGATCAGGTTGATGGTCTGCTTGCAGCGCTCTTTCGGCGGCAGCGCATAGCCTGAACAGCCGAGGAAGACGCCGGTGCTGGCGGTGCGAATGCCCATCTTGCGTCCGCAGGTCGGACAGTCGATAGAGGTGAGCACCATCGGGTTCGGCTGCATGCCGCCCTCTTCTGGGTCTTTCTCCGCTTTATCCAGCTGCTGAGTAAAGTCGCTGAAAAAGTTATCCAGCACGCCTTTCCACTCCACCTCATTATTAGCGACGCGGTCCAGGCTGTCTTCCATGGTGGCGGTAAAATCGTAGTTCATCAGATCGCGGAAGTTCTCTTCCAGGCGATCGGTGACAATCTCGCCCATCTTCTCAGCGTAGAAACGGCGATTCTCAACGCGTACGTAGCCGCGATCCTGGATGGTCGAGATAATGGCGGCGTAGGTAGACGGACGGCCGATACCGCGCTTCTCCAGCTCGCGCACCAGCGAGGCTTCGCTGAAGCGCGCTGGCGGCTTGGTGAAGTGCTGGCCTGGCGTCAGCTGCTGCAGATCGAGCGTCTCACCTTTGGCAACGTGCGGCAGCGTGCGGTCTTCATCGTTTTTACGCAGCGCAGGCATCACGCGCGTCCAGCCGTCAAAGCGCAGCGTGCGCCCTTTCGCCTTCAGCCTGAAGCCGGCGGCCGCGACGGTGAGCGTGGTGGAGTCGTACTGCGCCGGCATCATCTGACAGGCGACGAACTGACGCCAGATCAGCTGGTAGAGCTTCTGCGCGTCCGCTTCCATATCCTTGAGCTTCTCCGCCACGACGTTGACGTCGGAAGGACGAATCGCTTCGTGCGCTTCCTGAGAATTCTCTTTGCTGGCGTAGGCGTTCGGCGTCTCAGGCAGATACTTTTTGCCGAAGTTTTTGTCAATGTAGCCGCGCGCCATCGCCAGTGCATCCTGACTCAGGTTGGTGGAGTCGGTACGCATGTAGGTAATGTGGCCCGCTTCATAGAGACGCTGCGCCATCATCATGGTTTTTTTGACGCCGAAGCCGAGCCGCGTACTTGCTGCCTGCTGCAGCGTCGAGGTGATAAAGGGCGCGCCAGGCTTGCTGCTGGTCGGTTTATCTTCGCGATCCACGACTTCGTAGCGGGCATTTTCCAGCAGCGCGACGGCGGCCTGGGTCTGTTCGCCATTGACCGGACGGAACGGGCTGTCGTTCTGGTGAGTGACCGCCATCGCCAGCAGGTCGCCTTTCGCGGTATGCAGATCGGCATTCAGCTCCCAGTACTCTTCCGGCACGAACGCTTTGATTTCCCGCTCGCGCTCAACCACCAGACGCACCGCCACGGACTGGACGCGTCCGGCAGAAAGGCCGCGCGCGATTTTTTTCCACAGCAGCGGCGAAACCATATAGCCGACGACGCGGTCCATAAAGCGACGCGCCTGCTGAGCGTTGACGCGGTCGATATTCAGTTCGCCCGGCGTTTCAAACGCCTGACGAATCGCATTTTTAGTGATTTCGTTAAACACCACGCGGCTGAAGCGCTTGTCGTCGCCGCCGATCACTTCCCGCAGGTGCCAGGCGATGGCTTCCCCTTCGCGGTCAAGGTCGGTTGCGAGGTAGATGTGGTCGGCGTTCTGCGCCAGCGCTTTCAGTTCGGAGACAACTTTCTCCTTGCCTGGCAGAATCTGATAATCCGCTTTCCAGCCGTGATACGGGTCGACGCCCATTCGACTGACCAGCGCGGCCTTTTCATCTTTCTTAACTTTTTTCGCTTTTTTGTCGCCGGCCCCGTCAGCACTCTTTTTCGCGGTTGAACCACTGGTCGGCAAATCACGGATATGACCGACGCTGGATTTCACCACGTAGTCACTACCGAGGTATTTATTGATTGTTTTGGCCTTTGCCGGGGACTCAACGATGACGAGTGCTTTACCCATATGTACCTTTACCTAATGAAAACGTCCTGATAAACGGGAGAGGATTTGATGCCCAGAAACCCAGTGGGTTCAATATTGTTGCGCCTTTTTGCTTTTCAAGGCTGCGGGGTCAATCTCGGGCCAGCTGGCATAAGTTTATGCAAGGGTATGAATAAGAGCGACTTTTTCATCTGACACAATCACACTTCCCGGTGTGATCTCCCTGAAATCTGAATCGCCCACACTCTACCTGATAAAATTCGTTACGCAACTTAATTAGCACTCAGTTGAATTTTGCGCCAGATTTTCATCCGTTTTGCTGATTTGCCGCGCAGCGATTTTGGCACGTAATATAGAAAGGATTTTAGGGATGTCAAAAAGGCGATATTCAATGCAGAAAAGTACGCAACCCATTTCACGCCAGGCGCTACTGGAAAAAGCCAATAGCCTTATTCAGGAACACGACGACTATTTTGCCGGTCTGGAAGCGGACGAGGTGATTCAGCAGGGCGACGTGCTGGTATTTCGCGGCCCATTTTTTCTTGATGACGAAGGGCTGCCGACGGCGAAAACCACAGCGGTATTTAACGTCTTTAAATATCTGGTGCTGACGCTCTCGTCGCGCTATCACCTGGCGTAAAAAACCCGGCGTCAGCCGGGTTTGTTTGCAGCAGGATGCCGACGCGGATGTCAGGCGGTTAAAGCAGCGGCTTCTCGCCGCGCTGCCACCACTTCATCAGCAGGCGTTCCGCGACCGAGCCGGCGCTATGGGTGACGCGGTCGATCATCTTGCGACGACGCGCATAGTGCACGCCCAGCACGTTGAAGAGATCCATCTGACTGATGATTAGCTCGTCGCTGGTGCTGATATCGTCGATAAGATTTAACGCCAGCGCCTGGCGGCCATACCAGTGTTCGCCCGTCGCGACTTTGTCGATATCCAGCGACGGTCGCATCTGATGCACAAACTCTTTAAACAGCAGGTGCGTTTCGTTGAGATCTTCCTGAAACTTCTCGCGGCCCTCGTCGGTATTCTCGCCAAACAGCGTCAGGGTGCGTTTGTACTGCCCGGCGGTATGCAGTTCGACATCGATATCGTTGCGCTTGAGCAAGCGGTTGAAGTTCGGGATCTGCGCCACCACGCCGATGGAGCCGAGGATGGCGAAAGGGGCCGCCACGATGCGATCCGCCACGCAGGCCATCATGTAGCCGCCGCTGGCGGCCACTTTATCCACCGCCGCCGTCAGACGCAGACCGCGATCGCGCAGGCGCTGCAGCTGCGACGCCGCCAGGCCGTAGCCGTGCACCACGCCGCCCGGGCTCTCCAGCCGCAGCAGCACTTCGTCGCCCTTCTCCGCCACCGCCAGCACGGCGGAAACTTCTTCGCGCAGCGCCGTGACTTCGCCGGCATCCATGCTGCCCTTGAAATCGATCACATAGAGCGTCGGCTTCTGGCTCTCGACGACGCCCTGCTTCGCGGCGCGCTTCTCCGCCTTCGCCTTCTGCTTTTCCGCCTTTTTATGCTGCTTCAGCCACACTTTCTGCACCTGCGGCTTCATTTTAGCCAGCTGCAGATCGTCCTTCATTTGCTGATAGTCGTCGCCCAGATGCGTCAGCCGCAGCTGCCCGGCCGCCTGGCCGCGCTTGCGCAGCGCCGCGTTAACGATAATCGCCACAACGGCGGCGACGGCAATCACCACCGTCACCGCTTTCGCGAGAAATAATCCATAGCTGGAGAGTAAATCCATTCTGCCGCCTTATTAAACAGAGAATTAGCACCGATCGGAGAGTTTACCGGGTTTAGCGTCGCGCGTCGCCTGAAATGCCAGCGCCCGGCACAGAAAGCGCCTGCGGATGATTGCACCCTCCGGCGAATTGAGGCATAAAGCCAACAACCCGTTTACGCGCTCAAGGAAACACGCCGTGCACTATCAACCGAAAAGCGATCTGCTGCAAAACCGCATCATTCTTGTCACCGGCGCCTCCGACGGCATTGGCCGCGAAGCCGCCATCACCTATGCGCGCTACGGCGCGGAGGTGATCCTGCTGGGCCGTAACCTGGCGCGGCTGGAACAAACGCAGCAGGCGATCGCTCAGCTGGGTCTGCGTCCGGCGCACTGCCTGGTGTGCGATCTGGCGCAGGCGACGCCGGCATCCTGTCAGCAGCTGGCCGATCGGCTGGCGCAGCAGTTTCCGCGTCTGGACGGCGTGCTGCACAACGCCGGCATTCTGGGTGAGATTGTGCCGCTCGCCGAGCTGGATCCGCAGGTCTGGCAGCAGGTAATGCGGATTAACCTCGACGCTACCTTTTTCCTGACCCAGGTGCTGCTGCCGCTGCTGCTGAAATCAAGCGCCGGCTCGCTGGTTTTCACCACCTCCAGCGTGGGCCGCACCGGCCGCGCTGGCTGGGGCGCCTATGCGGTGTCGAAGTTCGCCACCGAGGGCATGATGCAGGTGCTGGCGGATGAGTATAAGAACCAGCCGCTGCGGGTCAACTGCATCAATCCTGGCGGCACGCGCACTAAAATGCGCGCCGCCGCCTTTCCGCAGGAGGATGCTGACAAGCTGAAAACCCCGGCCGATCTGATGCCGCTCTATCTCTACGTCATGGGCGACGACAGCCGCCGCAAAACCGGCATCAGTTTCGATGCGCAGCCCGGACGCAAGCCGGGAGCGGCGGAATAATGGGCGACGATCGCCACCAGCAGCGACAGCAGCGGCTGAAAGAGCAGGTTGACGCGCGCATCGCCGCCGCGACGGAAACGCGCGGCATCATGATGGTTTTTACCGGCAACGGTAAAGGCAAAACCACCGCCGCCTTCGGCACCGCACTGCGCGCCGTCGGGCACGGCAAAAAGGTGGGCGTTATCCAGTTTATTAAGGGCGAATGGCCCAACGGCGAGCGCAATCTGCTGGCGCAGCACGGCGTGGAGTTTCAGGTGATGTCCACCGGCTTTACCTGGGAGACGCAAAACCGCGCCACCGACACCGCCGCCTGTCAGTCGGTGTGGCAGCACGCCATGCGCATGCTGGCGGACGATACCTTAGATTTGGTGCTGCTCGACGAGATCACCTATATGGTGAGTATGGATTATCTGCCGCTGGACGATCTGGAACGCGCGCTGGCGGCACGCCCGCCGCATCAGAGCGTCATCCTGACCGGGCGCGGCTGCCATCGCGCGCTCATTGAGCGCGCGGATACCGTGACCGAAATGCGGCCCGTGAAGCACGCCTTCGACGCCGGGATCCAGGCACAGCAAGGCATCGACTGGTAGACAAAAAAAACGCAGCCCGTAAGCTGCGTTTTTTATTAGCCGCGTTTGTTGCCACCGCCGTTGCTGCTGCTGCGTCGACCGCTGCCGCTCACCTGCGTGTGGCGCTTAACCGCGCGACGAATTTGATTCGCCTTGGTGCGGCGGCGATCTTTTTCTACCGCCAGCTTGGTGACTGTCTCGTCATCCATGCCCACCAGCGAGCGCAGGTAGTTCACCGCAGTGAGATCCATCTCCATCCAGCCGCCGCGCGGCAAACCTTTCGGCAGCGTGATATCGCCGTAGCGCACGCGCATCAGGCGGCTGACCTGCACGCCGACCGCTTCCCACAGACGACGTACTTCACGGTTGCGTCCTTCGGTCAGGGTTACGTTGTACCACTGGTTGACCCCTTCGCCGCCGGCAAAGCGCAGCGTTTTAAAGGCTGCCGGGCCATCTTCCAGCTGCACCCCTTTGCTCAGCTGACGAATTTTATCGTCGTCAACCTGACCAAACACGCGCACGGCGTATTCGCGCTCAACTTCGCGGCTCGGATGCATCAGACGGTTGGCCAGCTCGCCGTCGGTGGTGAACAGCATCAGTCCGCAAGTATTAACGTCAAGACGTCCGACCGCAATCCAGCGGGAGCCGCGCAGGCGCGGCAGGCGATCAAACACCGTTGGACGGCCTTCCGAATCGCTGCGGGTGCAGAGTTCGCCTTCAGGCTTATAGTAAGCCAGTACGCGACAAACCTCCGTCGCCGACTCGGCGATAGAGACCAGATGACCGTCGATGCGGATTTTCAGGGATTTATCATTTTCAATGCGGTCGCCCAGCGTGGCGAGTTTGCCGTCGATACTGACGCGACCGGCGGCGATTTTTGCTTCAATTTCACGACGGGAACCGTGGCCTGCGCGTGCCAGGACTTTCTGTAACTTTTCGCTCATAGCGGCCTCACTGTCGCCTTCCCAGGCGTCATTTTGGTTAAAATTCTTTAAAATCAATAACTTAAGTTATTACTTTCCGCCTATTATACCTTTAATTTACGGTTTTGTAACCTGCTTAATCAGGCTAGCTGCCGGACGAGCCGTTGAACAACTGTGACCCTCTTCGCATCACTCTTCCATGCAGACTTGTATGGTAGCGCAACTGCTCTATAAAGGGATACCGCTATGACTTCTCTTTCGCCTTCAGCTTCACGTGACAGTGTCACTGATATCGACAATAAAAGCGTAATACGCCGGGTTGCCAGCGCTTCCGCCATCGGCACCGCCGCGGAGTATTATGACTTTTTCGCCTACGGCACTGCTGCGGTGCTTTTCTTCGGCCACCTTTTCTTTCCCAGCGAGAATCCGCTGGTCAGCACCCTTGCCGCCTTCGCCACCTACGCCGTCGGCTTTCTGGCGCGTCCAGTCGGCGGAATTATTTTTGGCCATATCGGCGATAAGGTAGGCCGTAAAAAAGCGCTGGTGGTCACTATTCTTATCGTCGGCCTGGGCACCTTTTGTATCGGCCTGCTGCCAACCTATGCCACCATCGGTATCTGGGCGCCAGTATCCCTGATTGTTATCCGTCTGCTGCAGGGTTTTGGCGTGGGCGGCGAGCAGGCTGGCGCGGTGCTAATGACCGCAGAGTATGCGCAGCCCACGCGGCGCGGCTATTTCGCCAGTTGGGTGCAGATCGGCGCGCCGACCGGCTTTCTGCTGCCGCTGGCGCTGTTTGCGCTTCTGAATGTCCTGCTGACGGCGGATCAGATGATGAGCTGGGGCTGGCGCGTGCCCTTTCTGCTGAGCGCCCTGATGGTGATCGTCGGGCTGTTTATCCGCCTGCGCATTGATGAGTCGCCGGTGTTCGCCGAGATCCGCGCCACGAAAGCGGCAGAATCGCGGCCGCTGAAAGAGGTCATCCAGACCAGTCCGGGGCTGGTGCTGAACGGCGTGGCGGCAAAGCTGATCGAAGCCTGCGCCTTTGCGCTCTTCACGGTGATCATTCTGGCTTGGGGTAAAGCGAACCAGCTCGACAACAACATTCTGATGGAGAGCATGATTGTGGCGGTGATACTGGAAATTTTCGCCATTCCGCTGATGGGCGCACTCTCCGATCGCATCGGGCGCAAGCCGGTTTACCTGATGGGCGCGCTGCTGATCGTGTTCTCTATCGTGCCCTTTTTCCTCGCCCTGCAGCAGAACAGCTACTGGCTGACGCAGATTGCCATGATTGTCGCGCTGACGCTGGGCCACAGCATGTGTTACGCACCGCAGGCGTCGTGGTTCCCCGAGCTTTTTCCCACTCATATTCGCTGCAGCGGCATCGCGGTGATCTGGCAAATCGGTTCGTTGATCGGCAGCGGCATTCTCGGCCTGGCCGCGGTGAAAATCCTGCAGGTCACGGACGGCCACTGGTATGGGCTGGCCATTTATGTCGGGGTGCTGGGCGTGCTCTCTCTGGTGGGTCTGGCGCGGTTGCCAGAAACCGCACCGGGAAGGCGCGAAGCGGAATATCACAGCTGGCAGCGGCGCTAACTCGCCCTGTTTGCTGCTAAGAGTCCTCTTCACGGAGGGCATTGATTAATCTGACACACACATCGGCGCTTTTTGGGCGGCTTTCACCAAGCTGCTGAAGCAGAGATATTTTTATGCGCCTCAGACTCTTATTGCTGCCGCTAATGTATGGCGGCAGCAGAGGATTCATTAGCCATACAAGAAAATTAAAAGAGCGTTAATCTTTAGCCGCCTGTGGGATGCATTTTTTCATCTTACAAGAAGAACATTGGTAGTGGTTTATTCTGACAATTTGACGCGCAACGCGCTTCCTGAGTGGCCATCGCACTTTAAACCCGGTTTTTAATCCACAGATTGGTTTACTACCCTATTTATCCACATTTCATTTTAAGATTAATCTTAATCGATTGTCTGCGGATTAATTACAGGTAAAATCAGAACCAGAAACGCAAATAATCACTTTCGCATTATTAATCTTATAGCGTTACTCCAGCGAAAGTTATTAACGAGATTTTAACCCACTCATTGCAGTTTCTTTAAAAATAAACCGGCGCTACCGGAAATGCAGCGTTAATACGGCTCAATGATGAGTCTGAAATTGCATGTCAAAAGTCTTCACCAGGGATTTTCCGACATGCCAGTATGAAGATAATCACCATGAGAAAACTGTTCTTATGGCCAGCCTTTGCTGCGCTGGCGTTGAGCGGTTGCTCTGTGGGCCATACCGAATATAGCCGTACGGCAATGCAGCACGTGGACATGAGTTTCACCGGCATTCCTACGATTCTCGGGCTCGGCACGCTGGGCAGCAGCATTCCCATCACCCCCGAATACAGCCTGACGGCGGCGCACGTGGCGAAGTTTGCCGTGCAGCGCGTTAAGGCCTATCACCCCTATTGCGATCTGGCGATCATCTACCACAAAAATGACGCAACCACGCTGGCGAAATTCCGCAGCGGCGCCATCGGCGATCCGGTTAAAATGTACGGCTACAGTTTTATTTCCGCCATGCCGGTTGAATCGTCGGGCAGTAATTTAGCGCGCACCGCTATCCGCAACAGCTGGAATAAAAAACCCTGTATGGCGATGGCGTCAAATGCAGGCGTCGTTAAAGGGATGTCGGGCGGGGCGGTCTATAATGCGGATAATACGCTGGGCGGCGTGATTGTCGGCTTTAGCGATGAAATAAAAAGTAGCAGCAGCGGCAAAATCGTTTTAAAAGATGTGTCGCTCTATATTCCCTATTCCGACTTTCAAAACTGGCTGAAACAGAATATTGGTCAGGCGGCGCAGAGCGGCGCCTGACCAGGCTGTTACAGGAAAGGCCGGGTATCGCCTGAGCCTTCGCGCACAATGACGGGCGCATCGCTGGTGAGATCGACAACCGTTGTCGGCTGCTGTCCCAGCGTGCCGCCGTCGATAATTAAATCGACCAGCTTGCCGATGCTGTGCTGAATCTCGTCCGGGTCCGATTCGGTGAAATCGTTGCCCGGCAGGATCAACGAGGTCGACATCATCGGCTCGTTGAGCGCCTCCAGTAGCGCCAGCGCAATCGGGTTGGACGGCACGCGCAGCCCGATGGTTTTACGCTTCTCGTTCATCAGACGACGCGGCACAATCTTGGTCGCCTTCAGAATGAAGGTGTAGCTGCCCGGCGTGTTGTTTTTCAGCAGGCGAAACGCGCTGTTATCCACCTGAGAATAGTTAGAGATTTCCGACAGATCGCGGCACATCAGCGTGAAGTTGTGATTGCCGTCCAGCTGACGAATGCGGCAGATGCGCTCCAGCGCGTTTTTCTCTTCCAGGCGACAGCCCAGCGCATAGCCGGAGTCGGTCGGATAGACGATCACCCCGCCCTTATTGAGATAGTCGACCGCCTGGGAAACCAGGCGCGGCTGCGGATTGTCCGGGTGAATGTGAAACAGTTGACTCATAACAAACCTCGTATCACCTGTCCGCGTCAGAGCCTGCGGGCGCCAGCGCCGGGAAACGTTCCCATACCGGCTCGACGCCGGCCGGCAGCCAGAGTTTGCGGCCCAGCTCAATCCACGGACAGGGTTGGTGAAAATCGGAACCTTGCGATCCAGCCAGATCGGCATCGCGGGCGTACTGCGCCAGCTGTGCGCGTTCATTGGGCGCCTGCTGACACTGTGCCACTTCCATAGCGTCGCCGCCCGCGTCGCGGAAATGCGCGATAAGCCGCTTCAGCCACTTCGCCGACAAACCGTGGCGGCCTGGGTGCGCCAGCACCGCACAGCCGCCAGAATGGTGAATGGCATCAATGGCTTGTTTAATTGTACACCATTGCGGCGGAACGTAGCCGGTTTTGCCGCGCGCCAGATAGCTTTTGAACACCTGCGCTACCGTGTCAGCTTTGCCCTGCTCAATTAAAAAGCGGGCGAAGTGGCCGCGCGTAATCACACCGCCCTCCGCCAGCCGCACGGCGCCCGCCAGCGCGCCAGGGATGCGAGCCTTATCCAGCCGCTCGGCGATCAGCTCAGCGCGCGCCTGACGGCAGCGCGCCTGCTCCGCGAGAAAAGCGATCATCGCCGGATGGCGGATATCGATGTTCAGCCCGACGATATGAATCTCATGGTTTTCCCACAGCGTCGACGCCTCTACCCCCGCCAGCACCTTTAGCGGCAGCGCCTGCTCGCTGACGGCACGCTGCGCCGCGGCGACGCCCGCCACACTGTCGTGATCGGTGATCGCCAGCACGCCAACGCGCATGGCGACGGCGCGCTCGACCAGCGCCTCGGGCGTCAGCAGCCCGTCAGAGGCGCGGGTATGGCTGTGTAAATCATAAAGAGGAAAACGGGCAATCTCGTTCAAATGGCACTCCTGCTGCACGATGAAGCGGCCAGCATGATAACGATTTTATGCGCGGGTGAAAAAGCGTATTGACTTTTATGTTCTGAACCCGTTAACTAGTACACAAGTTCACAACTAAACGGGTTCTCTCTCATGGCGATGATTTTGATGCTTTCTGCAGGCTGGTGGCGCGATGTTTCCCCTGACGGGCAACGTCCAGCACCCCTTGCGTAACGCAGTGCAGAGACCCGAGCCCGCTTAAAGCGGGCTTTTTTTTAGGCGAATTTCAGAGAGAACATCATGCCAAATGCGAAACCTACAGTGAAGTTGATTACCGGCACCGCGCCCTACCGCGAAGATCCGGCCGCAGTGTTTCATCAGTTATGCGGCGCACGTCCGGCAACGCTGCTGCTCGAGTCGGCGGATATCGACAGCAAACAGAACCTGAAGAGCCTGCTGATCGTTGACAGCGCCCTGCGCGTCAGCGCGCTGGGATCCTGCGTAACGGTGCAGGCCCTGTCGGAAAACGGTCGCGCGCTGCTGCCGCTGCTCGACGCGGCGCTGCCCGCCGCCGTGAAAATCGAACCGCGTCCGGACGGTCGCGAGCTGCACTTTCCGTCCGCCGACGCGGTGCAGGATGAAGACTCGCGCCTGCAGGCGCTGTCGGTTTTCGACGCGCTGCGCCTGATTCCCCGTCTGGTGAACGCGCCTGCGGACGAGCGCGAAGCGGTACTGCTGGGCGGCCTGTTCGCCTATGATCTGGTGGCGGGCTTTGAGGCGCTGCCTGCGCTGGAAAATCAGCAGCGCTGCCCCGACTACTGCTTCTACCTGGCGGAGACGCTGCTGGTGCTCGACCATCAGACGCGCAGCGCCACGCTGCAGGCGAGCCTGTTCTGCCCCTCTACCAGCGAATTTCAGCGTCTGCAAAGCCGTATCGAGCAGCTGCACGGCCAGATGCTGCAGCCCGCGCCAGCGCTGCCGGTGCAGAAAGTCGAGCAGATGACGCTCAGCGTCAGCCAGAGCGACGAAGCCTATTGCGACACCGTGCGTCAGATGCAGGAAGCGATTCGCATCGGCGAGATTTTCCAGGTGGTGCCGTCGCGCCGCTTTTCGCTGCCGTGCCCGTCGCCGCTCGCCGCCTACGACACGCTGAAGAACAGCAACCCCAGCCCCTATATGTTCTTTATGCAGGATCGCGATTTTGCGCTGTTTGGCGCCTCGCCGGAGAGTTCGCTGAAATATGACGCCGCCACGCGCCAGATTGAGATCTACCCGATCGCCGGCACGCGCCCGCGCGGCCGACACGCCGACGGCTCGCTGGATCGCGATCTCGACAGCCGCATTGAGCTGGAGATGCGCACCGACCATAAAGAGCTGGCCGAACATCTGATGCTGGTAGATCTGGCGCGCAACGACCTGGCGCGCATCTGCGTGCCGGGCAGCCGCTACGTCGCCGACCTGACTAAGGTCGACCGCTACTCATTCGTGATGCATCTGGTGTCGCGCGTGGTTGGCACGCTGCGCGAAGACCTTGACGTGCTGCACGCCTACCGCGCCTGTATGAACATGGGCACCCTGAGCGGCGCGCCGAAAGTGCGCGCCATGCAGCTGATCGCCGCGGCGGAAGGCACGCGCCGCGGCAGCTACGGCGGTGCGGTCGGCTACTTCACCGCCAACGGCGACCTCGACACCTGCATCGTTATTCGTTCCGCCTGGGTAGAGGACGGCGTCGCCACCGTACAGGCGGGTGCCGGTGTGGTGCTCGACTCCAACCCGCAGGCCGAAGCGGACGAAAGCCGCAACAAAGCGCGCGCCGTGCTGCGCGCCATCGCGACCGCCCATCACTGCAAGGAGATTTTCTGATGGCCGATATCCTGCTGCTCGATAACATCGACTCCTTTACCTATAACCTGGTTGATCAGCTGCGCGCTTTCGGCCACAACGTGGTGATCTACCGCAACAGCGTGCCGGCGGCGGTACTGACCGAACGCCTGCAGCGCATGGAGAATCCGGTGCTGATGCTGTCGCCGGGCCCGGGCGCGCCAAAAGACGCCGGCTGCATGCCGGAGCTGCTGCGCAACCTGCGCGGACGTCTGCCGATTATCGGCATCTGTCTTGGCCATCAGGCGATTGTCGAAGCCTACGGCGGTCACGTCGGCCAGGCGGGCGAGATCCTGCACGGCAAAGCCTCCGCCGTGAACCACGACGGTGAAGCGATGTTCGCCGGACTGAGTAATCCGCTGCCGGTCGCACGCTACCATTCGCTGGTGGGCAGTAATACGCCGGAGGAGCTGACGGTCAACGCCAGCTACAACGGCATGGTGATGGCGGTGCGTCACGACGCCGATCGCGTCTGCGGCTTCCAGTTCCATCCTGAATCCATCCTGACCACTCAGGGCGCCCGTCTGCTGGAGCAGACGCTGGCCTGGGCGCTGGCGACATCACAGGGAGAATGATCATGCATGCCATCCTGGAAAAACTTTATCAGGCGCAGTCGCTGACGCAGGGCGAAAGCCATCAGCTGTTTAGCGCCATTATTACCGGCCAGCTGGAGCCAACGCAGCTCGCCGCCGCGCTGATCGCCATGAAGGTGCGCGGCGAATCGCCGCAGGAGATCGCAGGTGCAGCCAGCGCGCTGCTGGAAGACGCCCGTCCTTTTCCGCGCCCGACCTACGCCTTTGCCGATATCGTCGGTACCGGCGGCGACGGCAGCAACAGCATCAATATCTCGACCGCCAGCGCCTTCGTCGCCGCCACCTGCGGGTTGAAAGTCGCGAAGCACGGCAACCGCAGCGTCTCCAGCAAGTCCGGCTCTTCCGATCTGCTGGCGGCGTTCGGTATCAGCCTGGATATGCCTGCTGAGCAGGCGCGCGCGGCGCTGGACGAGCTCAACGTCTGCTTTCTGTTTGCGCCGCAGTATCACACCGGCTTTCGCCATGCGATGCCGGTACGCCAGCAGCTGAAAACCCGCACGCTGTTCAACGTGCTTGGCCCGCTGATCAACCCGGCGCGGCCGCCGCTGGCGGTCATTGGCGTTTACAGCCCGGAACTGGTACTGCCGATGGCTCAGACGCTGAAGGTGCTGGGCTACCAGCGCGCCGCGGTGGTGCACGGCGGCGGCATGGACGAGGTGGCGCTGCACAGCGACACCCACGTCGCCGAGCTGCGCGACGGCGAGATCACCCGCTATCAGCTTACGCCAGAGGACTTCGGTTTCGGCTTCCATCCCAAAGAGGCGCTGGCGGGCGGCACGCCGGAAGAAAACCGTGACATTCTGACCCGTTTACTTCAGGGTAATGGCCAGCAGGCCCATGAGGAAGCGGTCGCCGTCAACGTGGCGATGTTGTTAAAAGTATTCGGTCATGAAGATTTGCGTGAAAACGCGCAGCGTGCGCTTCAGGCTATCCGCAGCGGACAAGCCTATGAACGCGTTGTCGCTCTGGCAGCAAGAGGATAACCATGCAAGGTACGATTTTAGAGAAGATTGTTCAGGATAAAGCGCAGTGGGTCGAGGCGCGCAAGGCGCAACAGCCGCTCGCCGCCTTTCAGAATGACGTGCAGCCCGCTTCCCGCAGCTTTTATCACGCGCTGCAGGGCGCACGCACCGTGTTTATTCTGGAGTGCAAAAAAGCGTCCCCTTCCAAAGGGCTGATCCGCGACGATTTCGATCCGGCGGCCATCGCGGGCGTTTATCGCCACTACGCCTCCGCCGTCTCAGTGCTGACCGACGAGAAATATTTCCAGGGCAGCTTCGACTTTCTGCCGATCGTTAGCGCGGCGCTGACGCAGCCGGTGCTGTGCAAAGACTTTATTATCGACCCTTATCAGATCTATCTGGCGCGTCACTATCAGGCTGACGCCATCCTGCTGATGCTCTCGGTGCTTGACGACGAAGCGTATCGTCAACTGGCCGCCGTGGCGCACAGCCTGAAGATGGGCGTGCTGACCGAGGTGAGCAACGAAGCGGAGCTGGAGCGCGCTATTGCGCTGGAGGCGAAAGTGGTCGGCATCAATAACCGCGATCTGCGCGATATGTCGATCGATCTGGACCGCACGCGTCAGCTGGCGCCGCGCCTGTCGCACGGCGTGACGGTAATCAGCGAATCGGGCATCCATAACTATGCGCAGGTGCGCGAGCTGAGCCACTTCGCCAACGGCTTCCTGATCGGCTCGGCGCTGATGGAAGAGCCGGACCTGGCGGCCGCGGTGCGTCGCGTGCTGCTGGGCGACAACAAAGTGTGCGGGCTGACGCGAGCGGAAGACGCGCGCGCCGCCTTCGAGGCTGGCGCACTTTACGGCGGACTCATCTTCGCCGAGGGTTCGCCGCGCCAGCTCGACGCGTCACAGGCGCAGCAGGTCATTGTCGGGGCGCCGCTGCGCTACGTCGGCGTATTCCGCAATAGCACGATTAGTGACGTTGTCACGCTGGCCGATACGCTGCGCCTGAGCGCCGTTCAGCTGCACGGCGATGAAGATCGCGCCTATGTCGCAGCGCTGCGCGCCGCGCTGCCCGCCGCCGTCGCCATCTGGAAAGCGCTGAGCATTAAAAATGCGCCGCCCGCGCGCGACTGGCCGCACGTTGACCGCTACGTCTTTGACAACGGCAACGGCGGCAGCGGCGAACGCTTCGACTGGTCGCTGCTGCAGGATCAAGACTTAAGCGATGTGCTGCTTGCCGGGGGCCTGGGCGCGGACAACTGCGTGGAAGCGGCGCGCCTCGGCTGCGCGGGCCTCGACTTCAACTCCGGCGTGGAAAGCGCGCCCGGCATTAAAGATGCCAGCAAAATTGCGGCGGTCTTCCGCACGCTGCGCGCCTACTGATTTGTCAGGCCCGCTGCGGCGGGCCTAAAAGGAAGATAAAACCATGACTCTACTGAACCCCTATTTTGGCGACTTTGGCGGCATGTATGTGCCGCAGATCCTGATGCCGGCGCTGCAACAGCTGGAAGCGGCCTTTGTCGAGGCGCAGAAGGATCCGGCGTTTCAGGCGGAATTCACCGACCTGCTGAAAAACTATGCGGGACGCCCGACGGCGCTGACGCTGTGCAGCAACCTCACCAAAGGCACCAAAACGCGCCTCTATCTGAAGCGCGAAGATCTGCTGCACGGCGGCGCGCACAAAACCAACCAGGTGCTGGGCCAGGCGCTGCTGGCGAAACGCATGGGCAAAAATGAGATCATCGCGGAAACTGGCGCGGGCCAGCACGGCGTCGCCTCGGCGCTGGCATGCGCGCTACTCGGCATGAAGTGCCGCATCTATATGGGCGCGAAGGATGTCGAACGCCAGTCGCCTAACGTCTTCCGCATGCGACTGATGGGCGCCGAGGTTATCCCGGTGCACAGCGGCTCCGCCACGCTGAAAGACGCCTGCAACGAGGCGCTGCGCGACTGGTCCGGCAGCTATGAAACCGCGCACTATATGCTTGGCACCGCGGCAGGCCCCCATCCCTTCCCGACGATCGTACGCGAGTTCCAGCGCATGATCGGCGAAGAGACAAAAGCGCAGATTCTGGAAAAAGAGGGACGTCTGCCCGATGCGGTTATCGCCTGCGTCGGCGGCGGCTCAAACGCCATTGGCATGTTCGCCGACTTTATCAACGATGAGAACGTCGGCCTGATCGGCGTCGAGCCTGCCGGTCACGGCATTGAGACCGGCGAGCATGGCGCGCCGCTCAAGCATGGCCGCGTCGGCATCTATTTCGGCATGAAGTCGCCGATGATGCAGACCGAAGAGGGTCAGATTGAAGAGTCCTATTCGATCTCAGCCGGTCTCGACTTCCCCTCCGTCGGCCCGCAGCATGCGCACCTCAACAGCATCGGCCGCGCCGACTATGTATCCATTACCGATAATGAAGCGCTGGCCGCCTTCAAGGAACTCTGCCGCGCAGAAGGCATTATTCCGGCGCTGGAGTCGTCGCACGCCCTCGCCCACGCCCTAAAGCTGATCCGCGAGAATCCAGAGAAAGAGCAGCTGCTGGTGGTTAACCTTTCGGGCCGCGGCGATAAAGACATCTTCACCGTTCACGATATTCTGACTGCGCAGGGAGAAATCTGATGGAGCGTTACCAACAGCTGTTTACGCGTTTACAGGCCAGCAAAGAGGGCGCTTTCGTGCCGTTCGTGACGCTGGGCGATCCCTCGCCGGCGCTGTCGCTCAAGGTGATCGACGCGCTGGTCGCGGGCGGCGCCGACGCGCTGGAGCTGGGCATTCCCTTCTCCGATCCGCTGGCGGATGGTCCCACCATTCAGAACGCCACCCTACGCGCCTTCGCGGCGGGCACCACCACCGCGCACTGTTTCGAACTGCTCAGCAGCGTGCGGCAAAAATATCCCGATCTGCCCATCGGCCTGCTGATGTACGCCAACCTGGTGTTCGCCAACGGCCTCGACGCCTTCTATGCGCGCTGCGCCGAAGCGGGCGTGGATTCGGTGCTGGTGGCGGATGTGCCGGTCGAAGAGTCGGCGCCGTTCCGCCAGGCGGCGCTGCGCCACGGTATCGCGCCGATCTTTATCTGCCCCCCTAACGCCAGCGACGATCTGCTGCGTGAAATCGCCTCTCACGGCCGCGGCTACACCTATCTCCTGTCGCGCGCGGGCGTAACCGGTGCGGAAAATCGCGCCAGCAGCCTGCCGCTGCAGCGCCTGATCGACAAACTGCGCGAATACAACGCCGCGCCGCCGCTGCAGGGATTCGGCATCTCTGAACCGGCGCAGGTCAAAGAGGCGCTCAGCGCGGGCGCGGCGGGCGCCATCTCCGGCTCGGCGATCGTGAAAATCATTGAGCAGCACCATGCGCAGCCGGAAGAGATGCTGGCGAAACTCACCGCCTTTGTCAGCAGCCTGAAAGCCGCCACCCGCTGATCTTTTCATGCTCTCTCCGCTGAGGGAGCATGATTTTTCACTCTTTTTTACATCCCGACGTTGCCGCTTTCGCTTTTCCCGCCCACACTTGATTTGCGCGCCGTTATGGTAACGGCGCATCTTGTTCGAGACAGGGAGAGAAGCAATGAAACTGTTTAAAGTCCTTGCAGGCGCGCTGGTCGCCGTGGTTGTTGCGCTAACGCTGAGCGCCTGTGCGCCGACGGCGAAGCAGGAAGGTACCGGCGGTTATATCGACGACACGGTGATCACCACCAAAGTCAAAGCACAGCTGCTGAATGACGATGAGCTCAAATCACGCGAGATTAACGTTGAGACCTTTAAAGGCCGCGTGCAGCTAAGCGGTTTTGTCAGCTCGCCGCAGATGGCCAGCCGTGCGGTAGAAGTGACCCGTACCGTGAAAGGCGTGAAGTCTGTTGTGAACAACATGCAGATTAAATAACGCAGAAAAGCAAAAGGCCACGAGCGATTCGCGGCCTTTTTTATCAGAAGCGGTAGCCCGCGCCGAAAAAGAAGACGAAAGGATCGATGCGCGTATCGATATTCTGCTGCTTGCCGCCCGCCTTAAACTTCACTTCCGTATCAATATCCATATACCAGAGCGAGGCGTTCAGCATCCAGTCGCGGTTAATCTGGTAGTCGAGACCGACCTGTCCCGCCACGCCCCAGGAATCTTTCACGCTCAGGTCGCTCAGCCCGGCATCACGGCCGGTCTGATTGAAGTCGGCATCGTAAAACGTGGTGTAGTTGACGCCAACGCCAACGTAAGGGCGCACCTTGCTCTGGCTGTCGAAGAAGTAATACTGCGCCATCAGGGTCGGCGGCAGCTGACGCACTGTTGCCAGCGTGCCGGTCGCGCCCAGCCCCACTTTGTGACGGAACGGCGTGGCGGCGAGAAGTTCGACGCCGATATTGTCGGTGGCCATATAAGTAAAGGTCAGGCCAAGCTGGGTATTGTTGCTGACGTCAAAACCGCCCATACCCAGCACGTTATCGGAACCTTCGGTAGGACGCACCGTCGCGCTGCCGGCGCGCATAAAGAAATCGCCTGCTTCATGAGCCAGTGCCAGTTGCGGTAGAGCCATTGCCAGTAAGAAAGCGCATTTTGTCAGTTTCATGATCACTCCTTTGCACAAGATAAACGGGGGAAATTAGGGTGTGACGTTGTGGGCAACGTTCTAACGGGATTTTGCAAAAAATGCATCCGAATCAATCAAGAAAAACCACATAAAAAGAAAGGGCTTGATTTAGATCAATTTTGACCCCGCAGGCTTGCCTGAAATTTCGCTTGAAGAAATTTAGCGGCGTGATTATTTTGCTTTTTTCCCGTGTTGATTTTGGTTCGATGCCTCAGGAGTGGCGGGCGATCAAATGAGCGATAATCTAAACCCTTGCATGACCTGCGGCGCCTGCTGCGCCCATTTCCGCGTCTCGTTTTACTGGGCTGAAGCCGATGACGCCGGCGGCGCGGTCCCGGTCGAGCTCACCGAGCCGTTAAGCCTGCTGATGCGCAATATGCGCGGCACCAACACGCGCGAACCGCGCTGCGTGGCGCTGCAGGGCGAGCCGGGCGGCTGCACCTCCTGCGGCATCTATACGCAGCGCCCCTCGCCCTGCCGCGAGTTCGCCATGTCGGGCGAAAACGGCGTATATAACGAAGCCTGCGATCGCGCCCGCGCTCGCTATGGCCTGCCGCCGCTTTTTCACCCTTCTTTACCTTCCATGACAGAAAGTTATCGCGCTGCGGGTGCCAGCGCCGGGCCAGACCATGTACAATCGCCGGGTTAATCAACCCGGTTTCACCAAGGAGAGTACATGTCTATCACGGCAAGCTCGTTATACCGTGACACAGGAAATTTTTTCCGCCACCAGCTGCTGACCATCGTGCTGATGTCGTTACTGACGGCCTTTATCACGGTCATTCTGGTGCACGCCTTTACCCCCGGCGGCGATCAGCTGGCGCAGCTTCAGCAGAGCGACAGCAGCGCCTCTTCGCTGTTTGAGCTGGTGCAAAATATGTCGCCTGAGCAGCAGCGCATTCTGCTGCGCGCCTCTGCGGCCGGGACCTTCTCCGCGCTGATTGGCAATACGCTGCTGCTGGGCGGCATGCTCTGTCTGATCCCGATGGTTTCCGCCGGCCAGCGCATCAGCGCGCTGCGCGCGATCGGCGCCTCGGCGCCGCTGCTGCCAAAGCTGCTGCTGCAGACCTTCCTGATTACCCTGGTGGTGCAACTGGGCTTTATGGTGCTGATGGTGCCGGGCATTATGCTGGCGATTCTGCTGTCGCTGTCGCCGGTGATCCTGGCAAGCGAAAAGAGCGGCATTTTCGCCGCGATGCGCGCCAGCTGCCGTCTGGCATGGAAAAACGTCAGGCTGATCGCGCCAGCGATTATTCTCTGGCTGCTGGCGAAAATGGCACTGCTGTTCGCCTCCTCCTCGCTGACGGCGCTGCCAGATAACGTGCTGGCCATCGCCATCACCGCTATCGGCAACCTGATCTCCGCCCTGCTGGTTATCTATCTTTTCCGGCTCTATATGCTGGTTCGTTAAGCGCGTTGCGCCCTGCGGGGCGCACCGTTTTATGTTGTTTTTGCTGAACTGGAATGACTATGAAGCAGTTACTCGATTTCCTTCCCTTAGTGGTCTTCTTTATTTTTTATAAGCTTTACGACATCTTCGTTGCCTCTGGCGCGCTGATCGTGGCCACCGGCCTTGCGCTGGTGGTGAGCTGGGTGCTCTACCGCAAGCTGGAAAAAATGACCCTCTTCACCTTTGCCCTGGTGGCGATCTTCGGCACCCTGACGCTGGTTTTCCATAACGATGAGTTTATTAAATGGAAAGTCACGGTGATCTACAGCCTGTTCGCGCTGGCACTGCTCTACAGCCAGTTCTTTATGACGCAGCCGCTGATCAAAAGCCTGCTGGGCAAAGAGATTCAGCTGCCGGAAAGCAGCTGGCGCCGCCTGAATATCGCCTGGGCAATCTTTTTTCTCGCCTGCGGCCTGGCGAATATCTACGTCGCGTTTTGGTTACCTGAAGCGTTTTGGGTTAACTTTAAAGTATTCGGTCTGACCGTGCTTACCCTGCTGTTTACCCTGCTGAGCGGACTCTACATCTGGCGACAGATGCCGCAACAAGACGAAAAATAAATGCGGTCCGGCCTGGCCGGGCCTTACGGGCGCAGCGCGCCTTCACCTGCATAAGAAGTAAAGCAATGGACGAGAGACATAAGTTGCCACAAGGCGAAATGGTGTTGCGTACCCTGGCGATGCCGGCGGACACCAACGCCAATGGCGATATCTTCGGCGGCTGGCTGATGTCGCAGATGGATATGGGCGGCGCTATTCTGGCAAAAGAGATTGCAGAAGGACGGGTGGTGACGGTGCGCGTCGACGGCATGTCGTTTCTCAAACCGGTCGCGGTAGGCGATGTGGTGAGCTGTCACGCGCGCTGCATTCGCACCGGCAACAGCTCTATGACCATTAATGTCGAAGTGTGGATCAAGAAGGTCTCATCGGAACCTATCGGTCAGACCTACTGCGCCACCGAGGCGGTATTTATCTATGTCGCCGTGGATAATGAAGGGAAATCGCGCCCGCTGCCGCCGGGACGCGCGAATCTCGCACCGGCGGAGTAGTAAAAAGCGGTCAGATGACCGCTTTTTTTATTCGATGCTGGAGCCGCCGTTCATTTTGAAGACGATCGTCATCTTCAGGTTTTTGCCAGGCCGGCCTGGCTGATAGCGCCACTGCTTCATCGCCTGTTTCACCTCGCGCTCAAACATATTGCGCGGCTGCGCGGAGAGAATAGCGATATTCTCCACGCGCCCGTCGTCGCCGACGTCAAACTGCACCTGCACACGTCCCTCAATTCGCAGCGCCTGCGCGCGCGCCGGATACCCTGGTTTCGACACGCTGAGCGCCTTCGGCCCCTGCGAGGTCGACGGCGAGGGCGATGGCGAGGGCGTCGATTTCGGCGCGGTTGTGGGTTTCGCCTGGGTGGCTGGCGCCTCCTGTTTAAACGGATTCGCCTGCGGCTTCGCCTCCTGGCGCGGCTTCACCTCGCGTTTGTGCTCTACCTTTGGTTTTGGTTTCGGCTTCGGCTTCGGTTTAGGCTGCGGCACCGGAATTGGCACCGGCTCAGCTTTAGGCGGCTCCGGCACCGGCTGAGGTTCCGGAACAGGCTCAGGCTCCGGCTCTGGCTGAGGCGCCGGCTGTTCCACTACAGGTGCGGGTTCAGGCTGCACTTCTGGCGCGACCAGGCTGACGCTAATCGGCTGTGATACCTCAGGAACGTTGACGACCTGATGAAACGAGGCATAGAGAATGCCGGCGATAACGGAACCGTGCAGGACAACGGAGAGCAGCACAGAAACAGGCGTACGTTTTAAAATGGGCATCGTCAACGTGGTCATAGCAGTCGCAGTCAGAAAATGAAGCCACGATTTTAAATGCAAATAGCAATCAGTTTCAATAACTGCTGAAAAATGGGCAGATATCGCCGTTTTTTAACCTGACCTGCTGCCCCATATGCATTACACCATCTTTCGTTTGCACTCTTATTTACGATCCCTTACCGTGTTGCGAAAATATGATGAGCCAATGGGGGCTTTAAAGTGCTGTACATCATTTACGCCGAAGATAACGCTGATTCTCTGGAAAAACGCACTTCGGTGCGCCCTGCCCATCTGGCGCGCCTGCAGCTGCTGCAGGATGAAGGCCGTCTGATCGTTGCGGGCCCGATGCCGGCTGTCGACAGCAACGATCCTGGCGTCGCCGGTTTTACCGGTTCAGCGATTATTGCAGAGTTCAGCTCGCAGGAAGCGGCGCAGGCATGGGCAGAGGCCGATCCCTATATCGCGGCTGGCGTTTACAAAAATGTTGCGGTAAAACCCTTCAAACGCGTTTTCTGATTCTCCGACCGATTTTGTTACCCTGGCTTCCGCGTTCGCGCCGAAGCCATTTTTATTTCTTAGCGTGGAGTAAACAGGATGCAATGGCTGGTGATTGCGCTGCTGATGCTGGCCCTCGGGCTGATCGTTAAGGCGCTACTGATCTGGCGGCGTGACGGCTGGAAACAGAAAAAACAGCTTATTGTGATGCTGATTGTCATCGCCGCGGCGGCGCAGCTGGTGAATGTGGTGCTGGTCGCCAGAGGCCACTAAAAAGCCACCTCTGGGGCGGCTCTGGTCAGGTATTCTGTGTGATAAACAGAATCGAACGGCGCTGCTGCTGCGCCAGCTGATGGCGAATCGCGTGGATCCGGCTGTAGCGACGCGACTGGCCCTCCAGCCAGCGGGCGCGACGGCGATGCACCTGCCGTAACATTCTCCAGCGCGCGACTTCATTTCTGCTTTTTCTCATCACCTTCTCTCCTGCTTCGACATCACGCGGCCGCATTATAGAGATCTTCACGCTAATGCCAACTCGGATCTCTTATCGATCGCGGTGGCGATTGGGGGTTTCGTTGTCGCCTGCCAGCACGTAAACTTCTCTGACCAAGCGCGAACGGGATGTCCACTTAATGACCACCTTTTACACTCTTATCAGCTGGTTGCTGCTGTTTGGCTACTGGTTGCTGATTGCCGGCGTCACGCTGCGTATTTTGATGAAGCGCCGCACGGTTACCTCCGCCATGGCCTGGCTGCTGATTATCTACATCCTTCCACTGGTCGGTATTATCGCCTACCTCTCTTTCGGCGAGCTTCATCTGGGCAAGCGCCGCGCGGAGCGCGCGCGCACCATGTGGCCCGCTACCGCGAAATGGCTGAGCGATCTGCGTCAGCGCAGCCATATTTTTGCGACGGAGCACAGCGACGTCGCGCGCTCGCTGTTCCAGCTCTGCGAGAATCGCCAGGGCATCGCCGGCGTGAAAGGCAATCAGCTGCAGCTGCTCACCAGTTCGGACGACGTGATGCAGGCGCTGATCCGCGATATCCAGCTGGCGCGCCACAATATTGAGATGGTGTTCTATATCTGGCATCCCGGCGGGCTGGCGGACGAGGTGGCAGAATCCCTGATGGCGGCGTCGCGGCGTGGTGTGCACTGCCGTCTGATGCTTGACTCGGCGGGCAGCGTGACCTTTTTTCGCAGTCCCTGGGTCGGCATGATGCGCAACGCCGGCATTGACGTGGTCGAGGCGCTGCAGGTCAGCCTGCTGCGCGTGTTTCTGCGCCGTATGGATCTGCGCCAGCACCGCAAAGTGGTGTTGATTGACAACTACATCGCCTATACCGGCAGCATGAACCTGGTGGATCCGCGCTATTTCAAGCAGGACGCAGGCGTTGGTCAGTGGGTCGACCTGATGGCGCGTATGGAAGGCCCGGTCGCCACCACCATGGGCATCGTCTACAGCTGCGACTGGGAGATAGAGACCGGCAAGCGTATTCTGCCGCCGCCGCCCGACGGCAATATCATGCCGTTTGAACGCGAGAGCGGCCATACGGTACAGGTCATCGCCTCTGGGCCGGGCTTCCCCGAAGATATGATCCATCAGGCGCTGCTGACCGCCGTCTATTCGGCGCGCGAGCAGCTGATTATGACCACGCCCTACTTTGTGCCGAGTGACGACCTGCTGCACGCCATCTGCACGGCGGCGCTGCGCGGCGTCGAGGTAAGCATTATCGTGCCGCGTCATAACGATTCGCTGCTGGTGGGCTGGGCGAGCCGCGCCTTTTTCACCGAGCTGCTGGAAGCGGGCGTCAGGATCTATCAGTTTGAAGACGGTTTGCTGCACACCAAGAGCGTGCTGGTGGACGGCCAGCTCAGCCTGGTCGGCACGGTTAATCTCGACATGCGCAGCCTGTGGCTAAACTTTGAAATTACGCTGGTGGTTGATGACGCCGGTTTCGGCAGCGACCTGGCCTGCGTGCAGGACGACTATATCGCGCGCTCGCGTTTGCTGGACGGGAAACGATGGTCAAAACGTGCCTGGTGGCAGCGTATCGTTGAACGACTGTTTTACTTCTTTAGTCCTTTACTGTAAAACGAGCGGAAATTGCAACGCGCCTCAGGGCAGACAGGATCGATCATGGATTTAAATAATCGCCTTACCGAAGACGAAACGCTGGAACAGGCCTACGACATTTTTCTGGAACTGGCAGGCGACAACCTCGATCCGGCGGATATTATTCTTTTCAACCTCCAGTTCGAAGAGCGCGGCGGCGCAGAGCTGTTCGACCCTTCGGAAGACTGGAAAGAGCACGTCGATTTCGATCTTAATCCGGACTTCTTCTCTGAAGTGGTAATTGGGCTGGGCGAAGCGGACGGCGAGCCGATTACCGATGTGTTCGCCCGCGTGCTGCTCTGCCGCGAGAAAGACCACAAGCTGTGTCATATTCTCTGGCGCGAATAAGCGACCTGCGCCGCTTGCAGGGGTAATCAACAGGCAAAACGCCGGGCAACTGCCCGGCGTTTTTTATTACAGCGGATCGACCTTCAGGCAGGAGACCGCATGGCGGAAACTCCCCTCCAGCAGCGGACGCGTTTTCGCACACTCGGGGCCAGCGATTGGGCAGCGGGTGCGGAATACGCAGCCTGACGGCGGGTTGATCGGCGACGGCAGTTCCCCTTCCAGCAGCTGGATCTGCTTATTCTTCTCCAGATCGGGATCGGGGATCGGCACCGCCGACATCAGCGCGCGCGTGTAGGGATGCTGCGGGTTGTTGTAGACCGCGTCATAGGTGCCCAGCTCGACGGCGTGGCCGAGGTACATCACCAGCACGCGGTCGGAGATGTGCTTCACCACCGCCAGATCGTGCGCGATAAAGATCAGCGACAGCCCCATCTCGCGCTGCAGCTGCTGCAGCAGATTCACCACCTGCGCCTGAATCGAGACGTCGAGCGCCGAGACCGGCTCGTCGCAGATAATCAGCTTAGGCTCAAGGATCAGCGCGCGTGCGATGCCGATACGCTGACACTGTCCCCCCGAGAACTCATGGGGATAGCGGTTGATCAGGTTCGGCAGCAGGCCCACCTTCATCATCATATTTTTGACGCGGTCTTTCACTTCCTGACGCGGCATCTTCGGATGATAGGTGCGCAGCGGCTCGGCGATAATATCGCCGATGGTCATGCGCGGGTTAAGCGAGGCCAGCGGATCCTGGAAGATCATCTGGATATCGCTGCGCGCCTTGCGCCACTCCTCTTCGCTCTGCCCAAGCAGATCGCGCCCCAGCCAGGCGACGCGTCCGTCAGTGGCCTTCACCAGGCCGATAATCGCGCGCGCCAGCGTCGATTTGCCGCAGCCGGACTCGCCGACCACGCCTAAGGTTTCGCCCTCGTAAAGACGCAGGCTGACGCCGTCCACCGCCTTGAGGGATTTCGGCGGCTGCCAGAACCACTGGCGGCCATCTTTAATGTCGAAATGCACCTTGAGATCGGCGATTTCCAGCAGCACTTTTTTCTCAGCGACGGTACTCATACTAACTCCTCAACCGGCTTAAAGCAGGCGCGCAGGCGCCCTTCGCCAAACGGCAGCAGCGGCGGCGCCTGGGTGCAGACGGGCATCGCATGCGGACAGCGCGGCTGAAACGGGCAGCCCTGCGGCAGGCGCAGCAGGTTCGGCGGGTTGCCGGGAATGGTGGTCAGGCTTTCGCCCTCGGCGTCCAGACGCGGCACTGCACTCAGCAGGCCGATAGAATAAGGATGGGCTGGCTGATAGAAAACATCGCGCGCGCGGCCATACTCCATGGTGCGTCCAGCGTACATCACCAGCACCTTGTCACAGATGCCTGCCACCACGCCTAAATCATGAGTGATCATGATAATCGCGGTGTTGAACTCGCGCTTCAGCTCGTTTAGCAGCGTCATGATCTGCGCCTGGACGGTGACGTCCAGCGCCGTGGTCGGCTCATCGGCGATCAGCAGCTTCGGCCGACAGAGCAGCGCCATCGCAATCATCACGCGCTGGCGCATGCCGCCCGAAAACTCGTGCGGGAACATCTTCATGCGTTTGCGCGCTTCCGGCATTTTTACCGCGTCCAGCATGCGCACTGACTCTTCGAACGCCTGCGCGCCGCTCAGCCCCTTGTGTAGCTTCAGCACCTCCATCAGCTGGTCGCCAACGCGCATATAGGGATTGAGCGAGGTCATCGGATCCTGGAAGATCATCGCAATCTGCTCGGCGCGCAGCTTGTTTAACGCCTTCTCCGGCAGATTGAGGATCTCTTTGCCGTTGAACAGCGCAGAACCGCCGATACGACCGTTTTTCGCCAGCAGCCCCATCAGCGCAAACGCCGTCTGCGATTTGCCGGAACCGGATTCGCCAACAATGCCCAGGGTTTCCCCGGCGCGCAGCGAAAAGTTCAGATCGTTAACGGCCGTCACATCGCCATCGTGGGTCTGAAAGGTAACGCGTAAGTCCTTTACCTCCAGTAACAGGTCGCTTCCCGCGCGGGCAGCCATTGCCGGCTGAAATTCATGAATGGTCATCGGGAAACTCCTTAGCGATCTTTCGGGTCGAGAGCGTCACGCAAGCCATCGCCGATAAAGTTGAAACAGAACAGCGTCACCACCAGAAAACCGGCCGGGAACAGCAGCAGCCACGGCGACACTTCCATCGAGTTGGCGCCGTCGCTGAGCAACGCCCCCCAGCTGCTCAGCGGCTCTTGCGTGCCGAGGCCGAGAAAGCTCAGGAAGGATTCGAACAGGATCATGCTCGGCACCAGCAGCGAGGCGTAAACCACCACCACACCCAGCACGTTCGGCACGATATGGCGCAGTACAATGCTGGCGGTAGAGACGCCGCCAACGTGTGCCGCTTCAATAAACTCTTTACGCTTCAGCCCCAGCGTCTGGCCGCGCACTATACGCGCCATATCAAGCCAGGAGACCATGCCGATAGCGGCGAAAATCAGCAAGATATTGCGGCCGAAAAAGGTCACCAGCAGGATCACAAAGAACATAAACGGAAAAGAGTTCAGGATCTCCAGAATACGCATCATCACCGAGTCGATTTTGCCGCCGAGATAGCCGGCAATCGAGCCATAAAGCGTGCCGACAATCACCGCGATCAGCGCCGACGCGATGCCCACCATCAGCGAGATACGTCCGCCGATGGCGACGCGCACCAGCAGGTCGCGCCCGGAGGAGTCGGTGCCGAACCAGTGGCCGGAGGTAGTGTCCGGCGCCGCGGACATCATGCCCCAGTCGGTGTCGTCATAGCTAAACTGCGCGAACATCGGGGCGAAAATAACAAACAGCGTGATCAGCACCAGCACCAGCAGGCTGATCAACGCCGCTCGGTTGTGGATAAAACGGCGACGCGCATCCTGCCACAGGCTGCGCCCTTCCACCTCCAGCTTTTCGCTGAAGGCGTCAAGAGCTTCGCTGTTTTTCTTACTTAACATCATGGCGAGCTCCAGCGTTAGTAACGGATTTTCGGATCGATCACGGCGTAGAGCACGTCGACAATCGCGTTGAAAATAATGGTCAGGACCCCGACCAGAATGGTCAGACTCATCACCAGCGAGTAGTCACGGTTCAGCGCGCCGTTGACGAACAGCTGACCGATACCGGGCAGGCCGTAAATCGACTCGATCACCATTGATCCGGTAATAATGCCGACAAACGCCGGGCCGAGATAGGAGAGTACCGGCAGCAACGCGGGCTTGAGCGCATGGCGCAGCACAATACGGCGCAGCGGCAGTCCTTTGGCGCGCGCGGTGCGGATGAAGTTAGAGTGCATCACCTCAATCATCGAGCCGCGGGTGATACGCGCGATGCTGGCGATATAGGCCAGCGACAGCGCCACCATCGGCAGCAGCATATAGCGCAGCTGCCCGCCGTTCCAGCCGCCGCCGGGCAGCCATTTCAGGGTGATGGCGAAAAGCAGCACCAGCAGCGGCGCCACCACAAAGCTGGGTATCACCACGCCGGTCATGGCGACTCCCATCACCGCATAATCCCACAGGGTGTTCTGCTTCAGCGCCGCGATGACGCCCGCCGTCACGCCGAGGATCACCGCCAGCACGAAGGCCGCCAGGCCGAGTTTGGCCGAAACCGGGAAGGCGTGGCCGACCAGATAGTTAACCGTATAGTCTTTATATTTAAACGACGGGCCGAAATCGCCGTGCGCCAGCTGGATCAGATAGTCCAGATACTGTTTGCCGATGGGATCGTTCAGATGGTACTTCGCTTCGATATTCGCCATCACTTCCGGCGCCAGCGTGCGTTCGCCGGTGAAAGGGCTGCCGGGCGCGAGGCGCATCATAAAGAAGGAGATGGTGATCAGCACGAAAAGCGTGGGGATCGCTTCGAGCAGTCGACGCAGGATAAATTTTAACATTGCCGTACCTACCAGGCTTATTGCTTCACAAAGCGGACAAAGTACATAAAGGCGGCGCACCACGCGCCGCCCTTGCCGATAGCCTGTTTGCTATTAGTGTTTGATGATATAGAAATTCTTGTCGAGCGTTTTATCCAGCGGATCCTTGCCGGTATAGCCGCCAACATAAGGTTTCACCAGGCGCGCGTTCACGTAGTAGTAAACCGGCACGATGGTGCTGTCCTTATCCATAATTTGCTCAGCTTTGGCATAATCCGCCGCGCGCGCTTTATCGTCTGCCGCCTTGATCGCATCGTGGATGACTTTATCGAATTCCGCGCTCTTATAGTGCGAGGTGTTGTTGCTGCTGTCGGAGAGCATGGTGTTCAGGAAGGAGGTCGGCTCGTTATAGTCCGCACACCACGCGGCGCGCGCAACGTCAAAGTTGCCCTGATGGCGCGTATCCAGGAAGGTTTTCCACTCCTGGTTTTCCAGCTTGATGTTGACGCCGATATTTTTCTTCCAGATTGACGAGGCGGCGATCGCCAGCTTTTTATGCAGATCTGAAGTGTTGTAGAGCAGATTGAAGGTCAGCGGTTTGTCAGCCGTGTAGCCCGCTTCGGCCAGCAGCTTTTTCGCCTCTTCATTACGCTTCTCCTGCGACCACTTGAACCAGTCCGGCGGCAGAATATCCATGCCGTCGGTGGCTGGCGGCGTATAGCTGTAGGCTGGCAGCTGGCCCTGCGCCAGCACTTTGTTCACGATAATGTCGCGGTCCAGACCCAGCTTAAGCGCGGCGCGCACGCGCGGATCGGTAAACGGCGCTTTTTGGTTGTTGATCTCGTAGTAGTAGGTGCAGAGATAGGGATCGACATGCAGCTCTTTGCCGTTCTCGCGCTGCAGCTTTTTGAACAGCTCAATCGGCATGTTGTTGTAGGTCATGTCGCTGCCGTTTTCCGAGAAGTAGCGGTTTACGTCGCTGACTTCAGAGTTGATCGGCAGGAAGGTGACCTTGTTGAGCACGGTATGCGCATTGTCCCAGTACTGCGGGTTACGCACCAGGGTAATGCGTTCGTTGATCACGTGCGCTTCCAGCTTAAATGCGCCGTTGCCGACCCAGTTCTGCGCCTGCGTCCACTGATCGCCAAATTTTTCAATCGCTGGTTTATAGACTGGCGACATCACGGCATTGATCAGCAGCTTATAAAAATAGGGAACCGGTTCGCTCAGCGTGACCTGTAGCGTATGGTCGTCCAGCGCTTTTACGCCCAGATCGGAGGTCGGTTTTTTGCCGGCGATGATGTCGTCGACGTTTTCAATATGGCCATACTGCAGATAGCTGGCGTAGGGCGATGCGGTTTTCGGATCGGCCAGACGCTGCCAGCTATAGACGAAATCCTGTGCGGTTACCGGCTCGCCGTTGGACCATTTAGCGTTGTTGCGCAGATGGAAGGTCCAGACTTTGAAATCTTTGTTTTCCCACTTTTCTGCGACGCCGGGCACCGGATGGCCATCGCTGTCGCTGACCAGCAGACCTTCATAGAGGTCGCGCGCGACGTTATCTTCCGGCACGCCTTCGATTTTGTGCGGATCGAGCGACTGCACCTCATCGCCGTTGCCGCGTACCAGTTCCTGTTTGGCCGCCAGTTCAACGCCAGCCGGAACGTTGGCTGCCAGTGCATTCCCTGCCAGGGCGCCCAGTGCTGCCAGAACGCCAGCAGCAACCAGGCTTTTTTTCGTGATGTTGTTCATTATTACACTCCAGTTTTTTATCTTCACCGACGCGGCAAACCGTGTCGGCGTCCCCCGTTAGCGGGTTCCTCATTTTGGCTGAGGATAGTTGTTTGCCCCGAAAGGCTTCAGCACCGCGCGGGCTTCCCGGCTTATGTTGCCAGGTCAGCCTCAGTGCTTTTTAATGAAGTAATATTTCAAATCGGTCATATCGAGCGGGTCTTTGCCAGTAAAACCGCCTGTCCAGGGTTTCACCAGCCGCACGCTGACGCGGTAATAAACTGGCACAATCGCCGAGTCATTGTCGAGCTGTGCTTCAGCCTGCTGATAGAGCGCGGCGCGCGCCGCTTCGCTGCTGGCGGACAGGGTTTGCGCCATCAGACGGTCATACTTCTCGCTGTGGTAAAACGCCGTGTTAATGGAGGCGTTGCTAATCAGCATATTCAAAAAGGTGGAGGGCTCGTTGTAGTCGGCGCACCAGGTGGCGCGCACCACGTCATACTGTGCCTGATGCCGCGTCTCCAGCAGGGTTTTCCACTCCTGATTCTGCAGGCTGACCTGCGCGCCGAGATTCTTTTGCCACATCGAGGCGGCGGCGATCGCCTGCTTTTTGTTTTGATCGGAGGTGTTGTAGAGCAGCGTAAAGCGCAGCGGATGCTGGGCGTTATAGCCTGCCTCAGCCAGCAGTTTTTTCGCGGCCGCATTGCGTTCCGCCTGGCTCCAGCTGAACCAGGCTGGCGGCGTCAGCGTCACCCCCGCCGTCGCAGGCGGCGTCAGGCTATAAGCCGGGATCTGGCCCTGCCCCATGATTTTCTGCGTAATGATATCGCGATCCAGCGTCAGCTTAATGGCGGTACGCACGCGCACGTCGTTAAACGGCGGCTTTTCATTGTTGATCTCGTAGTAGAAGGTGCAGAGCAGCGGGCTGACTTTCACCTGATCGCCTAATTCGCCCTGCAGCTTGCGGAACAGCTCGGGCGGCACCACGCTGTTGGTCATATCGGTATTGCCGCTGCGATAGCGGTTGACGTCGTTATGGTCCGATTCGATCGGCAGAAAAGTCCCCTGTTCAATCACCGTGTGCGCGTTATCCCAGTAACCAGGATTGCGCTTTAGCACCAGCTTCTCATTAATCACCCATTCGCTCAACAGATAGGCGCCGTTGCCGACGTAGTGCTCGGGACGCGTCCAGGCATCGCCCCACTTCTCTACCGTCGCGGCATTGACCGGTGACAGCGCGGTGTTTGCCAGCATTGAGATAAAATAGGGCACGGGTTCGCTCAAGGTGACCTGCAAATGACGATCGTCCAGCGCCCTGACGCCGAGGCTCTCGGGCGCGGCTTTACCGGCCACGATCGCGTCGATATTGCTGAGGTGCGCCGCCTGAAGGTAGCTGGCATAGGGCGAGGCGGTTTTAGGATCGGCGAGACGTCGCCAGCTGTAAACAAAATCGTGCGCGGTAACGGGCGCGCCGTTGCTCCATTTCGCGTTGTCGCGCAGAGTGAAGGTCCAGACCTTTCCGCCCTCGTTTTGCCACGACTGCGCCACGCCCGGCACGATAACGCCGCTGTTGTTGATAGTTACCAGCCCTTCCAGCAGGTTGGAGATAATGCGCGATTCCGGCACGCCCTCCGTCTTTTGCGGATCGAGCGAAGAGACCTCTGTGCCGTTATTGATCACGATATTTTGCGTGGCGGCGAGTTCGGTGCCTGGGGGAACAGTCGCGGCATGCGCCGCGCCGGAGAGTATCATCAAGCTGAGTGACAGCGGCGTAATCTTCCATTTCATCAAAAAAGTTAACCCTTCTTCATAAGCCCTTTAGCTCATAAGCAAGAAGCGTTCTCACTTTGAGACCAAATGAAAAACTGTTGCGCCGAAAATTAGCAGAACGCCGCCTCTGCCGACAAAGTAAAAATAACAAAAATGTTACCTGATTCTCTTTTATCACGTCTTTATGCAGGAGAACAGCGTTAATTTTTGCGCAGAAATAAGGATTATCACCCTGTTTATACAGCAGTTTACCTTTTTTTCGGCTTCAACTCGCACTTTCTCCCTTTCGTGCCGGTAAGAATGCGCAACCCTTCTGTCTTTTTCTTCATTGTGAAAACAAAAAACAGATAATTGCAGCTTTCATGCCAGTTTATGATGCCGTTTCAGCAAGTAATGACATTTTATGATGTGAAAATAGTCACAGCAGGATGCAAACGCTTCCGGAGCGCCAGGCGGGCAAGTAATTTACTTAATAATTTTTGCAGCAGATTAAGCCGCAGGAATAATTGCATCTTAATGGTGCAAAAAAGTCTGCCATTGCACCATTAAGAGACATAACAGCGTGTGTGCCGGAAATTAAGCCGTCTTAATTCACCAGGCCGGGAAATAGCGCTTTGATGCCGGTGACGACAAACTCAATGCCGAGGGCCATCAGCAGCAGACCCATAATACGCGTGATCACGTTAATGCCGGTCTGACCCAACACGCGCACCATCAGCGGCGCGGCGCGAAACAGCAGCCAGCAGCAAAAGGCGAAGAGCGCAATCGCCACGCTAAAGCCCAGCAGGTTTTGCCAGCTATGGTAGCGCGTGCTCCAGACAATCGTGGAGCTGATAGCGCCAGGACCGGCCATTAGCGGCAGCGCGAGCGGCACCACGCCGATACTCTCACGAATGGCGGTTTCCGATTTCTCCTGCTTGTTCTGCTTATCTTCCCCCAGCTTGCCGCTGATCATCGACATAGCGATAGTGACCACCAGAATGCCGCCTGCGATACGGAAGGAGTCGATAGAAATGCCAAAAATATGCAGGATGGCGTCGCCGAGAAACAGCGAGGTCCAGAGAATAATGGCGACTGCCAGATTCGCAGTCATATTGGTTTTATTACGCTCAGCCGCCGCCTGATAGCTGGTCATGCTGATAAAGACGGGAATAATGCCCACTGGATTCACCAGCGCGAACAGGCCAACAAAGAATTTGATATAGCCCGAAAGATCAAGCAACGCAGGGTTCACGGTTCGCTCCGATGAGGATAAAGAAATCGCGCTTAATTTACGCAAAAACTGCCGCGTAAACCAGTTAACTAAACAGAAAATTCTGCTGCTTCAGGGCAACGCAGAGCGCCTGTTGCGCCCGCGCGACAGGCAGAGCAGGCGCACAAGCGGGCGACCCGCTTAGCCCGCCTGTTTTAGACAAAAATGGCTGCTGAAAGGTGTCAGCTTGGGGTTAAATTGATCTGAATCAATATTCTTCTACCCCATTCCAGGTAATCTTTTTCCAACGAAAGTTATCAGCAAGGTTATTTGCTCCGTGCGAAAACTCTTTCAGTAAGCCAACGAATATTCTGACCTTTTGGCTTAGGCCAAAATATTAGCGCAGCATGGCTATAATCAGGACTCCGGGCAGGTTTACTAACAGAGTTTAACTTCCTTCAGGAGAGCACCATGGCCGTTACTAATGTCGCTGAACTTAACGCACTGGTAGAACGCGTAAAACAAGCACAGCGTGAATACGCCAACTTCACTCAAGAACAGGTTGACGCCATCTTCCGCGCCGCCGCCCTCGCCGCCGCTGACGCCCGCATCCCTCTCGCCAAAATGGCGGTCGCCGAATCTGGCATGGGTATCGTCGAAGATAAAGTGATTAAAAACCACTTTGCCTCAGAGTATATCTATAACGCTTATAAAGACGAAAAGACCTGTGGCGTGCTGGACACCGACGATACGTTCGGCACCATCACCATCGCTGAGCCCATCGGACTGATTTGCGGTATTGTTCCCACAACCAACCCAACCTCAACGGCAATTTTTAAAGCGCTGATTAGCCTGAAAACCCGCAACGGCATTATCTTCTCACCGCATCCGCGCGCCAAAGACGCCACAAATAAAGCGGCGGATATCGTGCTGCAGGCCGCCATCGCCGCCGGCGCGCCAAAAGATATTATCGGCTGGATCGACGCGCCCTCCGTCGAGCTCTCTAATCAGCTGATGCACCACCCTGACATCAACCTTATTCTGGCGACCGGCGGCCCCGGCATGGTGAAAGCCGCTTACAGCTCCGGTAAACCCGCTATCGGCGTCGGCGCGGGCAATACGCCGGTGGTGATTGACGAAACGGCCGATATCAAACGCGCCGTTGCCTCTATCCTGATGTCCAAAACCTTTGATAACGGCGTTATCTGCGCCTCCGAGCAGTCGGTTATCGCGGTTGACGCCGTTTATGATGCGGTGCGTGAGCGCTTCGCCAGCCACGGCGGCTATCTGCTGCAGGGCGAGGAGCTGAAAGCGGTTCAGAACGTTATCCTGAAAAACGGCGCGCTTAACGCAGCCATCGTAGGTCAGCCAGCGTACAAAATCGCTGAACTGGCTGGCATCAGTGTGCCGAGCAGCACCAAGATTCTGATTGGTGAAGTGAAGCGGGTAGATGAATCAGAGCCCTTTGCCCATGAAAAGCTCTCGCCGACGCTGGCGATGTACCGCGCCAGCGATTTCGAAGATGCCGTGGCGAAAGCGGAAAAGCTGGTGGCGATGGGCGGTATCGGCCACACCTCTTGTCTCTATACCGACCAGGACAATCAGAAAGCGCGCGTCAACTTCTTCGGCGACCGCATGAAAACCGCGCGTATTCTGATCAACACCCCGGCTTCACAAGGCGGTATCGGCGACCTCTACAACTTCAAGCTGGCGCCTTCTCTGACGCTGGGCTGCGGATCCTGGGGCGGCAACTCTATTTCTGAAAACGTGGGACCGAAACACCTCATCAACAAGAAAACCGTGGCTAAGCGAGCAGAAAACATGTTGTGGCATAAACTTCCGAAATCCATCTATTTCCGCCGCGGCTCGCTGCCAATTGCGCTGGAAGAGGTGGCCGCCGACGGTGCGAAACGCGCCTTTATCGTCACTGACCGCTTCCTGTTCAATAACGGCTACGCCGATCAGGTGACGCGCGTGCTGAAATCGCACGGCATTGAAACCGAAGTCTTCTTTGAAGTTGAGGCTGACCCGACGCTGAGCATCGTGCGTAAAGGCGCCGAGCAGATGAACAGCTTTAAGCCTGACGTGATTATTGCGCTGGGCGGCGGCTCCCCGATGGATGCCGCGAAAATCATGTGGGTGATGTATGAACATCCCGAAACCCATTTCGAAGAGCTGGCGCTGCGCTTTATGGATATCCGCAAACGTATCTATAAATTCCCGAAAATGGGCGTGAAAGCGCGCATGATCGCCATCACCACCACCTCAGGCACCGGTTCAGAAGTGACGCCGTTTGCCGTCGTGACGGACGACGCCACCGGTCAGAAATATCCGCTGGCGGACTACGCCCTGACCCCGGACATGGCGATTGTCGACGCCAATCTGGTGATGGAGATGCCGCGTTCGCTCTGCGCATTCGGCGGTCTGGATGCGGTAACGCACGCGCTGGAAGCCTATGTTTCGGTGCTGGCTAACGAATACTCTGACGGCCAGGCGCTGCAGGCGCTGAAACTGCTGAAAGAGAACCTGCCAGCCAGCTATCAGGAAGGGGCGAAAAACCCGGTGGCGCGTGAACGCGTGCACAACGCCGCCACTATCGCCGGTATTGCTTTTGCCAATGCCTTCCTTGGCGTCTGTCACTCCATGGCGCACAAGCTGGGTTCCGAGTTTCATATCCCGCACGGTCTGGCCAACGCGCTGCTGATTTGCAACGTTATCCGCTATAATGCTAACGATAACCCGACTAAGCAGACGGCGTTCAGCCAGTACGACCGCCCGCAGGCGCGCCGTCGCTACGCGGAAATTGCCGACCATTTAGGGCTGTCGGCGCCTGGCGACCGCACCGCGCAGAAAATTGAGAAGCTGCTGGCGTGGCTGGATGAGATGAAAACCCAGCTGGGTATCCCCACCTCTATCCGTGAAGCGGGCGTACAGGAAGCGGACTTTCTGGCGAAAGTCGACAAGCTGGCTGAAGACGCTTTCGACGATCAGTGCACCGGCGCTAACCCGCGCTATCCGCTGATTGCGGAGCTGAAACAGATTATGATGGATACCTTCTATGGCCGTGAATATGCCGAGCCCTTCGCCAACGTGGCGCAGGCCCAGGCTGCACAGCCGGTAAAACCGGAGAAAGCCGAGAAGAAAGCGAAAAAAGCCTGATGACCGGCCAGTAAGAGAAAACCCGCTTCGGCGGGTTTTTTTATGGCGGCCGGAAATGGGCTTCAGGCGGGTTTTTGCTGGCCGTAAATAGCAGCCAGCGACCCCTGCTCGATCGCCTGCTTGTAATGCTTACGGCATACTGAGATATAGCGCTCGTTGCCGCCGATCACCACCTGCTCCCCCTCGCTGTAGGGTCGGCCTTCGCCGTCGAGCCGCAACACCATACCCGCCTTACGGCCGCAGTGGCAGACGGTTTTCAATTCCACCAGCTTGTCGGCCCATGCAAGCAAATAATGGCTGCCGCCAAAGAGTTCGCCGCGAAAGTCGGTGCGCAGTCCGTAGCAGAGCACCGGGATATCCATATTGTCCACGACGTCCGAGAGCGCCTTGACCTGATCGCGCGTCAGAAACTGGCATTCGTCTACCAGTACGCAGTGCACCGGCTGGCGCGCATGTTCCGCTGCAATCTCCGCATCGAGCTGCGTTTGCGCATTAAACAGGGCGGCTGGCGATGAAAGACCAATACGGGAGCTAACCTTGCCCGCGCCGAAGCGATCGTCAATTTCAGCGGTATAGACCAGGGTCCTCATCCCGCGTTCCTGATAATTGTAAGAGGACTGTAATAGCGCGGTGGATTTCCCTGCATTCATTGCGGAATAATAAAAATAGAGCTGAGCCATTAGCGTGATTTCTCAAAGCATTGCAAACAGAATGGGCGGAATTCTATCACAGATAAACGCAAATTATGGCGGCGATTATTTGGCGCAGGCTGTTTACAACTTAGCCAGCAAGAGAAAAAACGCGCGTGGGCTTTACTCTTTTTTAATCATTTGTACCTGAACTTTATTGTTGAACGGTACTCTGGCATGTCGGCCTGGCCTTAGGTTACTCTGAAAGCACTGCTTACTTTAACGTTTCGATTTTTCATAACGTGGCGACGTGCGAATATCGACCGCCTTAACGTTTCATTTGATTAAACCTCAGCGTAAATTTAAATTATCATTGTTTACCGCTTCACTTATTTTACTATTGCAGTAATTTTTTGCCGCCACTATTATTAGCTGGCAGAACACCTCTTCATTAATATATTCAGAGATCAGGACAATGAGCGAAGCACTAAAAATCCTTAATAATATCCGTACATTACGCGCACAGGCTCGAGAGTGTTCACTGGAAACGCTGGAAGAAATGCTGGAAAAACTCGACGTCGTGGTTAATGAGCGCCGCGAAGAAGAGACGCATGCTAAAGCAGAAAGTGAAGAACGCACGCGCAAACTTGAGCAATACAGAGAAATGCTGCTGGCGGATGGAATCGATCCCAATGAGCTGTTGAGTACAATGGCTGAAACCAAAGCGCCAGGTAAAACTAAACGCGCTGCGCGTCCGGCTAAATATCAGTATGTGGATGAAAATGGCGAAACCCGCACCTGGACCGGTCAGGGTCGCACGCCTGCGGTAATCAAAAAAGCGATCGAAGAAGAAGGTAAACAGCTGGACAGCTTTCTGCTGTAATAACTGATAGTGCTTCAATCATTTGGGTCACCCTGATTAGGTGACCCCGGATAAATCAGGGAAAGGAAGCGCAGGCTTCCTTTTTTATCAGACGTTGTAAAATTCACGATACCAGCTGACAAAGCGCGCTACGCCCTCTTCTACGCTGGTCTGCGGCTTAAAGCCAATCGCCTGATAGAGCGCCTCGGTATCTGCGCTGGTTTCCAGCACGTCGCCGGGCTGCATCGGCAGCAGATTTTTCTTCGCGGTAACGCCTAACGCTTTTTCAATCGCCTCAATATAGCTAATCAGACTGGTCGGCTGACTGTTTCCGATGTTATATACGCGGTACGGTGCAGAACTGGTGGCAGGCGAACCCGTTTCTACCGTCCAGCTCTCATCACGCTGCGGAATAACATCCTGCAGACGCACAATAGCTTCGGCAATATCGTCGATATAGGTAAAGTCGCGCTTCATTTCACCGCGGTTATAGACGTCGATCGCTTCACCAGCAATCATGGCGCGGGTAAATTTAAACAGCGCCATATCCGGACGGCCCCATGGGCCATATACGGTGAAAAAACGCAGGCCGGTCGTTGGCAGATTATAAAGATGCGAATAGGTATGCGACATCAGCTCATTGGCTTTTTTCGTCGCGGCGTAAAGCGAAACCGGATGATCAACGCTGTCGTCCGTCGAAAAAGGCATTTTACGATTCAGCCCATAAACAGAACTGGAGGATGCATAGAGCAGATGCTCGATTTTATGATGACGGCACCCTTCAAGAATATTTAAATGCCCCGTCAGGTTGGCGTCGGCATAGGCGTGAGGATTATCGATAGAATAGCGTACGCCCGCCTGCGCGCCCAGATGAATGACGCGTTGAAAGGCATGTTGTTCGAATAACGAGGCAATGGCAGCGCGATCCGCCAGCTCCATTTTAATAAACCTGAAGCTGGGGTGCTGTGCGATTAAATCAAGACGAGATTGTTTCAGGCCGACATCATAATAGTCATTGAGATTATCGATGCCGACAATCTGGTGACCGGCGGCCAGCAAGCGTTGAGTGACGTGAAATCCAATAAAGCCTGCGGCGCCGGTGACCAGAATGTTCATACTTCCCTCGTTAATTACGCAATTTGAATAGACGCTCCGCGGCCGATTGCATAATAAACGAAACCGCGTTTGCTGATACGCTCTGGATCATACAGGTTGCGACCATCAAAAATCACGGGTTCTTTAAGGGAATTTTTAATGACGTCAAAGTCCGGCGCACGGAAGTTCTGCCACTCGGTGCAGATGACCAGGCCATCCGCGCCCTGCAGCGCCGCTTCTTTGGTGCCCATCAGCTTCAGATCGCTGCGGTGACCATAGATGCGCTGCGCTTCGTCCATTGCTTCCGGATCGAACGCCTGAACGCTTGCGCCAGCTTCCCACAGCGATTCCATCAGCACGCGGCTGGAGGCTTCACGCATGTCGTCGGTGTTCGGCTTAAACGACAGACCCCAGACAGCAAAAGTTTTACCGCTCAGATCGTCGCCGAAGTGGCGCTTGATAAAAGCGGGCAGCTTGGTTTTCTGGCTGTCGTTAACATCTTCCACCGCCTGTAACAGACGCGGCTTATAGCCGATCGACTCAGCAGTACGGATCAGCGCCTGCACGTCTTTCGGGAAGCAGGAACCGCCGTAGCCGCAGCCTGGGTAGATAAAGTGGTAGCCGATACGTGAATCAGAACCAATGCCCTGACGCACTTTCTCGACGTCCGCACCCAGACGTTCGGCAAGGTTGGAGATCTCATTCATGAAGCTGATTTTGGTCGCCAGCATGCAGTTCGCTGCATACTTGGTCAGCTCCGCGCTGCGGATATCCATCACAATCATTCGGTCGTGATTGCGGTTGAACGGCTCATAGAGTTCGCGCAACAGCTCTTCAACTTCCTCATTGTCCGTACCCACTACGATGCGCTCAGGACGCATGCAGTCGTTTACGGCTGCGCCTTCCTTGAGAAACTCCGGGTTGGATACGACGTCAAACGTCAGGCTGATGCCGCGATCGCGCAGGGTCTCTTCCATCACGCGACGCACTTTATCCGCTGTTCCAACAGGAACGGTGGATTTATCAAGCACAACCTTGTGATCCTTCATATGCTGCGCAATGGTACGAGCAACGGCGGTCACATATTTAAGGTCAGCCGAACCGTCCTCATCTGGCGGCGTACCCACGGCGATAAACTGCATGACGCCGTGATTAACGCCCTCTTCCGCATCTGTGCTGAACTTAAGGCGACCCGCCTCATAGTTCGACATAACCAGCGGCGTAAGGCCGGGTTCAAAAATGGGGATGATGCCTTTTTTCAGGTTTTCGACTTTTTTCGCGTCGACATCAATGCAGAGAACGTCATGTCCGACTTCGGCCAACACCGCAGCCTGAACCAGACCGACATAGCCGATACCAAATACAGTGACTTTCATTGAGTTATCCTGTGTTTATGAATTACTTTTTGTTGCCAACTGCGCTATCGAGCCACTGAGAAAAATCTTTGCCCAGCACTGGATGGCGTACACCATACTCAACGAATGCCTGCATATAGCCGAGTTTATTACCGCAGTCATGGCTTACGCCTTTCAGGTGGTAAGCTTCAACGGTCTCTTTCTCCATCAGCATGGCGATAGAGTCGGTCAGCTGTACTTCGCCGCCTGCGCCCGGAGGGGTTTTCGCCAGCAGAGGCCAGATATCGGCAGAGAGAACGTAACGGCCAACAACCGCGAGGTTAGACGGCGCTTCAGTGGCTTTCGGTTTCTCAACCACACCTACCATCGGCGCGCTGTCGCCCGGCTGCAGTTCTGCACCCTGGCAGTCCACTACACCGTAGGCCGTCACATCGGCAACTGGCTCAACCATGATCTGGCTGCGGCCAGACTCTTCATAACGGCTCAGCATCTCTGCCAGGTTATCTTTGGTTGGGTTAGATTCATATTCGTCGATAATGACGTCTGGCAGGATGACCGCAAAGGGTTCATCACCAATCAGGGGGTGCGCACACATCACAGCGTGGCCCAAACCTTTAGCGATGCCCTGACGAACCTGCATGATGGTGACGTGCGGCGGGCAAATTGACTGGATTTCATCCAGCAGCTGACGCTTGACGCGTTTTTCCAGCATTGATTCCAGTTCGAAGCTGGTATCGAAGTGGTTTTCGATAGCATTTTTGGATGAGTGCGTTACCAGCACAATTTCGTTAATTCCTGCTGCGATGCACTCGTTAACGACATACTGAATTAACGGCTTATCGACCAGCGGTAACATCTCTTTCGGAATCGCTTTTGTCGCAGGGAGCATACGGGTGCCCAAACCTGCTACAGGGATTACCGCTTTTTTTACTTTGGACTTATAGGCAGACATCAAGATACCTCTCTTATAGGCCGTTCAAGTTAATACTTGATATGTCGGTTGAAATTCGGGAATGAGTATATCAGCTACCATCGAACGGATTTATCCTGGAAGGAGTCAATCCGCCGAATTTAAGACTATTACCCAAGTGTAAAGCTAACCTCTGGACCTGTCTTCAGACCGCGACGAAATTAAATTTTTTCGCCTATTCATCAGCCGATAACATCAGACGGATCCTGCCTCCGGCGCCCCAGACGTGGCATTGCCAGCTGTCAGCCCGCTGACTGATTTGATTGAGATGCGTGCTTCCCATAGTGCCAAGGGGAACGCCGTTACTGAGTTGAATTTGGTGGGCGTGAACATGCAGTGTGGCGTTTAATCCAGCAGAAACCAGAATCAGGTTCTGAAAGGTGCGATGGTAATAGCCAACCAGTAGCGGAAACTGCCCGCTCAGATTAGCCTGACGCAACAGCAGATTCACCTGACGCAGCAAACCGTTTAACTCTGGCAGCCGCTGTTTTTGGCCGGAAAGCTGCTCCTGCAGCAGACCGTTGAACAGCGCGCGCAGCAGCAGTGCCGCCAGCACGCCGTTATCGCCTGCGCGGGTAACGTCAAGGCAGTAAAAAGCGAGATCGTTGTCGGAGAGTGCCGCGATATCCAGTACCAGTCCCGGCTGTTCGGCCATGGTAAGCTGTCGGTAATTAACGCGGCAATTGGCCACCGTCTGCTGGACCGGCGGCTGAAGCTGTTTAAGCAGCTTCGCAGCAGCGACCGGATCGCGCACCAGCGCGTCCCAGTCCTGAAACAGCTGTTCGTCCTCTTCCACTTTAGAGGTGAACATCGAAGGATAGAGACATTCATAGACCGCTTCACGGAAGCGTTCAAAATTTTTCAGTGGCTTAAGCAGCACGTCCTGCACGCCAAGGCGCAAAACGTGAGCGATATCCGCCATATTTTCCGTCGCTGAGATAATCAGAATCGGCACGCTGTTGCCGCGCGTGCGGATATGCTCGACAAACTGAATGCCGTTCATACGCGGCACCTCCAGATCGCATATCACCAGATCCATATCATGCTGCTGCAGATAGCCAATGCCATCAATGCCGTCGCCGGCTTCAAACGTGCTGGCGCCAAGCGCCAGCAAGAAGTTGTTTACCAGAGAACGGAAAACGACCTCATCTTCGACAATGAGTATCTTTTTGCCGATTAGTGGTTTCTCCATTCTTTCCCCCTGCGTACCAGATCAATCAATAGTGGTTCATAAAACGCAGTTGCGCCTTTCAGAATTAGCCGAAGTAACACCTGTGAATGAACAACCTGATTATCTGTTTCGCACCAGCGGTAATAGTTCATCCATTTTTTTCTCAACGGCGGCCCTGCCTGCCTCGATAGCCTCTTCTGCGCGGTGAAAGTCCAGCGTCGAAATCTGCGGACAAACGGCTGAATCAGCACATCGGGAGGATCGCCTGCCATACGGTTACGCTTCAGGCGATTTTCCAGCACCTGGATGGATGTTGACATAATCTCCATCGCACCCGGCGTTTGTGTGGTGCGGCGATGGGTCAATCCCACCAGCCGCTGACGTATTTTTTTAGCCCAACTCAGGGCTGCGGCTGAAACCGCTTCGTCGCTGTTCTGCGGCGTGACAGACAGGAGATCCTGCTGCATCAGATGCGCGTCATGCTGAAGATCGACAGCGATAACGATATCCGCGCCCAACGCTCGCGTAAGCGAAACGGGTACGGGATTCACTACCGCGCCATCCACCAGCCAGTAACCATTGTAGCCGACCGGCGGCAATAAGCCTGGCATACTACAGGATGCGCGCACAGCCTGATGTAGATCGCCCTCAGTCAGCCATAATTCCCGGCCGGTACTGAGGTTGGTCGCCACCACGCCGAACGGCTTGCCGCAGCGCTCAAGACGATGTTGCGTAATCAGCTGACGCACGTGGCTGAAGACGCGCTCGCCGCGCAGCAGACCGCCGCGCTGCCAGGAGAGGTCCATCAGACGAATAACATCCCAGTAGCGAAAGGCGCTGACCCATTTCTCCATCTGCGGCAAGCGGTCATTGACATAAGCCGCGCCAACCAGCGCGCCCACGGAACACCCCGCTACCACGTCGATTTCGACGCCCGCTCGCGTCAGGGCGTTAATAACACCGATATGCGCCCATCCCTTGGCAGCGCCTGACCCTAACGCCAGCCCGATTTTAACCTTTCTCATTTACCCTCTGTCGCCAGCGACTGTGCATAGCTTCACTGCGCCAGGTCGGCTACCATATGGCGTCAAC
>NZ_JAUZUX010000019.1:0-96501 GCF_031844285.1 Enterobacter sp. BRE11
GGCTCTAAGCCGCCTTGAACTCGCGCTGGAAAGGTAAAAACGCGGATGGTATGAAGCGAAGAGCAGAGCGTCCCGCGCCAGGGATGGCGCGGGCCGAGCGATCAGGGATGACTTGAGCGACTTTGCGATCGATTCATACCATTCGCGTCTGCACCAGACAAAATTAAAGGCGGCTTTTCAGCCGCCTTTTTTATTAGCCAAATCTCAATCTTAACGACGTTCGTGGCTCAGCACCTGACGCGGCTGAGTGCGACGACCGATGCGTCCCATCACGCCAGCCAGCACCGCTTCAATCAGCAGCATAAAGAAGGCGTACCAGCTCGCTTTCGCGGTTGCCGCAGCAGCCTGCTCAGCCGCCTCACGCGCTTTTTGTTCTGCCTGCTGCTTCAGCTGTTGATACTGCTGCATCGCTTTCTGATAGCTCTGTTCAGCCTGGTTTACGATCTGCTCAACTTCCTGATCGCTCTTGCCAGTGCGTGCCTTAATGATATTTTTCAGTGCGTCGCGGTCAGCCGCCTGCAGAGTATCGGCATGGCGATTCATCACGCCGCGAATCCAGTTAGTAATATCAGTATCGGCATTCTGTGGATTCTGCGCGGTATTTTTCGCCTGATTTTCGGCGTTATTCGCTTCGCTATTTGCATCCTGCTGTAAATTTTCCGGCTGCAGTTCCGGTTTGCCAGTCTGGCGCAGCGTAGTGGTCAATTCATTTTGCAAATCATCGAGGTTAATATTATTTTCCTGCAGCTTCTGCTTAGCAAAATCGGTCACTGCCGGTGCCGCTGCGGAAATACCGTTTCCTGCCGCCTGAAAGCCTGCGCCAATAATATTGAACGCGCCGCCGATCAGGCTGCTGGCGAGAGAAACGGCCAGCCAGATAGTAAATAATGTGCTCAGACCAAACATCAGCAGTCCATGCAGCGCACCTTCGCGCTGCGCCAGACGGCCCGCCAGATAGCTACCAACCGCCATGGCGATCAGCATGCTCAGACCGGTCCAGATCAGGGCGCCGGTGCCAAGATGCTGCAGTGGGTTTTGCTCCTGCTGAGGATCGACGGTAGTGGCGCCAATCGCGGTTCCGAGCAGCGTCAGTAAAATATGCACAATCAGCGCGCCAATTACGCCGGCAAATACGGCGCTCCATGAAATACGCTTTAACGGTAATCCCGCGTGCGTTTCAGTAATGGTTTCTGTTGTGCCATTATTAATCCGGGTTTCGTGCATGGTGGTTCTCCTCGCAACAGACAACGTTAAATAATCAATATTAAAAAGGACAATACATGTGGTTGTTGTTATTTAGCGTAGACGAGAAAACACTTTTCACCACAGTTAGCGTCAACATATTGCAATTAGCGAAGCGTGAATGTTTTAGATAAGCAAAGCGGAATAAAGCAAGGGCGCAAGATACTATTTTTTGCGCCCTCTGTAGCAATTATTAACCGAACGGACGAAGGCCACCGCCCATGCCCAACGTAGCACTCTGCCACAGTGCCAGCCCTGTCGCGATCAGCTGCGCGCTGCCGATCAGTGCCAAAAGAGGCATCGCCAGCGCCGCCATCGAGGTCGTGCGGCTTTCACCGCTCAGCCGCTGCGCCAGCGTCCGGGCGCGCTGCACTAGCAGACCGATGACGGAAATGGTTAACGCGGTGCCCAGCGCCATGACTATGGCTGACACGACGCCCCAGAGATAAACGCCGATAACGCGCGAAAAGAGCAGCATCATAATCGCCCCTGAACAGGGACGCAGCCCCATCGACGCCACCAGCAGCAGTTGGGTTTTCACGCTGACAGCCTCAGCGACCTGCTGCGCATCCGGCAGATGCGCGTGGCCGCAGCCGCAGCCTGCATGATGATGATGATCGGCATGCAAGGCGCGGATTTTCATCGGCGCGCGCGGCCGCAGCTGACGTCGCAGCGTCTTGAGGGCGCGCACGCCGATCCCTGTCCCTAACCCGATCACCAGCAGATAGCTGCCCTTCTCCAGCCAGTAGCTGCTGAGATGCAGCTGGCGCGATGAGGTCTGCAGCACCACCAGCATCAGCGTCACCAGAAGAATGGCGACGCTGCCCTGCAGCAGCGACGCCAGCAGCGTCAGCCTGAGGGTGATAGCAAGGCGCGCCGGATGGGTCGCGAGGAAGGTGGTGATGACCACTTTGCCATGGCCGGGCCCCAGCGCATGCAGCACACCATAGGCCAGACTGAACAGCACCAGCAGGCCGCCAGCCTGCCCGGGCGCGCTTTTAACCTGCTGCAGCAGCTGGGCCATCTGCTGATGAAGCCCTCTCTGCCAGATGGCGCTTTGCAGCAGGATCTGCGGCCAGTATTGCCACAGCGCCAGCGCCCCTGCTGCCAGCGCCAGAGCCAGCAGCCATAGCGGCCAGATGCGACGCGCGCGGCGTTGAGAAAGTATCAATGACATGTCAGCGTTACCTTTTGCGCAAACTGACGCCCCAGATCCATCTGCTCAGGCGGCGCGTCGGCTTTATCGAGCGACAGCGCATACTGCTTCAGCGAGCTGTCAGGTTTCGGCGTCTGCAGCGCCACCTCACATCGGCCCTGCAGCGCGGTCGGCAGGGTGAGCGCACGGGCGTCTCTATAGGTCATATCGACGAAATAGGTGGGATCGAACGTCAGGATTTCGAAACGCTGTCCGGCCAGCTGCGGCGGCTCTGCCAGCGGCAGCACAAACTCCAGCACCGCTTTGTTGCCGCTGCGCGATAGCACGTAGGACGCTGGCAGGTTGAGGAATTTTACGCGCTGGCCGTTGTGCCAGACCTCGGAAAAATAGTGCTGACCCAGCACGTTCGCCATCACCTCCGCCGCCAGCTTTTTCCAGCGATCGCTACCAGGCTTCGCATCGCCCGCATCGTAAAGCAGATCGGCCGAGGTGATCTCGTCCATGGTCCAGCGCATTTTCAGCCCGGTCAGCATATCGCCGTTGGCAACCACTTCGGTTTGCATGTCGATAAAGCTGTGCGGATGCGCATGGCTGGCAGCGCTCAGCGTCATCAGTAAAGTAAAAAGCGCGCTTCTTTTGAGGTTAAAAAGAGACATACCAGGTTAAACGCTCCTGTGAATGACAAAAAAATTGTGACCCGCCCTGAAGCATTGCACAAAAAACCGGCCGAAAGCCGCGGCCCTGTTCACCATTGGCTATTCTTAGCGCAATACCGGACCGCTGGAATCCAGACTAATGAGTTCTGCTCCCTCCTTGGCACCACTCTTCACCCGTTCACAGCGTCGTTGTCATCTGCTGCTGCTACTGTATCTGCCTACTCCCGCGCTTACGCTCGAAAAACTCTGTCAGTTAAACGGGGTTGAGGCCGCTGTCGCCCGACAGGATATCGAAGATGTCAGGGATGAGATACAGCGTTATCACCAGCTGGAACTGCATCATATGGTGGACGGCAGCTTTCGCATTCACGGCACCGAGCTGGATCGGCGACTTTGCCTGCTGCACTGGCTGCGGCGCGGGCTGCGTTTGTCGGAAAATTTCGTGCGCGACCACTTCGCCGCGCCGCTGCGCCAGCGGCTGAGAGCGATGAAAATCGAAAAAGCGCTCTATGACGAAACCAATTTGCAGGCGCTGATTCAGCACTGCAGCCTGAAGCTCCGTCGCGACTTCAGCACGCGCGACCGCCTGTTCCTGCAAATTTTTATGAAATATGGCCTGATGCAGCGCCAGCCTGCGCTGTTTAACGAGCGTCAGCTTGCCTGGCTGCAGCAAAAGGTTGAGCGCGAGGCGGCGATGGACGTCATTCTGCACTGGCAAAAACGCTGCCACCTGGCGCCGCATATCAGCGAGGCGGAATTCTGGACGCTGCTGTTTAGCCTGATCCACGCGCCCACGCCTGACGCGCTCGACCATCCCTGCAGCCAGCGGCTGATGCTGGCCACCAGACAGCTGGTCGCCGCCTTCGAGCAGCTGGCTGCCCTGCGCTTCAACGAGCCCGAGGAACTGACGGAGCAGCTTTATACCCATCTGGCGCAGGCGCTGGATCGCGCCCATTTTGGCATCGGTATTGATAACAGCGTCGCGCTGGACGTCACCAAACTCTATCCACGGCTGCTGCGCACCACGCAACAGGCGCTGAGCGGTTTTGAAACAACATATGATGTGGACTTTAGTCAGGAGGAGGTGAGCCTGATTGCGGTGATCTTCGGCGCCTGGCTAATGCAGGAGAATGCGCTGCAGGAAAAGCAGGTGCTGCTGCTGACGGGCGATAATGCCCGGCTTGAGCAGCAGATTGAGCAGCAGCTTCGCGAAATCACCCTGCTCCCGATAAATATCAAATATCAGGAGATGAGCGATTTTCAGCGCGAGGGCGCGCCGCGCGAAATCGCGCTGGTGATCTCGCCTTACGCCACTTCGCTGCCGCTCTATTCGCCGCCGCTGATCCACGCCGAGCTGCCGCTGAGCGAACACCAGCAGCAGCGTATCCGGGCGCTGCTGGAGGCTTAAACCGCGCGCGGCCGCAAGAAGAGCGCCGGTAGCGCCACCAGCGCCATTACCCAGAAGAGATGGCCCTGAAGATGCGCGAACAGCACGCCGCAAACCATGGTCATCACCGCGATGCCGCCGCCCATCGCCAGCGCTGAATAGATCGATTGCAGCCGAATCACGTCCGGGCCACGGCGCGCGGCGATAAAACGCATTGCCGCCAGATGACAGACGGTAAAGCTGCCGCAGTGCAGGATCTGCCCCACAATAAGCCACGGCAGCTCAACGGTCGCGCCCAGCAGCGTCCAGCGCGCCAGCGCGCAGAGGCCGGAGAGCAGCAGCAGATCGCGCGCGCGCCAGCGGCGAAACAGGCGATTGCTCAGGGCGAAAACCACAATCTCCGCCACCACGCCGAGCGACCACAGATAGCCGACCACCGAAGCGGAATAGCCGCTCTGCTGCCACCAGATGGCGCTAAAGCCGTAGTAGGCGGCGTGCGCGCCCTGCATCAGCGTGACGCACAGCATAAAGCGCCACACGCTGTTCTCGCGCAGCAGATCGCGCCACGCCTGCCAGCCGCCGCCTGTCGCGCTGTGCCGCTCCTCGCCCTGGGGTCGGGTATGCGGCGGCAACAGCATACCGCCCAGCATCGCCAGCACGCCAACGGAGAGCAGAGCCAGAATCGCCTGCGATGACCAGTGGTTTACCAGCAGCCCGGTCAGCGCGGAGCTGATCACGAACGCCAGCGATCCCCACAGCCGCACCGGCCCGTATTTGAGTCCGATCTGCTGCGTCCAGGTGGCGGCCAGCGCATCGCTGAGCGGTACCAGCGGCGAGAAAAAAAGGTTAAAGCCCACCATCACAAAGAGCAGCCACAGCCACTGCTGCCCTATCCAGTAGCCAGCGGCGAACAGGCAGGTCACCAGCGCCAGCAGGCGCAGCGCGGTAATCAGCTGCGCCGGATGCTTGACCTGTGAAGCGATGAGCAGGCTGCCCATGAAGCGCGCCACCATGCCGCAGCCCAGCAGCAGGCCGATTTTTTCCGCGTCAAGGCCGGTCTCTTTGAGCCAGACGCCCCAGAAAGGCAGATAAGTGCCGTAGCAAAAAAAGTAAGTGAAATAGCCAAGACCGAGCCATTTCGCCGAGCCGATAGTCATTCTGCCTCCCGCAGCAAAGCGTCCATAGTAAGTAAGTGCGCGCGATTTTAGCCTAAAAAAGGCAATAAAAAAGGATGGCCGAAGCCATCCTCAGTCACGATCGCGCTGGCGTACGCTTAGGCGTAAACCGGCAGACGCGAGCAGATATCCAGCACTTTCTGTTTGGTGCGTTCGATAGTCGCTTCGTCGTTGACGTTGTCCAGCACGTCAGCGATCCAGCCAGCCAGCTCGCGAACTTCCACTTCTTTAAAGCCGCGACGAGTGACCGCAGGCGTACCGATACGCACGCCGGAGGTGACAAACGGGCTTTTCGGATCGTTCGGCACGCTGTTTTTATTAACGGTAATGTTGGCGCGGCCCAGGGCGGCGTCCGCCTCTTTGCCGGTCATGTTCTTGCTCACCAGGTCGATCAGGAACAGGTGGTTATGGGTGCCGCCGGAGACGATGTCGTAGCCGCGCGCAATCAGCACTTCTACCATCGCTTTGGCGTTTTTCGCTACCTGCTGCTGGTACGCTTTGAACGCCGGCTCCATCGCCTCTTTGAACGCCACCGCTTTACCGGCGATAACGTGCATCAGCGGACCGCCCTGCCCACCCGGGAAGACGGCAGAGTTAAGTTTCTTGTAGAGATCTTCGTCGCCGCCTTTCGCCAGGATCAGGCCGCCACGCGGACCCGCCAGGGTTTTATGGGTGGTCGAGGTGACGATGTGCGCATGCGGCACCGGGCTCGGATAGACGTCAGCGGCGATCAGGCCAGCCACGTGCGCCATATCGACAAACAGGTAAGCGCCGACGCTGTCAGCAATTTCACGCATCTTCGCCCAGTCGCAGACGCCGGAATAGGCGGAGAAGCCGCCAACGATCATCTTCGGCTGATGCGTTTTCGCCAGTTCCGCCAGCTCGTTGTAGTCAATTTTGCCGCTCTCATCGATGCCGTAAGGCACGACGTTGTAGAGTTTGCCGGAAAGGTTGACCGGCGAACCGTGAGTCAGATGACCGCCATGCGCCAGATTCATGCCCAGAATGGTGTCGCCCGGCTGCAGCAGCGCGGTATAGACGGCGAAGTTAGCCTGAGAGCCGGAATGCGGCTGCACGTTGGCGAAGTCGGCGCCAAACAGCGCTTTCGCGCGATCGATCGCCAGCTGCTCAACGATATCGACATATTCACAACCGCCGTAGTAGCGTTTTCCCGGATACCCTTCCGCGTATTTATTGGTGAGCTGCGAACCTTGCGCCTGCATTACACGTGGGCTGGTGTAGTTTTCAGAAGCAATCAGTTCAATGTGCTCTTCCTGACGCACTTTCTCTTGCTCCATCGCCTGCCACAACTCGGCATCATAATCGGCAATGTTCATTTCACGCTTTAACATCCGCATCTCCTGACTCAGCTAACTTTTTAACGGCGGTTTAGGCTCCCTTACGGAGCAAAGGCCAACAGTGTAAACCGTTTTGCCAGGTGACGGTAGCGCCAATTCCGCTTTACACGCAAACGATTGGCTTCGCGCTGGCAAAGGTTTTTTACGCTTTTGTATACGGCATACACATCACGATTTTTCGTCAGGTTGTGGGGCAAATTTTTTTCAATTTGTACCAAAACCTTGCCAGCGCCCCGGCCCGATTTCGCAGCGGGTTATTTACAACCTCGAGGGTACAACTATAACATACATTTAAAATACAACTTTACGCAGCCGGAGGTATTCCCATGCTTGACGCACAAACCATCGCCACCGTGAAATCCACGCTTCCCGCCGTTGCCGCCGTAGGACCGAAGCTTACCGCTCACTTCTACGATCGCATGCTGTCGCAGCACCCCGAACTCAAAAACGTCTTCAATATGAATAACCAGCGCAATGGCAACCAGCGCGAGGCGCTGTTTAACGCCATCTGCGCCTATGGTGCGAATCTCGATAACCTGGCGGCGCTGCTGCCCGCCGTCGAAAAGATCGCTCAGAAGCATGCCAGCCTGGCGATCAAGCCGGAACAGTACGCGATTGTCGGCGAGAACCTGCTGGCCACGATTAAGGAGCTGCTAAATCCAGGCGATGAGGTGCTGGCGGCGTGGGGCCGCGCTTACGGCGTGCTGGCCGATGTCTTTATCCAGCGCGAAGAGGCGATTTATCAGGAAACCGAGCAGCAGGTAGGCGGCTGGCGCGGCACGCGCCCCTTCCGCATCGCCGCTATCGACACGCAAAGTTCCGTTATCAAGAGCTTTACCCTGACCCCGGTCGACGGCGGCGCGGTTGCGGCGTTTAAACCAGGCCAGTATCTCACCGTGCATCTGCATCCCGCCGAATTTGAGTTTCAGCAGAATCGCCAGTATTCGCTGACCCACACCAGCAACGGCAAAAGCTACCGCATCGCCGTGAAGCGCGATGCGCAAGGCACCGTCTCCGGCTGGCTGCATGAAAAAGCGCAGGTCGGCGATGTGCTGGATCTGACCGCGCCGCACGGCGACGTATTTATGGAAGCAGGTACGGAGACGCCGGTAGCGCTGATCTCTGCAGGCGTCGGCGTAACGCCGACGCTGGCAATGCTGCATGCGCTGGCTGAACAGCAGCATGCCGCACCGGTGACCTGGCTGCATGCGGCGGAAAACGGTGCGCAGCACGCTTTTGCGGAAGAAGTGGCTGAGACGGGCGCGCGCCTGCGCGACTTTGAGAAACGCGTCTGGTACCGCGTGCCGGAGGCGGCCGACGCTGGCCGTTTCGATGCCGAGGGCATGATGGATTTGGCTGCCGAATCCGCACGATTGCAGGATGCGCGCACGCAGTTCTGGCTGTGCGGTCCGATCGGCTTTATGCAGTTTATCGCCGGTCAGCTGCAAGACGCGGGCGTCGACGCTTCACGCATTCACTATGAAGTGTTTGGCCCGCATAAAGGGCTTTGATGCTGCTTCAGGAACCGACTACAGGCGGCACATAATGCCCGGTAGCAGGTAGTACAGACCGGAGAGCAAAGCGTCCCGCGCCAGGGACAAAAACGCCGGAAGGGTTTTTGAAAAACGTAACGCATTAGCCCGTTTACGGACGCACCTCAGGGATGAGGTGCGTAATCGCGCGGGCCGGGCTGGCAAAGATGCCGTATTTTGCGTCTTTACGATCGGGCTATATCACCTGCGCTGGCACTCAGCTACAGACCAGGCCCGCAGGTTTACGGCGTTAAATCGCCTCTTCGTCCTCTTCGCCGGTACGAATACGTACCACGCGCGACACGTCGAAAACAAAGATCTTACCGTCGCCGATTTTACCGGTCTGCGCGGTTTTCATAATGGTTTCCACGCAGGTGTCGACGATGTCGTCGCCCACGACCATTTCGATTTTCACCTTCGGCAGAAAATCGACCATATATTCCGCGCCGCGATAGAGTTCGGTGTGACCTTTCTGACGACCGAAACCTTTTACTTCAGAGACCGTCATCCCGGTGATGCCGACTTCAGCTAAGGCTTCGCGCACATCGTCGAGTTTGAATGGTTTGATAATCGCATCAATCTTTTTCATGTCAGACCCTTTTCTCACTCCCTCCGTGGCCGGATGGGGTGCTGTAAGTATAGACCCGCAGCCGCTGGCTACAGGCGCGTTGCCCGCAACGCATCCCGGCCGCCGGGGCATTCGTCGACGCTCTCAGGCGCTTCATCGCGCCAGAAAGCTACTCTTTAAAATCGCTGGCGTCCAGTTCATGTCGGGACAGCAGCTTATAAAACTCGGTGCGATTGCGCCCGGCCAGCCGGGCGGCATGGGTGACATTGCCTTTGGTCATCTGCAACAGCTTACGCAGGTAGTTCAGCTCAAACTGGTTGCGCGCTTCGACAAAAGTTGGCAATACGCTGTTCTCGCCGCTCAGCGCCTGCTCGACCAGCGCATCGCTGATCACCGGCGACGAGGTCAGCGCGACGCATTGCTCGATGACATTGACCAGCTGGCGAACGTTGCCCGGCCAGCTCGCCGTCATCAGCCGCTTCATCGCATCTACGGAGAAGCTGCGCACAAAGGGTTTATGCCGATCCGCCGCCTGACGCAGCAGATGGCCAGCGAGCAGCGGAATATCTTCCGTGCGCTCATGCAGCGCCGGCAGCTTAAGATTGACCACGTTGAGGCGGTAAAAGAGATCTTCACGGAACTCTTTCTTCTCCATCGCCTTCGGCAGGTCGCGATGCGTGGCGGAGATAATGCGCACGTTAATGTCGATATCGTGATTGCTGCCGAGCGGACGAATTTTACGCTCCTGCAGCACGCGCAGCAGCTTTACCTGCAGCGACGGCGGCATATCGCCGATTTCGTCCAGAAACAGCGTGCCGCCTTCCGCCGCCTGAAACAGCCCCTCCCGCGCGCTGACCGCGCCGGTAAAGGCGCCGCGAGCGTGACCAAATAGCTCTGATTCCAGCAGCTGCTCCGGCAGCGCGCCGCAGTTAATGGCGACAAAAGGTTTGCCCGCGCGCGGGCTGGCGGCGTGGATCGCCTGCGCCAGCACCTCTTTGCCGCTGCCGCTCTGGCCGTTAATTAAGACGCTAACGTCGGACTGCGCCACCATGTGCGCCTGCTCCAGCAGCCGCAGCATAATCGGGCTGCGGGTGACAATCGCTTCGCGCCAGCGGTCGTCACTGGCTGGCGCGCGCTGCGCCAGCGCGTCGTCGATCGCTTTATAAAGCGCGTCGCGGTCTACCGGCTTGGTCAGGAAGCTGAATACCCCCTGCTGCGTGGCGGAGACGGCGTCGGGAATCGAGCCGTGCGCGGTGAGAATAATCACCGGCAGGCTGGGGTTACGCTTCTGGATCTCGCCGAACAGCGCCAGCCCGTCCATCTCATCCATACGCAAATCGCTGATGACGAGATCGATCTGCTCTTTCTGCAGCAGGCGCAGCGCTTCCGGCCCGCTGGCGGCGGTAGTGACCTGGTAACCTTCGCTGCTGAGGCGCATCCCCAGCAGCTTCAGCAGGCTGGGATCGTCATCCACCAGCAGCAGACGTGCGGATTGTCTGGCCATTAAGGCTCCTCACGTGGCAAGGTTTCCGGCGCATGGCCGCTTTCGGTGACGTCCGGCGTTTTACGCGAAGAGAGCTGACGTTCGATATCCGTCAGGCGCTCCAGCTTATGCTGCGTGTCGTTAAGGGTCTGGCGCAGCTGCGTCTGCTGCTGACGCAGCGTGTCGAGCTGTGCATCGCTGCTTTGCTGCAAATGCGCAAAGCGCGTGCGCGTTTCGCTGAGATCGAGCTGCGCGACCTGGTTGCTGCGCCACAGCTGAATCAGCGGGCGCACCGCGCCGGGAAAGCGGGCACTGTACGCATCCAGCACGTCGACGTAACCGCGGCGTTCCAGCGGCATAACGTTGCCGTTAGCCATCAGGATGCCGTTTTTAAAGGCGCGCGCCCAGCCTTCTACCGGCCAGCGATGCGCTTCCGCACGCGCCTCTGCGGGCGACAGGCGCTCAGCGCAGTCGATGGCGCGCAGCCAGTAGAGCGGATTCCCCGTTGCCGTCGCGCTTTCGTTGCGCCAGACGCTGGCGCAGTCGGTCGCCAGATAATCGGGAAGCCTGACCTCCGGCTCGGCGACGACGGCGTCGCGATGCGCGGACGAGGCGGCCGGGGAGGCGCTGCAGCCGCTGAGCGAAAGGCTCAGCAGCGCAGTAAAAAGTGAGGCGAAGACGATATTCATCTGTCAGTGATTCCCGGCTGTGTGATTCAGTACAATGCGAAAACAAACGTCGGCATCTTTGCTGTCGATCAGCAGCAGATCCCCCTGCATGCGGCGCAGACAGTCTTTGGCGATGCTCAGTCCCAGCCCGCTGCCCTTGACCGGCCCTTTGCGCTGCAGGCTCCCCTGAAAAAAGGGTTCGAATATCATTTCCCGTTCTTTAGCGGGAATCGGCGTGCCGCTGTTGGCGACCTCTATCCACACCTTGTCGCCGTGCAGCTGGCTGCGCAGCCAAATGCTACCGGATTCACCGCCATAGTTCACGGCGTTAGAGTATAAGTTGTCAATAACGCGCATCAGCAGCATTGGCTCCGCCAGACAGCTTTTCACCTGAAGGTCGCAATGTACATGCATCAGCTTAGCGCGCGCCGGTAGCGCATGGGCACCGACCACCATATCCACCAGCTCGTCGATATCCACCCTCTCCAGCGTCGTCGGCCCCTCTGCCAGCTTGCGGTTGTAGTCGAGCAGCTGCTCAATCAGGCGCTGCAGATGACGGCTGCTGGTATCCAGGATCGCCACGACCTCTTTCTGGTCGCCGTTCAGCGCGCCCACCACCTCGTCCGCCAGCAGCTCCGTGCCCTCGCGCAGGCTGGCGAGCGGCGTCTTCAGCTCGTGGGAGAGGTGGCGCAGGAACGCATGGCGCTGCGTCTCGAGCCACGCCAGCCGCTCGCTGAGCCAGACGATGCGCTGTCCCAGCGAGCGCAGCTCACGCGGGCCGCGAAACGCCACGGTCGCGCCCAGCTCGCGCCCTTCGCCGAGCCGGTTAATCATGCGTTCGACGCTTTTTACCGGTCCGATAATCATGCGGGTGAACAGCAGCACCAGCGCCAGGCTGACGATAAACAGGATAAGCGCCTGCCAGCCGAAAAACTGGCCGCGATCGGCGATTTCGCGCTGCAGCTGCAGCCCGCGCGCGAACACCACTTCGCGCGTTTCCTGCACCAGCTGCGCATTCACGGCGGAAAAGCGCTCCAGCGCCTGCGAGGCCGCGTTGACCGGGTTGCCGTTATCGCACTTGAGTTCGGCGAGCTGCGGCAGCGTCGCGCGCAGGGTCTGAAACGCCGCCAGCTCAGGCAGGCTGGAGGCGTGAGCCTCGAGGATCTGGCTATAGCGCACGCGCTGAGTCTCATAGAGGCGCGCCAGGGTGGCATCGCCCAGCACGCAATATTGCCGGTAGCTGCGCTCCAGCTCCAGCGCGGTGCGCGCCATCGCTTCGCTGCGGCGCACGTCGGTGAAGGTGTTGCGGTTGGTATCGACGGCCTGATCGCTTAACGCCGACAAACTTTCCCAGGCCTGCCAGGCAAGCACCAGCAGCGGCAGCAGCACCAGCAAAAACGCCATCAGCACCAGCTGGCGCAACGATCGGGGAAATAAACGCCATCTTCTCACGCGGTCGCTTCCTGTAATAAAGGCTGTGAGAATGCTAGCGAAGTCCGTCGGTGGAAGATAGAGCGGAAATGAAAACGGCAGGCCTTTTGGCCTGCCGTGAGAGCGGCGCCGCAGCATCGCCCGAAAAGAAGGTGGAGCCTAACTCAACGTTGCGCCCGATGCTTGATAACGTTGCAGAGCAAACGATTATCGGTTGGTGGACGGCAGGCTCCGTTTGGTGCGTCATTCAGTTTTTATGAGCTCTGCCGCCGAAGCGGGGCAATCATAAACAGGAGAATGAGCCACGCGTTAATATTAGCAAAGTTCGTGCCAAAAAATAAATAACTTTCTTTTTCATGAGGTTGCCAGCCTGCTTTGCTCTGTCTGTTGCCTGATGCACCTCTTCTGCTGTCGCTAAAACCCAACACATCGATACCCTGAGTGTTAATCGCTGATTTATCATCAGGATAAATGTCTCCTTTTGGAGACAGCGAAAGGAGGCAGCTGTCGCCATTTGCCAACAGAGATAAAAAAAGGAGACATCGCTGTCTCCTTGTGTCGTGCCGGGCGGGATTAGCCCAGCTGTTTACGCGCGTTGCGGAAGATGCGCATCCATGGGCTGTCTTCGCCCCACTCCGCTGGATGCCAGGAGTTGCTTACCGTACGGAAAACGCGCTCCGGGTGCGGCATCATGATGGTCACGCGGCCGCTTTCGTTGGTCACCGCCGTGATGCCGTTAGGCGAGCCGTTCGGGTTAGCCGGGTAAGTTTCGGTCACCTTACCGTAGTTATCGACAAAGCGCAGCGCAACCAGTCCTTTGGACTCCAGCGCCGCCAGATGCGCGCCGTCGCGGACTTCCACAAAGCCTTCGCCGTGCGAGACCGCAATCGGCATATGCGAGCCAGCCATGCCGTCCAGCAGCAGCGACGGGCTGGCGGCCACTTCCACCAGGCTGAAGCGCGCTTCAAAACGCTCTGACTGGTTGCGCACAAAGCGCGGCCAGAGTTCGCTGCCCGGGATCAGCTCGCGCAGGTTGGACATCATCTGACAGCCGTTGCAGACGCCCAGCGCCAGCGTCTGCGGACGATGGAAGAAGCTCTCAAACGTGTCGCGCACGCGGTTGTTGAACAGAATGGATTTCGCCCAGCCTTCACCAGCGCCCAGCACGTCGCCGTAGGAGAAGCCGCCGCACGCCACCAGCGCCTGGAATTCGTCCAGGCCGCGGCGTCCCGCCAGCAGATCGCTCATATGCACGTCGACCGCCGTAAAGCCTGCGCGATGGAACGCCGCCGCCATTTCGACGTGGGAGTTGACGCCCTGCTCACGCAGCACCGCAACGCGCGGACGCGCACCGGTGGCGATCATCGGCGCGGCGACATCCTCTTCCGGATTAAAGGTCAGATGGACGTTGAGGCCAGGATCCTTGTCATCTTTACGCGCTTCATGCTCCTGATCGGCGCAGAGCGGGTTATCACGCAGGCGCTGCATCTGCCAGCTGGTTTCGCCCCACCAGGTACGCAGCGTGGTGCGACTTTCGCTATAGACCGCGCTGTCGCCGGAGCGAATCACAAAGCGGTCACCGCGCTGCGCGCTGCCGATAACGTGGCTGCACGCTGCCAGTCCCTGCTCCGCCAGCACCTTTTCCACGGCCGCGCGATCTTCAGCTCTAATCTGAATCACTGCGCCCAGCTCTTCGGTAAAGAGCGCGGCCAGCGCGTCGCTGCCCAGCGCAGCAATATCGACCTCGACGCCGCAGTGGCCGGTAAAGGCCATTTCCGCCAGCGTCACCAGCAGGCCGCCGTCTGAACGGTCGTGGTAAGCCAGCAGCTTCTGCTGTGCCACCAGCGCCTGAATGGCGTTAAAGAAGCCCGCCAGCTGCTGCGCGTCGCGCACGTCGGCGGGCTTGTCGCCAAGCTGACGGTAGACCTGCGAGAGCGCGGTGGCGCCCAGCGTATTGGCGCCGTTGCCCAGATCGATCAGCAGCAGCAGGTTTTCGCCGTCCGCCTGCAGCTCTGGCGTGACGGTGCGGCGCACATCTTCCACGCGGGCGAAGGCGGTAATAACCAGCGACAGCGGCGAAGTCATTTCGCGCTGCTCGATGCCCTCCTGCCAGCGGGTTTTCATCGACATAGAGTCTTTGCCCACCGGAATCGTGATGCCAAGCGCAGGACAGAGCGCTTCGCCTACCGCCTTAACCGCCTCATAGAGGCCAGCATCTTCGCCAGGGTGGCCTGCCGCCGCCATCCAGTTAGCGGAAAGCTTCACGCGCTTGAGATCGCCAATCTGCGTCGCCGCCAGGTTGGTAAGCGCTTCGCCCACGGCCAGACGGCCGGAGGCGGCGAAATCGAGCAGCGCAACCGGCGCGCGCTCGCCCAGCGCGAAGGCTTCGCCGTGATAGCTGTCGAGGCTGGCGGTGGTGACCGCGCAGTTTGCCACCGGAATCTGCCACGGGCCGACCATCTGGTCGCGCGCCACCATGCCGGTAACGGTGCGGTCGCCGATGGTGACGAGGAAAGTTTTCTCCGCCACGGTCGGCAGGTGCAGCACGCGGTTTACCGCGTCGCTCAGGGTAATGCCGTCGCGCAGCAGCGGCTCACCTTTGGCCTGCTGCGTGACCACGTCGCGCGTCATCTTCGGCGTTTTGCCCAGCAGCACATCCAGCGGCATATCAATAGGCGTGTTGTCAAAGTGGCTGTCGCTCAGGCTCAGGTGCTGCTCTTCGGTCGCTTCACCAATCACCGCGTAGGGTGCGCGCTCGCGCTGACAGAGCGCGTCGAACTGCGCCAGCTTCTCAGGCGCTACCGCCAGCACATAACGCTCCTGCGACTCGTTGCACCACACTTCGAGCGGGCTCATGCCTGGCTCATCGTTCAAGATGTCGCGCAGGTTAAAGCGGCCGCCGCGGCCGCCGTCGCTCACCAGCTCCGGCATGGCGTTGGAGAGGCCGCCCGCGCCCACGTCGTGAATAAACAGAATCGGGTTCTCTTCGCCCATCTGCCAGCAGCGGTCGATCACCTCCTGACAGCGGCGCTCCATTTCCGGGTTGTCGCGCTGCACCGAAGCGAAATCGAGATCGGCGTCGGACTGGCCTGACGCCATGGACGAGGCCGCGCCGCCGCCCAGGCCGATATTCATCGCCGGACCGCCCAGCACGATCAGCTTCGCGCCCAGGGTAATCTCCCCTTTCTGCACGTGATCGGCGCGGATGTTGCCGATGCCGCCCGCCAGCATGATCGGCTTGTGGTAGCCGCGCAGCTCGACGCCGTTATGGCTGTTGACCCGCTCCTCATAGGTGCGGAAATAGCCGTTCAGCGCCGGACGCCCAAATTCGTTATTGAACGCCGCGCCGCCCAGCGGGCCTTCGGTCATGATATCCAGCGCGCTGACGATGCGCTCCGGCTTGCCGAAGTCCTCTTCCCAGGGCTGCTCAAAGCCGGGAATACGCAGGTTCGACACAGAGAAGCCGACCAGACCCGCTTTCGGCTTCGCACCGCGTCCGGTAGCGCCTTCATCACGGATCTCGCCGCCGGAGCCGGTCGCGGCGCCGGGCCACGGTGAGATCGCCGTAGGATGGTTATGGGTTTCTACCTTCATCAGGATATGCGCAGCCTCCTGATGATACTCATACTCGCCCTTTTGCGCGTCGGCGTAAAAGCGTCCCACTTCCGAGCCTTCCATGACCGCCGCGTTGTCTTTATAGGCTGACAGCACGTGGTCCGGGGTGCTCTCGAAGGTGTTTTTAATCATTTTAAACAGCGATTTCGGCTGTTTTTCGCCGTCAATAATCCAGTCGGCGTTGAAGATTTTATGACGGCAGTGCTCGGAGTTAGCCTGCGCGAACATATAGAGTTCGATGTCGTTCGGGTTGCGGCCCAGTTGCTGGAAAGCTGCCAGCAGGTAGTCGATTTCATCGTCCGCCAGCGCCAGCCCCAGCGTGCGGTTCGCCTCTTCCAGCGCCTGACGGCCGTTATTCAGCACATCAACGCTTTTCAGCGGCTGCGGCTCGTGATGCGCGAACAGCGCTTCCGCCTGCGACAGATCGCTGAAAACCGTCTCCATCATGCGATCGTGCAGCAGCGCCTGAAGCGTCTGCCACTGCGCCTCGGTCAGCTGCGGCGCCTGCACATAGAAGGCCAGACCGCGCTCCAGGCGGCGCACCTGCGGCAGATCGCAGTTGTGCGCGATGTCGGTCGCTTTGGATGACCAGGGCGAAATGGTGCCGGGACGCGGCGTCACCAGCAGCAGGCGGCCTTGCGGCGCGTGTTCGGCGAGAGAAGGACCGTATTTCAGCAGGCGCTGCAGGCGCGCTTTTTCATCAGCGTTCAGCGGTGCGCTGACATCGGCAAAATGGACGTACTCGGCGTAAATGTCACTCACCGGCAGATGAGCGTCCTGAAAGCGGGTCAGCAGTTTGTTTACACGAAATGCCGACAGGGCGGGCGAACCACGCAGAATTTCCATCATTTAATCTCTCGTCAGAGCGCCGTGCGACGCTTCAAGGGGCACAACAGCAGAAAACGGGCGGTATTATAGAGAAACACCCCGCTCGACGAAACCGTTTGCGCATAATTTCTCTGCCTGCGGAATTGCCTGAATTTTGCGCAAAACCTGCTTTATAAGTTGCTCTACGCTGCCGAGTTGCGCAAAATGCCCCTCGCTCTGGGAGTTCAAAAAAGATCAATACTGCCTTTAAAAGACAGAGGCCTTGGAGCCAGCGAGAGACAACTATTTGAAACGCCTAAAATTAAACTATCTGCTGATCGGTCTCGTTACCCTGCTGCTGGCGATGGCGTTATGGCCATCGATCCCGTGGTACGGCAACGGACAGGATGCGATTTCGCAGATAAAATCGTGGGGAGTGCTGCGTATCAGTACCATCAATTCCCCGCTGACTTACTACACCATCAATAAAGCCCCGGCCGGTATGGATTACGAGCTGGCGAAGCGCTTTGCCGACTATCTGGGCGTTAAGCTCAAGGTCACGGTGCGCCCAAACCTCAGCGATCTGTTTGACGATCTCGACGACGGCAAGGCGGACCTGCTGGCAGCGGGCCTGATTTACAACGATGAAAGGCTGGCGCGCTATAAAACCGGGCCGAGCTACTACTCCGTGTCCCAGCAGATGGTCTATCGCGTCGATAAGCCGCGCCCGAAAAACCTCGGCGATCTCAAAGGTGAGCTCAGGGTTGCTTCCGGCTCCGCCTACCTGTCGTCGCTGAAAACGGCGCGCGATAAACAGTTTCCCGATCTCAACTGGGTGATCTCCACCGATCAGTCGCCGAAAGCGCTACTGGAGGCGGTTGCCGACGGCAAGCTCGACTACACCATCGGCGATTCCGTCACCATCGCCCTGCTGCAGCGCATCCACCCGCAGCTGGCGGTGGCGTTTGACGTCACGGATGAAGAGCCGGTGACCTGGTATGTGCCGCACAGCGACGACAGCAGCCTGAACGCCGCGATGCTCGACTTCTTTAACTCGATGGGTGAAGAAGGCGTGATGGCGCGCCTGGAGGAGAAGTATCTCGGCCACGTCGGCACCTTCGACTATGTCGATACCCGCACTTTCCTGCGCGCCATCGACGTGACGCTGCCGGAGATCAAACCGCTGTTTGAGAAGTATGCGGCCAGTATCGACTGGCGGCTGCTGGCGGCGATCTCCTATCAGGAGTCGCACTGGAATCCGCTGGCGACCTCGCCCACCGGCGTGCGTGGCATGATGATGCTGACGCGCAACACCGCCGACAGCCTGAACGTTGAGGATCGTACCGACACTGAGCAGAGCATTCGCGGCGGCAGCCTCTATCTACAGCGCATGATGGAAAAGGTGCCCGCGACCATTCCCGAAGATGAGCGCATCTGGTTCGCGCTGGCGGCCTACAATATGGGCTACGCCCATATGCTGGATGCGCGCAAGCTCACGGCGAAACAGGGCGGCAATCCTGACAGCTGGGCCGACGTCAAGCTGCGGCTACCGATGCTGAGCCAGAAACGCTACTACGCGCAGACCACCTACGGCTACGCGCGCGGCCACGAAGCCTATAACTACGTCGAGAATATCCGTAAGTATCAGCTGAGCCTGGTAGGCTATTTGCAGGAGCAGGAGAAACGCCTGGCCCAGCAGGCGGCGCAAGAGGCGGAGCTGGGCAGCGGCTATCCGGCGGTGGCGCCGGAAATCGCCATGAATTAGGCAAGGCGTAAAGCGCGGCGTTGAGGCCGCGTTAGTTCGTTCCGCGCTGCGCCTGACGCAGCGCTTTTTTTTGCTCGCGCCGCATGCGGAAAAAGTCGCTCAGCATCGCCGCGCACGCCTCCGCCAGCACGCCGCTCTGCAGCACGACCTGATGATTCATGCCGGGATGGCCGAGCACATCTATCAGTGAACCCGCCGCGCCGGTTTTCTCATCGCTGGCGCCGTAGACCAGCCGCGTGATGCGGCTGTGCACCATCGCGCCGGCGCACATCACGCAGGGCTCCAGCGTCACGTAGAGCGTGGTATCCAGCAGGCGATAGTTCTCCAGCACCTTGCCGCCCTGACGCAGCGCCATCATTTCGGCGTGGGCGGTCGGATCGTGCTGGCCGATGGGCCGGTTCCACCCTTCGCCGATAACGCGATCGCCCTGCACCAGCACCGCGCCGACCGGCACTTCGCCCTGTTCCCAGGCGATGCGCGCCAGCCGCAGCGCATGGCGCATCCAGTATTCGTCTTGAGATTGATTCACGCAGGCTCACTCCCGGCAGCAGCAAAGCGGCGCATTATAGCGATCCCGCGCGCAGAATCGAAGATGCAACCCTACTCCAGCTGCTGAAGTTCGCCGCGCGGCGTGACGCGCCAGCGGTGCTGGCAGAAAAAGAGCAGCGGATTATCCTGCTTACTGTCGCTGTAGCCGCTATAGAGCTGCAGCGGCGTGCCGATCTGCTCTTCGAGCTGAACCACTTTCTCATGGCCGAGGCAGCGCATCGCCAGCACGCGACCGCCGAAGCCGCGCCGCATCTGGCTGGCAATCAGTTTGACGCGCGGCAGAAACGCCGAGTCGAAGTAGACCTGCTCTACCAGCGGCTGCGGCGAGCCGGTAATCAGCCAGACGTCGGCATCGTCGCTGCTCAGATAGTCGGTCAGGCGCTGCTGCACCACCGGAAATGCGGTCACACGCTGGCGAAACCACTGCGCAAAGGCTGCTTCGCGGCGCAGCAGCGTGCGCTCCGAGCGGCCAAAGGTGATCGACCAGAGCAGCAGGCTCATCGGCCAGCGCGCCGCGCGCCCTTTAATCAGCAGTCCCAGCCCGACCACCGGCAGCAGCGGCACCACCAGCAGCAAGTTGAGCGGCTGACGCCAGAGCAAATAGCGCATAAAGGTGCCGAACATATCCTGCTGGTGCAGTGTGCCGTCCAGATCGAAAAACACCACGCGACGTTGTGTACCCTTGGTCAAAAAACGCTCCTTTCTGTTTTGTTCGCCCTATGGTTTTTTATTGTAGCCATCAACCGCGGCAGCGGCGAAGACAGCTATTTTTAATTCCAGTGGCTACAATGCCAGGTGAATAGTTTATTCTTCAGCAGAGACAAACATCTTACGGCAGGCTACCTAAACGAGGACCAGGCATGAGCTCATTGCTGCGCATTCGTCAGCTCTATCCGCGTCTGGCGCTAAACGAGCGTCGGCTGGCGGACTTTCTGTTGTCACAGCCGGATCGGGCGCGCCATCTCAGCTCGCAGAAGCTGGCTGAAGAGTCGGGCGTAAGCCAGTCGAGCGTGGTGAAATTCGCGCAGAAGCTGGGATACAAGGGCTTTCCGGCGCTTAAGCTGGCCCTGAGCGAGTCGCTGGCGGCTCGCGACGCTATTACCGTGCATAATCATATTCTCAGCGACGACTCGTTAAAAACCGTGGGTGAGAAGCTGCTTACCGAGAAGCTCTCGGCCATTCGCGCTACGCTCGATATCAACAGCGAAGAGAAGCTGAACCAGACGCTGCACTTGCTGAAAAATGCCCAGCGTATCGTATTGGTAGGCATTGGCGCGTCGGGGCTGGTAGCGAAAGACTTTTCCTGGAAGCTGATGAAGATTGGCATCAATGCGGTGGCGGAGCAGGATATGCACGCGCTGCTGGCCAGCGTGCAGGCGATGCGTCCCGGCGACGTGCTGCTGGCGATCTCTTATACCGGCGAGCGTAAAGAGATCAACCTGGCGGCGCAGGAAGCCGCGCAGATCGGCGCCTACGTGCTGGCGTTTACCGGCTTTACGCCCAACAGCCTGCAGCAGACCGCAACCCACTGTCTCTATACCGTCGCGGAAGAACAGAGCACGCGCAGCGCCGCCATCTCGTCGACCACGGCGCAGCTGGCATTGACCGACCTGCTGTTTATGGCGCTGGTGCAGAACGATCCAGAGCGCGCCGCCAGCCATATCCGCCACAGCGAAGCGCTGGTGAAAAAGCTGAACTAGGCGGCGAACGCGAGTATAATGGCGCCGTTTTTAGCTAATCAGGTGAAATCATGGCGCTGCTGATTACCGCCAAATGCATTAATTGCGATATGTGCGAACCCGAATGTCCTAACCAGGCGATTACACTCGGCGCGGAGATCTACGAGATCGACGCCAGCCGCTGCACCGAGTGCGTCGGGCATTACGATGCGCCAACCTGCCAGAGCGTCTGCCCTATCGATAACACCATTGTTATCGATCCACAGCACATCGAATCGCGCGATGCGCTGTGGGAGAAGTTCGTGGTGCTGCACCACTAGTTTTCGATAATCACCGTTGCGCAGGCGTAATGACGCTCATCCGCCAGCGTGACGTGAACCTGCCTGACGCCCAGCTTTTCCGCTACGTCGCTGGCGTGGTGGAAAAAGCGCAACCCCGGCTTGCCCAGCTCATCGTTGTACACTTCAAACTGATTGAACGCCAGTCCACCGCGAATGCCGGTGCCGAAGGCTTTGGCCGCCGCTTCCTTGACGGCGAAGCGCTTGGCCAGGAAGCGCACCGGCTGCTGATGACGCTGATATTGCTGCCACTCGGCTTCGCTCAGCACGCGCCGCGCCAGGCGGTCGCCAGAGCGCTCAATCACGCCGGCGATACGCTCGATTTCGACGATGTCGGTGCCCAGTCCGAGAATAGCCATTAGCGACGCGCTTCCCGCATCAGCAGCTTCATCTCTTTTACCGCGTCGGCCAGACCGCTGAAGAGCGCGCGGCCGATAATGGCGTGGCCGATATTCAGCTCGTGCATCTCCGGCAGGGCGGCAATCGGCTGGACGTTGTGGTAGGTCAGGCCGTGGCCGGCGTTGACCTTGAGGCCCAGGCTGGCGGCAAAGGTGGCGGCGTGGCGGATGCGCGCCAGCTCAGCCTCGCGCGGCAATCCTTCCGGCGCCTCGGCGTAGGCGCCAGTATGAATTTCGATATAGGGTGCGCCGCTGGCGACCGCCGCCTCAATCTGGCGATGATCGGGATCGATAAAGAGCGAAACCTGGATGCCCGCGTCGCTCAGCTGCTTCACCGCCGCGTTGATTTTTTCCTGCTGGCCCGCCACGTCGAGGCCGCCTTCGGTGGTCACCTCTTCGCGCTTCTCCGGCACCAGACAGACGAAGTGCGGCTGGATATCGCAGGCGATGCCTACCATCTCGTCGGTAACCGCCATCTCCAGGTTCATGCGCGTCTGGATGGTGTCGCGCAGAATCCGCACGTCGCGATCGGTGATATGGCGGCGATCTTCGCGCAGGTGCACGGTAATGCCTTCCGCGCCCGCCTGCTCGGCGACGAAAGCCGCCTGAACCGGATCGGGATAGTGGGTGCCGCGTGCGTTACGTACCGTGGCGATATGATCGATGTTGACCCCTAACAGCAACTCAGCCATGACAATCCTCAGCTTAACTATGTCGAAAAATCAGAGTGTACCGCGGCGCGCGGCGCAGGCACAGCGCTACGGGCTGGCGGCATCAGGCCGCTTTTTCGGCACGAACTGGCGAAACAGCTCGGTGCTCTTCAAGGGTTTGCCGCCCAGGTAGGGTTTCAGCGCGATGCGGGTAAAGCGCTTGGCGGCGCGCAGCGTGTCGGCATCGGGAAAGTCACGTTCCCACAGCGCGCGCAGCTGGCGGCCGGTGAAGCTGCGCTGACCGGCGACCAGACTGGCGATAAAGCCCTTCTCTTCGCGGTAGCTGTAGGTCATGTTGTCGGTGACCGGTTCGCCGCTGCCGGCGCAGTGCAGAAAGTCGACGCCGTAGCCGAGATGACCCAGCAGCGCCAGCTCGAAACGACGCAGCGCCGGTTCAGGCGAGCTGTTGGCCGCCGCCAGCGTTTGCAGGCAGTTCAGGTAGTCGAAAAAGAGTTCTGTGAAGGGAAATTCCTGCTCCAGCACGCGCGACACCAGCTCGTTAACGTAGAGGCCGCAGTAGAGCGTAATGCCGCTGAGCGGCAGCGACAGCGAAACCGCTTCGGCTTTGGTGAGGGTTTTGACCTCGCCGCGCCCGGTCCAGCGCACCAGCAGCGGCGTGAAGGGCTGCAGCGTGCCTTTCAGCTGCGAGCGGCGCGCGCGCGCGCCTTTCGCCAGCACCCTGACCCGCCCGTGACTTTCGCTGAAGAGGTCGAGCAGCAGGCTGGTTTCGCTATAGGGGCGACTATGCAGCACAAAGGCGCGTTGCCAGCCTTCCATAGGATCAGAGGTCGTCTACGTAGCCCAGGCTGCGCAGCGCACGTTCGTCGTCGGCCCAGCCCGATTTCACTTTGACCCAGAGCTCGAGATGCACTTTGGCCTCGAACATCTCTTCCATATCTTTGCGCGCTTCAATGCCGATGGTTTTGATTTTGGCGCCTTTGTTGCCGATCACCATCTTCTTCTGCCCTTCGCGCTCGACGAGGATCAGGCCATTGATATCGTAGCCGCCGCGATCGTTACTGACGAACTGCTCGATCTCCACCGTCACCGAGTACGGCAGCTCAGCGCCGAGGAAGCGCATTAGCTTCTCGCGGATGATCTCCGACGCCATAAAGCGCTGCGAGCGGTCGGTGATGTAATCTTCCGGGAAGTGGTGGTCCGCCTGCGGCAGACGCTTGCGCACGATCGCCGCAATCGTATCGACGTTCTTTCCGCTTTCGGCGGAGATGGGCACGATGTCAAGGAAGTTCATCTGCTGGCTAAGGAACTGCAGGTGCGGCAGCAGAATGCTTTTATCCTGAATGTTGTCCACTTTGTTGATGGCCAGCACCACCGGCACTTTGTTGTCGCGCAGCTTGTTGAGCACCATCTCATCGTCCGGCGTCCAGCGCGTGCCTTCGACCACGAAAATGACCAGCTCGACGTCACCGATAGAGCTGCTGGCCGCGCGGTTCATCAGACGGTTGATGGCGCGCTTCTCTTCCATGTGCAGCCCGGGCGTATCCACATAGATGGCCTGATACTCGCCTTCGGTGTGAATGCCCATAATGCGGTGACGCGTGGTTTGCGGCTTACGCGAGGTGATCGACACCTTCTGCCCCAGCAGCTGGTTCAGTAAGGTGGATTTGCCGACGTTGGGTCGGCCGACAATCGCGACAAAGCCGCAATAGGTATTCTGTTCGCTCATTCGAGTCCTGACTTTTTCAGCGCCTGTTCAGGCGCCGGGATGTTGCTATTCGAGACCAAGCTTAATTAGCGCCTGTTCGGCGGCAGCCTGTTCTGCTTTACGGCGGCTGGAGCCTACGCCCACCACCGGTTCAGCCATGCCACTCACCTGACAGTGAATGGTGAATTCCTGATCGTGGGCTTCGCCACGCACCTGCACCACCAGATAGGACGGCAGCGGCAGATGACGCCCCTGCAGATACTCCTGCAGGCGGGTTTTCGGATCTTTTTGTTTGTCGCCCGGGCTAATCTGCTCAAGGCGCGACTGATACCAGTCAAGGATCAGCTTTTCCACCGTCTGGATATTGCTGTCGAGGAAGATGCCGCCGATCAGCGCTTCTACCGTATCCGCCAGGATGGATTCGCGGCGAAATCCGCCGCTTTTCAGTTCACCCGGTCCCAGGCGCAAACATTCGCCGAGGTCAAACTCCCGCGCCATCTCCGCCAGCGTGTTGCCACGCACCAGCGTCGCGCGCATGCGGCTCATATCGCCCTCGTCGACGCGAGGGAAGCGATGATAGAGCGCGTTGGCGATCACATAGCTGAGAATGGAATCGCCGAGAAATTCGAGACGCTCGTTGTGCTTACTGCTGGCGCTACGGTGCGTTAGCGCCTGTTGCAAGAGTTCCGGATGAGTAAAAGTGTAGCCCAGTTTGCGCTGAAGCTTATTAATGAGGATGGGGTTCATGCGATTCCAGTTCTTTTGTGCGTCTGTGACTCTGCATACGAAACAGGGCTGGCTTTCCAACACATTCTGTTTCGTGTGCAGTGGCCCCCCGCAGGAGGCCAACCGTTTTGCCCGTTTATCCGGGCCAGATGACTCAGTGAATGCCGCCGATACGGCTCAGGCGTACGCCCGTCGGCCACTGACCTTCCTGCTTGTCAAAGCTCATCCAGATGGCAACCGCTTTGCCGACCAGATTGCGTTCCGGGACAAAGCCCCAGTAGCGACTGTCGGCGCTGTTGTCGCGGTTATCGCCCATCATGAAATATTGCCCCTGTGGCACGACCCAGGTCGCCTGCGGCTGGCCCGGCTGCTGATAATACATGCTCGCCTGACTCTGCGCTTCGTTTACCAGCAAAATATCGTGCGTGACGTTGCCCAGCGTCTCTTTACGGGTACCGAGACGCAGTCCGCCGCGCATGGTTTCGCCCTGCAGCACCTGATAGAAACCGTTGCCCGCCTCGTTGCCGTCAAAACCGCTGAAGGTCTGGATGAAGTTGCTCGGCTCGATATTGGTGTAGGTGATCGGCAGCGCGCTGGCACAGCGCTGGCCAGCGGCGCAGTTCGGGCTGACGGTCAGGGTTTTGCTGTAGGGATCGAACACCACTTTGTCGCCCGGCAGGCCGATGACGCGCTTGATGTAATCCAGGCTGGGATCTTTCGGGTATTTAAATACCGCAATATCGCCACGCTGCGGATGCCCGGTCGGGATCAGCGTCGTCTGGGTGATCGGATCTTTGATGCCGTAGGCAAACTTCTCCACCAGGATAAAATCGCCGATCAGCAGCGTCGGCATCATGGAGCCGGACGGGATCTGGAATGGCTCATAGATAAACGAGCGCACCACGAACACCACCAGCAGCACCGGGAAGACCGACGCGGCAGTCTCTACCCAGCCAGGCTGGCCGTTGACTTTCGCCAGCGTTTTTTCGTCGAGGGTATGGCCAGCCGCAGCCTGCGCTTCCGCTCGTTTAGCCCGGCGCGCCGGCGCCCACTTAACGCGATCGATACACCAGATAATGCCGGTAATCAGCGTCGCGAGCGCCAGAACCAGGGCGAACATATTAGCCATTAGGTATCCTTATTTGCTGTCCTTGCCGACATGCAGAATAGCGAGGAAGGCTTCCTGCGGCAGCTCGACGTTGCCGACCTGCTTCATGCGCTTCTTGCCATCTTTCTGCTTCTGCAACAGTTTCTTCTTACGGCTGACGTCACCGCCGTAGCACTTGGCGAGCACGTTTTTACGCAGCTGCTTCACGGTCGAGCGCGCGATGATATGAGTGCCGATCGCCGCCTGGATCGCAATGTCGAACTGCTGGCGAGGGATAAGATCTTTCATTTTCTCAACCAGCTCGCGGCCGCGATACTGCGAATTGTCGCGGTGAGTAATCAGCGCCAGCGCATCGACGCGCTCGGCGTTGATCAGCACGTCGACGCGCACCATGTCGGAAGCCTGGAAACGTTTAAAGTTGTAATCCAGCGAGGCGTAACCGCGCGAGGTCGACTTCAGACGGTCGAAGAAGTCGAGCACCACTTCCGCCATTGGAATGTCGTAGGTCAGCGCGACCTGGTTGCCGTGGTAGACCATGTTGGTCTGCACGCCGCGCTTCTCGATGCAGAGCGTAATGACGTTGCCCAGATACTCCTGCGGCAGCAGCATATGACACTCGGCGATCGGCTCGCGCAGCTCTTCAATATTGTTCAGCGGCGGCAGCTTAGAGGGGCTGTCGACGTAAATGATTTCGCCGCTCGTGGTCTCCACTTCATACACTACGGTCGGCGCGGTGGTGATCAGATCGAGATCGTATTCACGCTCCAGGCGCTCCTGGATGATCTCCATATGCAGCAGGCCCAGGAAGCCGCAGCGGAAGCCGAAGCCGAGCGCGGTAGAGCTTTCTGGCTCATAGAACAGCGAGGCGTCATTCAGGCTCAGCTTGCCGAGCGCGTCGCGGAAGGCTTCGTAGTCGTCAGAGCTGACCGGGAACAGGCCAGCATAGACCTGCGGCTTCACTTTTTTGAAGCCTGGGAGCGCTTTATCCGCCGGGTTGCGCGCCAGCGTCAGGGTATCGCCCACTGGTGCGCCAAGGATATCTTTGATGGCGCAGACCAGCCAGCCCACTTCGCCGCAGTTCAGCTGCGTGCGGTCAACCTGCTTCGGGGTGAAGATGCCGAGGCGATCGGCATTGTACACCTGGCCGGTGCTCATGACTTTGACCTTGTCGCCTTTGCGCAGCGTGCCGTTTTTCACGCGGATTAGCGAGACCACGCCAAGGTAGTTATCGAACCAGGAGTCGATAATCAGCGCCTGCAGCGGGCCTTCCGGATCGCCTTCCGGCGGCGGAATATCACGCACCAGGCGCTCCAGCACTTCCGGCACGCCGACGCCGGTTTTCGCCGAGCAGCGCACCGCATCGGTGGCGTCGATGCCGACGATATCTTCAATCTCCTGCGCCGCGCGTTCCGGATCGGCAGCAGGCAGATCGATTTTATTCAGTACCGGCACAACTTCCAGATCCATCTCAATCGCGGTATAGCAGTTCGCCAGGGTCTGCGCTTCGACGCCCTGTCCTGCGTCCACCACCAGCAGCGCGCCTTCGCAGGCCGCCAGCGAGCGCGACACTTCATAGGAGAAGTCGACGTGCCCTGGGGTATCGATGAAATTGAGCTGGTAAGTTTCGCCGTTGAGCGCTTTGTAATCGAGCGTCACGCTCTGCGCTTTGATAGTAATGCCGCGCTCGCGCTCCAGGTCCATTGAGTCGAGAACCTGCGCCGCCATCTCGCGATCGGTCAGGCCGCCACAGATTTGAATCAGGCGGTCAGAGAGCGTCGATTTACCATGGTCAATGTGCGCGATGATGGAGAAGTTTCTTATGTGCTTCATTTATATGAATATCTTCACGTAGAAAAACAGTTGAGAACCTGAGCACAGACACATTCAGGAAGATCGCTCTTTACCTACAATCCTGTCAGCCTCATTAATGACGACGCATATTACACTGTTAAGGCCGCGCATAAAAGAATGGAACGTTGCGGAATCACAACACTTTTTGACGAGAAACAGGCGCTAAAAGGCCGCGATATACGCGGCCTGCAGAGGATTAGGCTTCGCTTTCCACCCGCAGGTCGTCAGGCGGCAGCGCCACGCTCAGAATGACGGGCTGAAAAGCGGCGCGATCGCCGACTTTCAGGGAGACGCCTTTGGCGACGATAAAGCCGCCGATGCCGCCGAGCAGCGCGCCGCAGGCCGCCGCCAGATCGCTGTGAAACAGCGCCTGAAACAGGCCCGCCAGCAGGAAGAGCCCAAACAGCGGCGTCATATAGACCAGCAGCGCCGAACCGAGCAGGCTGCTCTCTCTGATGCCGAGTTCGATACGCTGACCGGGCTGAAGCGGCGTCGCGCTGGCGATTTCCATCACGTGAGCATCTTTCGGCCCCAGCTTGTTCAACATATGGCTGCCGCAGCCTTTGCGTGCCGAGCAGCTGTTGCAGGAGGTTTTCGCCTCTGTATGCAGCGTAGCGATGCCGTCACGCCATGCCACGACCGTGGCCCACTCTCTCATCATCGTTGCGACCCCAAATCAATACTGTCCGCTATGCGTTTTGCCGTTGCGGGCGGCAGTTCGCCCACCACGGTAATCTCGCTATTATTGCGCACTTCGGTCTGCACCGTACGACGTCCTGTGCGCAATGTCTGCGTGACGCTGCTTTTGTCGGCTGGCGTAATATTGATGGCAAAGCTGAACAGGCCGTCGCTGTACAGACGCGATTCAACGGTTTTATTCATCGCCGGAATATCGCGTCGGCTCTGGGACACCAGCTTCATGCCCGCCGGCACCCAGGCTGGCTGCCAGCTGAGGTTTACCTTCTCCCCTTCAGGCACCGAAAGCGACGGCGGCAGATTCGCCTTTTGCAGACCCTGCATCAGATTGCGCACGCCTTCGTCGACCGCGAAGCTAATCACGCGGAACTGCTCCAGCGTTTCGCCGTCGCGATCCAGCAGATCGATACGCAGCGGCAGTTTGGTGTCCACATCGAGCCAGACGACATAGCTATAGCGCGTGCCGTCGCGCGAAACGATGCGAATCACCTCGCACAGCTGATCGGCGATGCGCGAACGCCCTACCGGAATAAAATCCCACGCGCTGGCAAGCTGAGCGAAATCAGCAAAGATGGGCGACGGCAAGGCGTCGATAATGTTTTGACCGGGCAGAGAGAAAGGATCGAGGCCGGGTTCGAAATAGCTGATATCGCCGCCGCGCTGGATCACCTCGCGGCGCGGGCCGTCCATCTGCAGCAGCTGCGCATAGACGCGATTATCGATCACCGCGTGACGATAACGCAGCGACTCGATGCCGATGCGCGAGACGTTGATATAAGCGAATTCGTAGTTAAGGTTCTGGCTTGCCTGCTCCATCTGCTGTAACAACGCCCCGGACGCAGATATCTGCGCCGGGGCGGTAGATGACCAAAGCAGGCTGCCTGCCAGCAGGCTAAAGGCGCACCAAAGCTGCTTCATTACTGCTGTTGCGTACCTAAGGACTGGTTGCCGGGAACGTTCGCCTGTGCCTGCTGCGGCGAGTTAGTTTCGAACTGCAGACGATCGGAGTGCAGACGGCGCTGCAGCTCGTAATCCTGCAGCATCGCGTTAACGCGACGGCGCTGCTCCTGAACCTGCTGGCTGGAGCCGCTGGTGTCAAAGGCGTCAGACGGCACGCCCAGGCTGACCGGCGATGCCTTGCCCATCATCGGCAGCGTGTTGAACACCGGCGAATCAGACGGTTCCGCACTGGTGCCGCTCGGCTGGTTGTAGTGCTGTACGCCCACAATAACCGCCAGCGATACGCACGCCGCAACACCAACCTGAGTCAGCTGCGCTGCCCAGGGGCGCATTTTGCGCCAGAAAGGCATCTTCGCAACGCTGGCCGGTTCGGGCTGAGATTCAACGATCAGCGGCGTCACCTTGCGGGCCGGCTCTTGTTCAAGGGCCGCCGCAACGCGCGCGGAGATATCGAAGTGCAGCACATCGCCTACATCACCGCGCATGGTGTCGCGGATAAGATGATAGCTAGTCCAGCGCTGTTGCAGCTCTGCATCCTGAGATAGTGCTGACAGCAGCGCGTTATCGAGCGCCTCGCCATCCATCAAAGCGGAAAGTTGTTCTTTCTGCATGCCTAAGTACCCTTCCAGTAGCCGTTATCACTGACGTTGGATAAGCGGTTGAACTTTATTATCAATGGCCTCTCGCGCACGGAAGATACGTGAACGCACCGTACCGACCGGGCAATCCATGATGGCGGCGATCTCTTCGTAGCTCAGCCCGTCCAACTCCCTGAGCGTGATTGCCATACGCAAATCTTCAGGGAGAGTCTCAATGGTGCGAAAGACGATTTGTTTCAATTCGTCTGACAACATTAAGTTCTCAGGGTTCGAAATTTCTTTTAACGCGCCAGCACTTTCGAAATTTTCCGCATCGATAGCATCCACATCGCTGGATGGCGGACGACGCCCCTGAGCAACCAGGTAATTTTTTGCGGTATTGACCGCGATACGATAAAGCCAGGTGTAGAACGCGCTGTCGCCGCGAAAGGATTCCAGCGCGCGATACGCTTTAATAAAGGACTCCTGCACGACATCAGGCACGTCTCCCGACGGGACGTAGCGGGAAACCAGGCTCGCCACTTTATGCTGGTAGCGAATAACCAGGAGGTTAAATGACTTTTGATCTCCTTTCTGCACCCGCTCTACGAGTACCTGATCCGTTAACTGCTCGCTCATCCGAGGTAATGTCTCCCCAAATACTTTTAAATGCGTAAAGGAACTGCCAGCACATCTTCATGGTTCTGAGCAAGCATGCGCTTAGAGTCGTGGTGCGGCAAAAAGTTCACTTAACGCGCTGATGATGACTCTTCCAGAGGCGCTGTCATTTGTTTTTCATTCTCAAGACAGTGTAATCCAGACTGCGGTTATCAACGCAGAATTCCAGGCAGAGTACCTTATGACAGAGGCTTTTTCATCTTTAAATCCTGTCTATGCGCCAGGTTTTATATAAAAAACGGGTTTTCGCTACGCCTTTGACTAATTTGCTCCTTTTACTGCTCGCTGCCGGTTTATTGATCGCAACAGGTCGCCTTCACGTTTAAAATACTTCACAACAGTGTGTAAAAAGCCTATTCTCGAGCCACCCCTGTTTAGTAAATTAAACACTATGGCACACTCATTCTCTCCCGATTACCAGTGCGATGTTTTGATTATCGGCAGCGGCGCGGCGGGCTTATCGCTGGCGCTGCGGCTGGCGGCGCATTACAAGGTGCTGGTACTGAGCAAAGCGCAGGTCAGCGAAGGCTCTACCTTTTATGCCCAGGGTGGCATCGCCGCAGTGTTTGATGAGACCGACAGCATTGAGTCGCATGTGGAAGATACGCTCATCGCCGGCGCTGGCCTGTGCGAGCGTGAAGCGGTCTCGTTTGTCGCCAGCAATGCGCGCCACTGCGTGCAGTGGCTGATCGACAACGGCGTTGCCTTCGATCGCGATCCGCAGGCGGCAGGCGATATGCCCTACCATCTGACGCGCGAAGGCGGCCACAGCCATCGGCGTATCCTTCACAGCGCCGACGCCACCGGGCGCGCCGTCGAAACCACGCTGGTGAGCCAGGCGCTGAGTCATCCCCGCATTCATATTCTTGAGCGTAGTAACGCAGTCGATCTCATCCTGTCAGACAAGCTGGGCCTGCCTGGCCCACGCCGCGCTGTCGGTGCCTGGATCTGGAACCGCAACCTTGAGCGGGTGGAAACCTGTAGCGCTCGCGCGGTGGTGCTGGCGACCGGCGGCGCGGCGAAAGTCTATCAGTACACCACTAATCCCGACGTCGCATCCGGCGACGGCATCGCCATGGCATGGCGCGCTGGCTGCCGCGTCGCCAATCTTGAGTTTAATCAGTTCCATCCTACGTCGCTGTTTCATCCTGACGCGCGCAGCTTTCTGCTGACCGAGGCGCTGCGCGGCGAAGGCGCCTGGCTGCTGCGGCCCGACGGCAGCCGTTTTATGCCCGACTTTGACGCGCGCGCCGAACTGGCGCCGCGCGATATCGTGGCGCGCGCCATCGATCATGAGATGAAGCGGCTCGGCGTCGACTGCGTTTACCTGGATATCAGCCACCAGCCGGCGGCGTTTATCCGTGCCCATTTTCCGACGATTTATGAAAAGCTGCTGACCTTCGGCCTCGACCTGACCCAGGATCGCATTCCCATCGTGCCAGCCGCGCACTACACCTGCGGCGGCGTGATGGTCGACGCGCGCGGACGCACGGACGTCGACGGGCTCTACGCTATCGGCGAAGTGAGCTATACCGGGCTACATGGCGCAAACCGCATGGCCTCTAACTCTCTGCTGGAGTGCCTGGTCTACGGCTGGTCGGCTGCTGAGGATTTGATTGAGACGCTGCCGCAAAAAGTTGCTCCCGACAGCCTGCCGCCCTGGGATGAAAGCCGCGTAGACGATGCGGACGAGCGTGTGGTAATTCAGCATAACTGGCACGAGCTGCGGCTATTTATGTGGGATTACATGGGGATTGTTCGCACCACGCGCAGGCTGGAGCGCGCGCTGCGCCGCATTAACCTGCTGCAGCAGGAGATCAGCGAATACTACGCGCATTTCCGGCTCTCCAGCGATCTGCTGGAGCTGCGCAACCTGACGCAGGTGGCCGAACTCATGGTGCGCTGCGCGCTGGCGCGCAAGGAGAGCCGCGGGCTCCATTTTACCCGCGACTATCCCGATATGCTGCCCGAAGCGAAGCCAACTATCCTTATGCCCTCTTACATAAAGAGGTAAAAGTCGCGGGTCAGGCTGCGCCAGGCTTCTGAATAGTGCGTATCCTGGTTGCGGATCGCCATGCGTTCCAGCAGCGTTTCGCCCGCGCTGGGTGAGAAACCGAGCAGCACGCGATGCGGCGGCCGGTGCGCATATTCCGCCACGTCGATGCGAAAACGCAGATGCCAGCCCGATGCCTGCGCCAGCGTAATCATATTCTGCCCCACCGTTTCGGGCAGCACGACGCAGAAGAAGCCCTCTTCGTCGATCAAACGCGCCGCATAACTTAGCAGGCTGGCGTGATCCAGCGTCGCCGTCGAGCGGGCCGCATCGCGTTCCGGCGTGGCGCAGGCAACATCGGGTGGATAATAAGGCGGATTGCTGACAATCAGCGAATAGCGCTCGCCGCAGTTCTCCGTAAAAGCGGCGATATCCTGCTGATGGACGCGAATGCGTGCTGCCCACGGCGACTGCGCCACATTCTCCTGCGCCTGCTGCGCGGCGGCAACATCCAGCTCAACCGCGTCGATAAGCACCGCGTCGGAGGTACGCTGCGCCAGCATCAGGGCGATAAGCCCGCTGCCGCTGCCGATATCGAGCACGCGGCGCACGTTGGCGACCGGTGCCCATGCGCCCAGCAGAATGGCGTCGGTACCGACTTTCATGGCGCAGCGGTCGTGCGCCACGAAAAATTGTTTGAAGGTGAAACCGTTTCTTTTTAATACCGGCCGCACATGCGGCTTGTCCTGCGTCATACTCTGCAACCATTACCCTTTTTCCTGCCGTGCGGCAGCGCGTCAGTGTAACGTGACGGCGTGAGGAATACACGTAATGGGCTGGACGGCGCGGATTAACAGATGAAGATTGCGTGCGATCTGTCTATAATCAGCGCCCCAAACTGAGGTAGACCATGACAGTAACCACATTCTCCGAACTCGAACTCGACGAAAGCCTGCTGGAAGCCCTGCAGGATAAAGGCTTCACGCGCCCTACCGCCATTCAGGCCGAGGCGATCCCGGCCGCGCTGGAGGGCCGCGACGTTCTGGGTTCGGCGCCTACCGGCACCGGGAAAACCGCCGCGTACCTGTTGCCGGTACTGCAGCATCTGCTCGATTTTCCGCGCAAGAAATCGGGGCCGCCGCGCATCCTGATCCTGACGCCAACGCGGGAACTGGCGATGCAGGTTGCCGATCACGCGCGCGAGCTGGCGAAGCATACCCATCTCGATATCGCGACCATCACCGGCGGCGTGGCCTATATGAACCACGCGGAAGTGTTCAGCGAGAACCAGGATGTGGTCGTGGCGACCACCGGACGTCTGCTTCAGTATATTAAAGAAGAGAACTTCGACTGCCGCGCCGTCGAGACGCTGATCCTTGACGAGGCGGACCGCATGCTGGATCTCGGCTTCGCGCAGGATATCGAAACCATTGCGGGCGAAACCCGCTGGCGTAAGCAGACCATGCTCTTCTCCGCGACGCTGGAAGGCGACGCGATTAAAGATTTTGCCGAGCGTCTGCTGAACGATCCGGTCGAAGTCGAAGCCGATCCCAGCCGTCGCGAGCGTAAAAAGATCCAGCAGTGGTACTACCGCGCCGACGATCTGGAGCATAAAACCAAACTGCTGATCCACCTGCTGAAGCAGCCGGACGCCACGCGTTCAATTGTGTTCGTGCGCAAGCGCGAGCGTCTGCACGAGCTGGTGCAGTGGCTGCACGATGCGGGCATCCGCTGCTGCTATCTGGAAGGGGAAATGGTGCAGGCTAAACGCACCGAGGCGATCAAACGCATTACCGACGGTCGCGTCAACGTGCTGGTGGCAACCGACGTCGCCGCGCGCGGCATCGATATCGAAGATGTCAGCCACGTCATCAACTACGATATGCCGCGCACCGCCGATACCTATCTGCACCGTATCGGCCGTACCGCGCGCGCCGGACGTAAGGGCACCGCGCTGTCGCTGGTGGAAGCACACGATCATCTACTGCTGGGCAAGATCAGCCGCTATCTGAATGAGCCGCTGAAACCGCGCGTAATCGACGAGCTGCGTCCGGTAACGCGCGCGCCAGCCGCCAAAACCACTGGAAAGCCGTCGAAAAAGGCGCTGGCGAAGCGTAAAGAGCGAAAAGAGAAAGAGGCGGAAAAACCGCGCGTGAAAAAGCGCCATCGCGACGCCAAAAACGTGGGCAAACGCCGCAAGCCAAGCGCTGCCGCGCCAGCCAGCGGCGATGCGGAATAAATCAGCATCGCTATAAAAAAATCGCCTCGATTGAGGCGATTTTTTTTAGTTAAGCAGGTAAAACGGCAATGACTCGCTTCGGATAAAGGCTAATAGCCAAAGCGCCCGATTATTACTGCACCGCCAGGGTTGAAAAGGTTAAATATCCATTCCTCTCAATAACCTGCCATTAACAATCCAGTGGGCGCTTTTTCTTCACGCGTTCAAAGTTGCCAGGTTACAGGCTTTCGGTAAAGGTGCGCGTAATTACGTCACGCTGCTGCTCCGGCGTCAGTGCGTTAAAGCGCACCGCGTAGCCTGAGACGCGAATTGTCAGCTGCGGATACTTCTCCGGATGCTTTACCGCATCTTCCAGCGTTTCACGGCGCAGGACGTTAACGTTCAGGTGCTGACCGCCCTCGATACGTACCTGAGGTTTCATCTCCATTGGCACTTCGCGCCAGGCAAATTCGCCCAGCTCTCTCACGGCGACAACCTGATCTTCTTCGTAACCTGCCTTCGCGCACAGGCAGCGTGCTTCCGCTTTTTCATCGTCGATCAGCCAGAAAGAGTGCAGTAAATCAGGGTTATTGGTTTGAGTAATTTGAATGCCAGTGATCATAATTAGTTCTCCAGAACATGGCGCTATCCTGCTCAGCGCGGTGAGTAAATCAAATTATCGCCCTGATATAACACTCGCTTCTCGCGATGGTTTTGACCTCGGTCAATTTTCACAGCCACGTTTTTCACTGCTAATTTCAATTAATTGATTCAGATAAATTTTTGGCTAAAAAATATTTTGTAAATTTCAAATATTTTTTACCTTCAACCTGGTGCGGCGAACCGTTAAGCTAACGGCATCGTTCTATAAGGGAGCAGACCATGACGGATAAACTGACCTGGCACGACGTGCTGGCCGAAGAGAAAGAGAAGCCTTATTTCACCGAAACCCTGAAGCTGGTGGCGAATGAACGGGCGGCTGGCGTGACGGTTTATCCGCCGCAGAAAGATGTTTTCAATGCCTTTCGCCTCACCGAGCTGGGCGACGTCAAGGTAGTCATTCTGGGCCAGGATCCCTACCACGGCCCAAATCAGGCGCACGGTCTCGCCTTCTCGGTACTGCCCGGCGTCCCGGTGCCGCCCTCTTTACAGAATATGTATAAAGAGCTGGAGCAGGAGTTTCCCGACTTTAAGCGTCCGCAGCACGGTTTTCTCGAAAGCTGGGCGAAACAGGGCGTGATGCTGCTAAATACGGTATTAACCGTGGAGGCGGGCAAGGCGCATTCCCATGCACGCTTCGGCTGGGAGACCTTTACCGATAACGTCATTGCCGCGATTAATGAACATCGCGAAGGCGTGGTATTTTTGCTCTGGGGATCGCACGCGCAGAAGAAAGGCAGCATTATCGACCGCCAGCGTCATCACGTTTTACAGGGGCCGCATCCTTCTCCGCTTTCCGCTCATCGCGGCTTCTTTGGCTGCGGCCATTTTGCGCAGGCCAATGAGCTGCTGAAGCAGGCGGGCGAGCAGCCCATCGACTGGATGCCGCAGCTGCCCGCCAGCTGAGCCGCAAATAAAAACGGCCGCCTCACTGGGCGGCCGTCTGACGTGCGTTGTCTGCTTAGCTTTTCGCTTTAGCAACAGCCACCATCGCCGGACGCAGCAGGCGACCGTTCAGGGTATAGCCGCGCTGCATCACCATCATCACATGGTTAGGCGCCACGTCATCTGACTCCATCATTGACATCGCCTGATGGATTTCCGGGTTGAACGGCACGTTGGTATCGCCAACCACTTCAACGCCAAATTTGCGCACGGCGCCCAGCAGCGATTTCAGGGTCAGTTCGATCCCTTCAATCATCGACGCCAGCTCCGGATTCTCTTTGTCTGCGACTTCCAGCGCGCGCTCAAGGCTGTCGATAACCGGCAGCAGCTCGTTCGCAAATTTTTCCAGCGCGAATTTGTGCGCTTTCTCTACGTCAATTTCGGTGCGACGACGGATATTTTCCACTTCCGCCTGCGCGCGCAGCTGCGCGTCACGTACGCCGGTCTGCAACTGTGCCAGTTCGGCTTCCAGCTGCGCAATACGCTCATCACGCGGATCCACCTCTACTGCCGTCTCCGCTTCCTGAGGTTGCTGCTGATCCTGTTGAATTTCGTCTGAGACTTGCTCGTTTGGGGTGTTCTGTTCTTTACTACTCATGAATTTCTCCGCGTTTTGCACATTCATCTCGCCAGTCCGCTTATTATGGGGATCGGTTTGACGGTTTCAAGGGAACCCATCACATTGCCTTGCCGTTTTGGCTTATGAGGAAAGACCCACCAAATGAACAAACACTTTAACTGCATTGGTATTGTAGGCCATCCGCGTCACCCTACCGCTCTCACCACGCATGAGATGCTGTGGCGCTGGCTGACGTCCAAAGGTTATGAAGTGATTATTGAGAAGCAGATCGCGCAGGAGCTCAACCTTCAGGATGCCCAGACCGGCACGCTGGCGGAGATTGGACAGCAGGCGGACCTCGCCGTGGTGGTCGGAGGCGACGGCAATATGCTTGGCGCGGCGCGCGTGCTGGCGCGCTACGATATCAAAGTGATTGGCATTAACCGCGGTAATCTCGGCTTTCTCACCGACCTCGATCCCGACAACGCGCAGCAGCAGCTTGACGAGGTGCTACAGGGAAACTATTTCGTCGAAAGCCGCTTTCTGCTTGAAGCGCGCGTCTGCAAAGATGAGTGCTCGCCGCGCCTCGGCCTGGCGATCAATGAGGTGGTGCTGCACCCCGGCAAAGTGGCGCACATGATCGAGTTCGAGGTCTATATCGACGAGGTGTTCGCCTTCTCGCAGCGTTCTGACGGCCTGATTATCTCTACACCGACCGGCTCGACCGCCTATTCGCTGTCGGCAGGCGGCCCGATTTTAACCCCTTCGCTCGACGCCATCGCGCTGGTGCCGATGTTCCCGCATACCCTGTCAGCGCGGCCGCTGGTGATCAACAGCAGCAGTACTATCCGCCTGCGTTTTTCGTCACGCCGCAGCGATCTCGAAATCAGCTGCGACAGCCAGATCGCCCTGCCCATTCAGGAAGGCGAGGATGTGCTGATCCGCCGCAGCGAGAACCATCTCAACCTGATTCACCCTAAAAACTACAGCTATTTCAATACGCTAAGCTCAAAACTAGGCTGGTCGAAAAAATTGTTCTAATTTAAGCGCGCCCTCTTTACTGGATAAAAAACCAGTTTATACTGTACGAAAAACCATATCTGTTTTTCCATACAGGTGATTCTATGCTGGCACAGCTGACCATCAGTAATTTCGCTATCGTTCGTGAGCTCGACATTGATTTCCAACGCGGTATGACGGCGATTACCGGTGAAACCGGCGCGGGTAAGTCTATTGCCATCGACGCGCTCGGTCTGTGCCTGGGCGGTCGCGCCGAGGCGGACATGGTGCGTCAGGGTGCCGCGCGCGCTGACCTCTGCGCCCGCTTCAACCTCAAGTCCTCGCCCTCTGCGCAGCGCTGGCTGGAGGAGAATCAGCTGGATGACGGCAACGAGTGTCTGCTGCGCCGCGTCATCAGCGCCGACGGCCGCTCACGCGGCTTTATCAACGGCACCGCAGTACCGCTGTCGCAGCTGCGCGATCTGGGCCAGCTGCTGATTCAGATCCACGGCCAGCATGCTCACCAGCTCCTGCTTAAATCCGACCATCAGAAACACCTGCTTGACGCCTACGCTGGCCATGACGATCTGCTGCGCCAGATGCGCAGCGACTATCAGGCCTGGCATCAGAGCTGCCGTAATCTGGCGCAGCATCAGCAGCTGTCGCAAGAGCGCGAGGCGCGCCGCGAACTGCTGCAGTATCAGCTGAAAGAGCTCAACGATTTTGCGCCGCATGCGAACGAGTATGAGCAAATCGACGAGGAGTACAAGCGCCTCGCCAACAGCGGTCAGCTGCTCTCTACCAGCCAGCAGGCGCTGCAGCTGCTCGCCGACGGTGACGACAGCAACCTCAACAGCCTGCTCTACACCGCGCGTCAGATGGTGACCGAGGTCGTGACGCTGGACGACAAGCTGAGCGGCGTGCTCAATATGCTGGAAGAAGCGGCGATTCAGCTCAGCGAGGCGAGCGACGAGCTGCGTCACTACGTTGACCGGCTCGATCTCGATCCCAACCGCCTGTATGAGCTGGAGCAGCGCATCTCGCGCTATATCGCGCTGGCGCGTAAACACCACGTCGCGCCGGAAGGTCTGGCGGAGCTGCATCAGCAGCTGTTGACGGAGGCGGAACTGCTTTCGCAGCAGGAGAGCGATCAGGAGAGCTTGCAGGAGTTAGTGAGTGAACACTATCAGTCTGCACTGCGCAGCGCTGAGCATCTGCATCAGCAGCGTCAGCAATATGGCGCCGAACTTGAGCAGCTGATTACGCAAAGTATGCATCAGCTCTCTATGCCTCACGGCCGTTTTACTATTGCGCTGGCGTTCAATCCCGACCACCTCACGGCGGACGGCGCCACGCGTATCGACTTCCAGGTGACCACCAACCCAGGCCAGCCTCTGCAGCCGCTGGGTAAAGTGGCGTCCGGTGGCGAGCTGTCGCGTATCGCGCTGGCCATTCAGGTGATTACCGCGAAGAAGATGGAAACGCCGGCGATGATTTTCGACGAAGTGGATGTGGGCATCAGCGGCCCGACTGCCGCCGTCGTCGGACGTCTGCTGCGCCAGCTGGGCGAGTCGACCCAGGTGATGTGTGTAACCCATCTGCCGCAGGTGGCGGGCTGCGGCCATCAGCACTTCTTTGTCAGCAAAGAGACCGATGGCGCGATGACCGAGACCCATATGCAGGCGCTGGACAAGCGTGCGCGCCTGCAGGAGCTGGCGCGTCTGCTGGGCGGCAGCGAGGTCACGCGTAATACCCTCGCGAACGCAAAAGAACTTTTAGCGGCGTAACAGCCGCACTTTCTTCCCGCTGCGTGGTCATATGCTTGCTCTGTCGATGTAGAGGTTTCCAATAGCGAAAAGGTTTATTATCATCGGCTACTTATGTCGCCTGAATAATAAAGCCTGCCGCAGGCAGAGTTCAGAATTTGATGGCAAAAAAACAGCCTGAGAAAAAGGCGTTTGGCCCCAGAAAAGGAATGTAGAGATGCGCTGTAAAACGCTGACTGCCGCGGCAGTGGTAATGTTGATGATGACCGCCGGATGCTCCACCCTTGAGCGCGTGGTTTACCGCCCAGATATCAACCAGGGCAACTATCTGGTCGCCAACGATGTGGCGAAAATCCACAACGGCATGACGCAGCAGCAGGTCGCCTATACGCTCGGTACGCCGATGATGCGCGATCCGTTCGGCAGCAACGTCTGGTATTACGTGTTCCGTCAGGAGCCAGGTCATGAAAACGTGAAGCAGCAGACGCTGACCCTGACTTTCGACAGCAACGGCATTTTGACCAATATCGACAACAAGCCGAATTTGACTGCAGCGAAGGACTGATCGAACTCGCAACAAAAAAGGCGCCGCTGGCGCCTTTTGCTTTTCTGGCAGTCTGTGCTGACTGTCGCTATTTCTTGCCACCAGCTGAACGCTCAGCGCGCTGACGACGCAGCTCTTTAGGATCGGCGATGAGCGGACGGTAGATCTCTACCCTGTCGCCTTCCTGCAGCGTATCGCCCAGCTTAACCGGGCGGCTAAATACGCCCACCTTGTTTTGGCTGAGGTCGATGTCGCGGCGCAGCTCAAGCAGGCCGGATGCGACGATCGCCTGCTCGACGGTGCTTCCCTCTTCCAGCGTGACCACGCGCTGATACTGCTTCTCCGGCAGCGCGTAAACCACCTCAACGGAAATCTCAGGCACTGTAGACCTCTTTGGCGCGCTGAGTGAAAGCCTGCACCATGCTGTTGGCCAGCTCTTTGAAGATGCGGCCGAACGCCATCTCCACCAGCATGTTGGTGAATTCAAAATCGAGGCTCAGCTCAACCTTGCAGGCGTCATCGCCCAGCGAGATAAACTGCCATCCGCCGGTAAGCTTGCGGAACGGCCCGTCGACCAGCTGCATATGGATGCGCTGATTATCGGTAAGCGTGTTGCGCGTGGTGAATGTCTTACTGATGCCCGCTTTGGAGACGTCTACCGAAGCCGTCATCTGATTTTCAGAGGATTCCAGCACGCGACTACCGGTACAGCCCGGCAAAAACTGTGGATAGGCATCCACATCGTTGACCAGTTGGTACATTTGCTCAGCGCTGAAGGGCACCAGCGCTGAACGACTAATCTGAGCCATAATGGTTCCTGTTCATCACAAAACCGCTGAATTGTAGCATTTCCAGCGATCAAACAAAAATTCCCCGCATTGAGAGGTGTGCTAGAATATCCCGTTTCCCGGTGCCCCGCTGGACAAGGGGTGCGATGGCCGCCTAAGTGATGTAAAATACGCCGCACTATGACAAAGAAAAAAGTACATAAACCCGGTTCTGCCACTATTGCCCTTAACAAACGCGCCCGTCATGAATACTTCATTGAAGAGGAATTCGAAGCGGGATTGTCGCTACAAGGATGGGAAGTCAAATCGCTCCGTGCGGGTAAAGCTAACATTAGCGACAGCTACATTCTGCTACGCGATGGCGAAGCTTACCTGTTCGGCTCAACCTTCCAGCCGCTGGCCGTCGCCTCGACGCACGTTGTCTGCGATCCGACGCGCAACCGTAAGCTGCTGCTTAACCAGCGCGAACTCGACTCGCTCTATGGCCGCGTTAACCGCGAAGGCTATACCGTTGTCGCACTGTCGCTTTACTGGAAGAACGCCTGGTGCAAGCTAAAGATTGGCGTGGCGCGCGGTAAGAAAGAACATGACAAGCGCGACGACATTAAAGAGCGCGAATGGAAGCTCGATAAAGCGCGCATTATGAAAAATCGAAACCGCTAATCGCTGGATAGTTTTAAAGTTTTTTGCTAGAGTAGTTGGTTCCTGGGGCTGATTCTGGATTCGACGGGATTTGCGAAACCCAAGGTGCATGCCGAGGTGCGGTAGGCCTCGCTAAAAAACCGCAAAAAAATAGTCGCAAACGACGAAAACTACGCTTTAGCAGCTTAATAACCTGCTTAGAGCCCTCTCTCCCTAGCCTCCGCTCTTAGGACGGGGATCAAGAGAGGTCAAACCCAAAAGAGATCGCGTGGATGCCTTGCCTGGGGTTGAAGCGTTTAATCTAATCAGGATAGTCTGTCAGTGGCGTGTCTGTCCGCAGCTGCCAGGCGAATGTAAAGACTGACTAAGCATGTAGTACTGAGGATGTAGGAATTTCGGACGCGGGTTCAACTCCCGCCAGCTCCACCAAAATTCTCCATCGGTGATTACCAGAGTCATCCGATGAAGTCCTAAGAGCCCGCACGGCGCAAGCCCTGCGGGCTTTTTTGTGTCTGTCGCTCTTCATACATAGCTTCTTACTCTCTTTCCGGTTTGTTTCTAATCACCTCACAAGTGTATTTCTCAGCGCCATTTAGAGTGAAGCTGGCCCCTCATAAAGTGAACTCAAGTCCTTATCCATCACGCTTCCACAATGACAAACAATCCCTCGTAAACGTCGTCTTCAGGCAAGCGCCTAACGTATAATGCTCAAAATCTTTACCCTCTTTACAAAAAAAAATTCTTCAGAATGGAATGCTGATGAAAGATCAAAAAGACAAAAATCTTCTGCTGCTAAAAGAGTCTTTGCAGAAAGAAGTGATGATGAACACTAAGCCTTTCTCATGGTTCAGCGTTATTCACAAAGCCGTCAAATGCCCAAGACGACGTTACTATTTCTGGTGGCGCATCGCCTCCTACTGGTATCAGAACAAAACGGGCGTTTTGAAGCAGGCCGCGCTTCGAATTAACCGGAAGCTGACGATGAAATATGGTACAGAGATTGAGTTAGGTGCGAGAATATTACCCGGACTTGTGATCACTCACCATCAAGGGATAGTCATTAACGGGTCTGCCGTTATCGGGCATTCATTCCGTATCAGGCAGAACACCACGATTGGGATAACAGGCAGCAATCCTTCTAAGCTGCCGATTTCAATCAAGATAGGCAACAACGTGACTATTGGTGCTAATAGCTGCATTATCGCTGACCAGATTGTTATTGGAGATAATGTGGTAATTGGAGCCATGTCATTTATTAACAAAGATGTGCCTGATAACAGTAATGTGATAACCGAGAAAACGATGAGGCTTACTGTAAGAAAAACTGAATCGCTAAATTCAAAGAGTGTAAGAGATAGTTAGGCTGGATTCATCTGGTAAGCTCTGGTGGATGGCGCTGCGGATTCTTTAATGCTGTAGAGCGGCTTTATAGTTGTCCGCCGCGGCCAGCATTATGCTGTACTTGTCCCCACTCTTCCTTCGACGTGCCTTCGCCCGTCTCAGCCCGCTCATGTCCTGCGCCTGGCTGTCCCGGACGCGGATAACTATCGCGCCGTCGCTCATCGTCGCCTTTGTTACCGGGCTGTTGCTGTGGTTCGCCTTACCATCAGCCCGTTCGCCATGTTCCCGGCAAACTGACCCGCGATGCTGCCCTCGGTGCTGATGCCCGCGCTCTGGTGCTCCACCTTATAGTCTGCGTGGTTCTCAATGTCATTCCAGCCCAGCGTCCCCGTCTCCAGCCGGTTTTTATCCGCCGTCGCGGCCGGGCCGATGACCGCCCTCTTCAGCTGAACGATTCTTTTAGGCTTGTGTTTACTACCGAATCTTATTTTTCTTCTCTTCATAATCTTGTAAATATTTCTCAATAGGATACGCAGTCCCAAGCTCATGAACTTCGCCAGTATCCTTGTCTATTATAAAGGGCGCATTACCTGCAAGCTGAGTAGAAAAATCCCCTGTTTTAAGATACTCTCGAGATTCAAAACAAAAAAACCATTTTTCAGAAAAACGCCCCTTAAGTGTAATGATAAGTGGAATGTCGTTATTTCTTAAATAATCACAAGCCTTCTCGACAGCCTGTTCAAAATTAACCATTAATTTACCCTCAACAATTGAAATGATTTTAACTGATTAAGGTCAGCAGACTTTCCCGATTGCCCATCAAGGAACCGAACTATTCCTTTTTAATTTACAACGTTAAATACATGTCCCGGTTGTCCAGGCCCATATGCCCCCCCCTTGAACCAGATCCTGCATGTTTCATCTGCTGCGTAATAGTTTTTGATAAAGAAAAATACTTAAATTTAGTACCCTAATATTACAGTGCACCACCAAAAGAAGAGATAAACGAAGTACGGCTTGAAAAATAATCCTTTTTTTCGAGAAGTGTCGCAATATATTATTTAGCTTTAAGCGAGTTTTTGCGACAAAAGATGTATATTTATACAGGTCACAACGGAACGGGAAGCACGAAACAAGAGATTTTTTAGCGCGGCTGGAGCGGGCGGCAACCCGCAGCAGCCGCTGACCACAACCAACTGATAAGGAGTTGATTATGGCTGATACACATCATAAGCCAGAGACCTGCACGCCTACAACCGCCGCGCATTATTACAAAGTCGGATATCGGCCCAACAGGGGCCAGCCGAACCCGCTGCCACAGTTAACCATTAAAGGCCGCTGGCTAGAGGCGCTGGGATTTAAGATCGGGCAGAAGATCGAGGTGATCACCGGACCGGGACAGTTGATCATCCGGCTGGCGACTGAAGGATAACCGGCTGGCGTATAAAGTAAAATCCCGGCACTAAGGCCGGGATTTATTTTTCGAATCATCTGTTATTTAGATCTTATTCCCAAGCGGAACCTTTCAGTTGGGAATAAAGGTTGCAGTATGATTTCATCATTAAAAATGAATAATTTCGGTGATAATGCTGTAACAGCATAAATATTTTCAGCAATCAAACTCAAGTTTGCCCTGAAAATAGGAATATTTTCATCATCTGCGAGAACGAATACATTAACGTTTTCCATGAGGTTTACATTTAATAAACTATCAATATCCTCATAATCATAATATTCAATTCTCGACCACAGAATAGCCCCACTTTCAAAAGGATATTTATTAAAAATATCAACCACTTCTTTCTTTTGTTGGTCCTCAACGATACCAAAATCAGCACTAACTGCTTCTTGACACTCTTCAAATAAAGTCATGTTATCTACCTGTTTAGCTGCTTCAATATCGTTTCAAAGGCTTTTTCGTTACCCTCAAATGGTATTACCTGCTTAACTGCTTTTCCTGGCCCCTTACCTTGAGAGTAATCCCATATATTAATATGGGTGCCTTTTTCTGGATCATAAGCAACACGCCAACCAACTTTACCATCGCTAGATTACCGACCAATAACTTTCCCATTTCCAGCACTTACTTCCAACCGTCCAATCACAGGTTTAGAATCAGAACCTAAATTACCGACAATATCCAATGCTTTATTTCGGGCGCTCTCCCAATTTTTCTCAGGGGAAAGTGTTTGTTCAATTCTATTTCTTGATTGTGCACCGGATTTAGTTTTCCCGATTCCAGCAGCGATTCCCGCCGCGCTGGTTCCGGCCACCTGAGCCAGGGAGTTGATCGCAAGTTGCTTCGCTTCCTCCGAATCACCGGACACCAGTGCATTATGGATCGCCGCGTTTCTGTCTGCCTCAAGCTGGATAGTTGTCACCTGAAGTACTGACAACTCATTTTGCTCTGCCGGACTCAGACCGCCTTCAGCACGCGCTTTTTCCAGCAACTCACTGGTACGGCGGGCATAATCAGCCCGCAACCTGCCAACCTCATTCGCTTTATCAACACAGTCCCTGGCACCCGTACACTCCACAATGCTCTTTTGTTGTTCCGCTGAGATTTGCTTGTACTTCTCTGTGACTGTTCCTTCGCAAGCTTTGTTGCCCTGGCATTGTGACATTTCCTCAGCACGAGACTTGTTTTGTGCTACGTTCAGCGCATTATTCTCAACCGCATTCCTTCCCGCCTGCGCACCCGCCACCGCATCCGCCGTGCTGTCACCCGTCACGCCGCCCGCCAGCCCCGCCGCCAGCGTGCCCAGCGCGCTTATCGTCTGGCGCTGCTCCTCCGTCAGGTCATTGCGGTCCACGCCCGGGTACATCTGCTGCGCAATATACTCGCCCATCGCCGCGCCCGAGGCGCCCGCCAGCGCGCTGTTGCCCGCCGCGTAAGCCGTTACCGCGCCCACCACCGCGTGCGCCATCAGGTTCGCCTCGACGTTCACCACCTCTTTGCCGCTCGCATCCTTCGTGGTGGTCATGTCGTGGATGACCTCCGCCAGGTACGGTGCCGCCGCCCCGCTGGCCGCCTGCGCCAGGTTGCCCCCCGCCAGGCCCTGCACCGCCGCCGTCGCCGCCTGAATTGCCCTGCTGGATGGCGCTGCCCTTGTTGGCGCTGAGCGTCACGCAGATGAACCGTAAGAAGGTCAGTGCGTGGCTGAAGTTTTTTTCTGGGCGCGCTGAACCAGGCGTGGGAGATGCCGGTTATCATAAGGTAGTAAGTGCGGCTGCAGGGAAGGGTAATCCCGGCCTAGATGGCCGGGATTTGAGCAGCTAAACTTATAAATAAAGACTGTCATCATAGGGCGCATTGGAGAGGGTCTGATCAATCTCCTTTTGTGCTTTAATTTCCCATTCTTTATTCATTCTTGCCATAAATGCAATAATCATAGGAAATGCCATACGACGGCCATCTCGCCCAGGTATGCGATGTTCAAGTTCGTATTGGAAAGATATATTTGATACGAAATCTGAAGTAATCCAATAAAGTAGTTCATCAATTGATTTCGTGGTCTTTCTTGAAAACTCGTACCCTCTTTCTGATGAAATATAATTATACATTTCTTTTTCAAATGAAACGTAAGGAGTTCCATCATTAGTGGGTACAGAAAAAACAGTTACAGAATGAGGTGGATAGCCAATTTTCGAGACCATGTCATCAATTTCTTTCTGAATTTCTTCAATACTGAGCAGCATATTAATGAACCTCCTAAATGTATTCATTTTTTATAAGCCAATCAACATTTACTCTTTCTTGCATATTAGGCAATATCTGAACACCTCTACCAGGTTCACTAAAAGCAGGCGCTATTTTACCTTGCATAACCGGTAATCGCCTGCGCCAGGTTGCCGCCCGTGCTGATGCCCGCGCTCTGGTGCTGTTCACTGTTGCGCTCCGTCGCGCCCGCCACGCTGAGATCGTTGCCCGCCTGTAGCGCGACGTCGCCTTTGCCTACCACTTCGGCGTATTGCCTTACTACAGGCTGTTATCGCCGTCCCAAATGATATCGTCGCGGCTCGCGGTAATAGGCTAAGGTCGCGGCCTGCATGCAGCACCGTCTGGCTCGACTTGCCTCGGTTGGCCACCTGCGCCGCCGATGTTGTTAATATCGGTGCGGTGGGAAGATCGACGCTGACGCCCTTGATGGTGCTGTCAGACTGGTGATTTTATCGCCCTAATGGCGGCAGGCCCTACCCGCTGCTTTTTCAATCGTGCTAAAATGGATATTCTTAACCTAAATTATATTTATTTACTTGAATTACAAAGCACACCATCAAGACAATAGAATATTAGTGATATGCTCACGATCTTTTTCCTGAAAAACCACTTCCAATGTATGCTGATCATAATCACGCCAATTCAAGGCAGTATCTCTTAAAATCTCCAAATATATTTTTAAATCTTTTTTTGAAATGTTAGGTAGCACATCATGCACTATTATTATTTTATTTTCATTAATCCAATTGAAATCACGCAAGCAATCTTCCAATGCATTCCAGTTGAAACCAAAATACCCTGGAAACCATAATAAGTAATAAAGAGATTTTAACAACTCATCAGTATTAGAAATCAACGGATCTAACCTGGCGAAGAAAACTTCGCCTGTATTATATGATGCTTGACCATCTATGAACCTGAAAAAATTGTTATCATTAGTCATTCTTATTTTCCTATTTAATCCTTATGAACGTTTTATAATGATCATTCGTATAATATGTTTCACCTTTCTGACCAACAACTATCCGTTGGGGACCTGGACCTGAAATGCCCGGGGTTGGGTGTACGTATTCTTTGTAGTATCCAGGCTGTTGCGGAGGGAGCCCTGTTTTACCAGTATCCCTGTCAGAGCGATTCTGGAATATAGTCCCATTATTTTTATGTGGATAAGAGCCACCAGTCAGTATCCTGTCAAGCGTAGGTTTTAAATCTACGGTTCCGCTAAAATACTCACCTGTTTTTATATCTCTTACATTTACTCCATCAATAAATCGAATTGGTTCATTCGCATTTTTTCTAGCAACATTTCCTCCCGTTGACAAATAAGCCAAGTCATCCTTATTCGGCCCATCAGGAATCGGCGTTGTCGTCGTATTTTCACCTGTACCGGTGATTCCTTCAGTATTTCCGGTATTTGTCGCACTCTGCTGGTCTGATTGATCAGGGCTGGTAAGCGTCGTTCCTTTATTCTGATCCTGAGCCGGATTCACCAGCTTTCCTCCGGTCAAATCGTCATTAACCGGCACGGTTTCAGTTTTACTGCCTGCTCCTCCCGTATGCTGCTGGCTCTGCGCCGATACTATTGCCATCAGGACGCACCCGGGATTTGACCGGCATGCCGCATCCAGTCCTTCCTTTACCTTCCTGGTCAGCGCCAGCGCCGCCTGCTCGTTTGCACCGCCTTTACCCGCTTCGGCCATCGCCGCCGAGTTCAGCGTTTCCTGTGCCAGCATCTGCTGCAACATGCCCGCGCTAAACATATTGTTACTGATTTCATTCTGGCCAGCCTGTGCGCCTGCGACCGCGTCAGCTGCTGAGTTACCGGTAAGGCCGCCCGCGAGACCTGCCGCAACCGTGCCCAGCGCGACCAGCGTCTGCTTCTGCTCCTCGCTCAGCTGGCTTACCGGCACGTTGCCATACAGCGCATTCTTGATGGCTTCACCCATTGCCGCCGTGGTCGCTGCGCCAGCCGCGCCGGACAGTGCTGAATTGCCCTGCGCCGCAGCTATCACTCCGGCTACGGCCGCATGAGCCATTATACGGCTGGCTTCATCCGGCGCGGTTTGTTTGATGACCTCCGCCAGGTACGGTGCCGCCGCCCCGCTGGCCGCCTGCGCCAGGTTGCCCCCCGCCAGGCCCTGCACCGCCGCCGTCGCCGCCTGAATGCCCTGCTGGATGGCGCTGCCCGTGCCCCACTGCTGCTGGGCGGCCTTATAGCTGTCCGTCGCCGTCAGCTTCTCGTTGTACTTCGCCCACTCTTCCTTCGACGCGCCTTCGCCCGGCTCTTTGATATTTTTCGCCGCCAGCTCCGCCTTACCGGCTTTCGTCGCCCGTATCTGCCCCTCCGTCCGCGCGATATCCGCCGCCTGGCTGCCAATCTCACCAATCAGCTGCGCCTCCTGCAGCCGGTTCTGCTCCTTCTCCTTGTCGAATATCGGCGACAGCGTCTGGTTCGCGTGCGCCACGTCCCGGCTCAGCCCGCTCACCTCCTGCGCCTGGCTCTCCCGGTCGCGGATAACTATCGCGCCCTCGCTCACCGCCGCCTTCGTCACCGAGCTGTCGCTGCCGCTGTGGTTCGCCCCGACCAACAGCCCGTTCGCCATGTTCCCGGCAAACTGACCGGCGATGCTGCCGCCCGTGCTGATGCCCGCGCTCTGGTGCTCTACCTTATAGTCCGCGTGGTTCTCAATGTCATTCCAGCCCAGCGTCCCCGTCTCCAGCCGGTTTTTATCCGCCGCCGCGGTCGAGCCGATGACCCCTCCCACTTTTTACACGCCTGCGTCGTCAGACTGAGCTCAACCAGCTCATGTCCGGGACCCAGCTTCTCCTTTACCCGGTACTCAGCACCTTTGCGCAGCGGGATCATCCAGTGCTTTTCCGTTCCTGACGTCTGCCATTGATGAAGCAGGCCCAGGGCATAAAAGCCCTTGTCCATTATCGTCAGGGAGTGCGCGGGCGTCTGTTCTGCCAGCCGGGCAGCGAGATCGACTTCGCTGGTTTCGCAGACGCTGCCAAAGGCGACGCCCGACAGCAGGTGGCTGGTGACCTCCATCTGGCAGACCATCCGCAGCTGCGGCCAGCCGGAGCTAACGAGTTCTTTATCGGTAAGTCGCCGGTAAGATCCGGCGACTGCAGAAGGGTATATAAGAAGATCCCGGCCGCTGAGGGCTGGGGTTCATAAAAACTTATCGGTAATAAAAATACCAAAAAATAAATCCAGTCGGGGGCCCCATCCAGGTTAGCTTGAGGCAAATCAATAAATCCTCAGATGAAAATGGAAATTTATCATTCATATTCCAAGCCAACCATGCCCCGAGTAAGCGCCCCAAGATTGTCAAAATAAAAATCACAATCGCCATTGAGCAACATAGATACAAAAGGTTAAGTAATGACTTGGTGCTATTTTTCATTACTTACCTCCGACATCTTTCAGCTTATCTTGAACCATCCCAGATGCAGCAGAATCGCCGAGATTACCTACTATTGATGGCAATGGATTTTGCGGAGCTGGTTTTGTTATTGTCCAGACACCTGTCGATACCCATTCGTACTGCTTAGAAACTGGGTTGAGCTTTTTATCAAAAGGAACCTTGATCACATTACCTGCCGCATAACCAGCCGATGCACCAGCCTTGCTCAGCAGCGCTGCCATAAAGGGATCGTCACCGCTGATTTTAGCCTGATAATATCCCCCAGCCGCATTCCACGTCATTGTGGGGTTATAACCTTTACCTGCCGTGATGGCACCAATCAGACCGGTACCAATCATATCTGTTAATTTTACCTCACGCGTTGTTTCGTATTGGATACCTGCCCCTAACCCGGTCCCCACGCCTACAGCAATAAGCTGTTCTTTAGTATTATTAACAGCGTTAGTCAATATTGCTCTCCCTCCCATAACTATGGTTGGCCATGAGGTCGGATCCATAACCACAGCCATAACACGATCTCCTGAGCTAATATTATCCTTAAGGAATTTAAGGTCTGCTCCATTAAGATAATTCACTAGTGCTGCTGCTGACGGATCTTTCAGTTTTTCGCTTAGACGAAACTGGCTGGGATTTTCATCCCGGGCGACATTGGTATCGGCCTGTATCAACTCCTCCCATGTTACACAGGTAACCCCCCCGCCAGTGCAGGCGGCTTTAAGCTCCTGACTGTTTTTGTTGCTAATTTCAATGTATTTCTCCGCAACCTTACTACAGTCGCCGCCTGTCTTTTTACAGTCCAGCATTTCTTTATCAAGCTGGCGGGCCTCATCTTCGTGCAATTGATTATTCTCAACCGCATTCCTCCCCGCCTGCGCCCCGGCCACCGCGCCCGCCGTGCTGTCTCCGGCCACGCCGCCCGCCAGCCCTGCCGCCAGCGTCCCCAGCGCGCTTATCGTCTGGCGCTGCTCCTCCGTCAGGTCATTGCGGTCCACGCCCGGGTACATCTGCTGCGCGATATACTCGCCCATCGCCGCGCCCGAGGCGCCCGCCAGCGCGCTGTTGCCCGCCGCGTAAGCCGTTACCGCGCCCACCACCGCGTGCGCCATCAGGTTCGCCTCGACGTTCACCACCTCTTTGCCGTTCGCATCCTTCGTGGTGGTCATGTCGTGGATGACCTCCGCCAGGTACGGTGCCGCCGCCCCGCTGGCCGCCTGCGCCAGGTTGCCCCCCGCCAGGCCCTGCACCGCCGCCGTCGCCGCCTGAATTGCCTGCTCAACCTTACCGCCGGTGCCGAACCCGCTCTCACTGAACGCCTGGTTATAGAAGGTCTGGTAAGCCTGCCCGCTGATATCGTCCGCCTTCGGCTCTTTCCCCGGGTTCGCCTTCCGCCATTCCGCTTCCGCCGCCTTCAGCTGTCCCGGCGTGACCGCCTTCATCCGCTCATTCGCGGCGTTCGTCGCCCGTATCTGCCCCTCCGTCCGGGCGATATCCGCCGCCTGGCTGCCTATCTCACCAATCAGCTGCGCCTCCTGCAGCCGGTTCTGCTCACGCTCCTTGTCGAATATCGGCGACAGCGTCTGGTTGGCGTGCGCCACGTCCCGGCTCAGCCCGCTCACGTCCTGCGCCTGCTTCTCCCGGTCGCGGATAACTATCGTGCCCTCACTCACCGCCGCCTTCGTCACCGAGCTGTCGCTGCCGCTGTGGTTCGCTCCCACCAGCAGCCCGTTCGCCATATTTCCGGCAAACTGACCGGCGATGCTGCCGCCCGTGCTGATGCCCGCGCTCTGGTGCTCTACCTTATAGTCCGCGTGGTTCTCGATGTTATTCCAGCCCAGCGTCCCCGTCTCCAGCCGGTTTTTATCCGCCGCCGCGGTCGAGCCGATGACCGCCCCGTCCAGCTGCGTGTGCGCCCCGACGCTCACGTCAAAGCCGCCCTTGCCCGCGAAGAGGCCGGTCTGCTCCTCCACGCTCTGCCAGGTGCTGTGCATCCTGTCGCGCGAGGCGCTGACGCTGGCCGAGCCGGTCATCGAGCCGAAGGTAAAGCTGCCGCCCGCGCTGGCGCTCTGCTGCTTCGAGTCGTAGCGGTCGCTGTCCTGCTCGCTCGCAAGCGTCAGGTTGCGCCCCACCTCCGCCTTCACCTTCTCGCCGCTCACCTGCGCGCCCTGAAGCGTGGTGTCGCGCCCGCTCGCCAGCGTGACCTGGCTGCCCGCGCTTACCTGAGTCTCGGTGTGGGTGACGCCGCTGCCCTGCTCGCTGCCTTTGCCCTTGTTGACGCTGGCGGAGACGCTGATGCCCCAGCCGCCCTGGCCCGCGCCGATGCCCACGCCCAGGCTGCCGCCGTGGCTCTCGTTTTTCCCCTCCAGCGAGGAGGTATTCGCGGCCGACAGCAGGTTCAGGTCCCGGTTGGCCGACAGCAGCACATCCCTGCCGGCCTGCAGCTGGCTGCCCTGCACCCTCAGGTCGCCGTCGGCGCCTTTCACGCCGCTGCCGCGCGCCACCACGCTCAGGTTGTCCCCCGCCGTCAGGCTGCTGCCCTGGGCGGTGCGCTGCTCGCTGCGCTGCGTGGAGGTGGAGGACTGGCTGCCGTAAGAGAGGCTGACCCCGATGGCGTTGTTGTTCTCCGGGCTGTTGCCCTGCGCCGCCGCCAGGCGCGCGGCCTGCGTTGCCTGCACGCCGCTGAGCGCGGCTTTGGTGCCCTGCAGCGCCGCCAGCCGTCCGCTGTCGGCGGACTTCGCCTCCTGCACCGTCTGCGCCGCCGTATTGAGCGCGCTGCCCACCGTGCCGGAGAGGGCCAGCGTCAGGCCGGAGGTTTTCTGCTCGACCTTGTGCGTCTGGCTGCTCTGGTTTTCCGCTGCGGTGATGCTGACGTCGCGCCCGTCCAGCGTCAGGTTTTTGCCGGCGATAAGTTCGGAGCCGTTCACGTCCAGACGGTTGCCCGCCTCCAGCGTCACGCTGCCGTTCACGCTGCCGACGGTGCTGCCCTGGTTCGTCACATCCTGCGCCGTGTCGGTGGTTTTCAGGCTCTGCGTGCCGTAGCTGAAGCCGATGCCGCCGGTGCCCGACAGCCCGCGCTTTTTCTCCTGCGCCAGGTGCTGCTCGCTGTTGCGCTCCGTCGCGCCCGCCACGCTGAGGTCGTTGCCCGCCTGCAGCGCGACGTCGCGCGTGCCCGCGATCTGGCTGCCCTGCACGCGCAGGTCGTTGCCTGCCGCAACCGTGACGCTGTCGCCGCTCAGCGCGCTGCCCTGCGCCGTCTGGCGCGCAATCTGATCGCGCGTGGTGGTGGTGCTCTTCGACAGCCAGCCGCTGCTGCCGGTCACCTTATGCCGCTCGTCCAGATCCTGGGTGTTCTCACCATTCGTCAGCGTAACGTCCTGTCCGGCGGTCAGCGCCAGCGCGAGGTCGGCCGACAGGGTGGCGGCGCGCGCCTTAAGATCGTTGCCTGCCAGCAGCGAAACGTCGCCTTTGCCCACCACTTCGCTGCCGATCTCCTGCGTATTGCCCTGCTTCAGGCTGTTGTCGCCGTCCCAGACGATATCGTCGCGGCTCGCGGTGGTGACGGTATTCAGGCTGAGGTCGCGGCCCGCATGCAGCACCGTCTGGCTCGACTCGCCGCTGTTGACCACCTGCGCCGCCGTCAGGTTGATATCGCGTCCCGCCTGCAGGATCAACCTGCCGTCATCGCCCTGCACGTACATGCCCGCCACGCTGTCGACGGTGGTGCGCGCAAAGCTGTTATCGCCGCTGCGGCTCTCAACGCTGCGCGTGGTGCTGATGGCGTTGATATCCCGTCCGGCGCTGGCCAGCAGCGAGTCGGTGCCCTGGATCACGCCGCCGATGTTGTTGATATCGGTGCGGGCGTTGAGATCGACGCTGGCGCCCTTGATGGTGCCCGCCAGGTTAGTAATATTGTCGGCGCTCAGCTTCACCACTTCGCGTCCGGCCAGCGTGCCGCTGTTGAACAGGCCGCCGCCCAGGTTCAGGTTGAGGTTGCGGCCCGCGATCAGCGCGCCGCTGCCGTCGACATCGCCCGGCTGAACGCGTGCGTAAACCTGCGGCACCAGCACCGTCTGGGTAGACCCATCCGGCAGCCTGACCTGCGCGTTAACCAGCCAGACGATATCTTTGGTCAGCAGCGCCATCTGCTCCGGCGTCAGCGCTACGCCGAGTGTCAGGTTGTACTGCTGGCTGAAGTCGATGGCGTTGTTCATCAGCGCTTTGTACTGATCTTCGTCGTTGCTGTAGCCGTCCAGATAGCGCTGCCCCGTCAGGTTGATCACCTGTTCGCGGATCAGGCGCTGTTCGTAGAAACCGTCGCCGAGGCGCTTCAGGACGTTGTCGCTGTTCTGCGTCAGCTGCTCCTGCATATAGTCGCTGCTCAGCCACTGCTTCTCCTGGGTAAAGCGCGGATCGGTCTCCACCAGGTATTTGCCGCCGGGCGACGGATTGGTTTTGAACAGGCTGTTGTCCGGCAGGCGCGTATCCGGCCCGACGATGCGCACCACGGGCGCCGCTTCGCCCTGCTGCGGCGCGACGCTGCTGGGAACCTCAAAGCGCTGCCCCGGCTTCAGAGCGGCGACGGCGATAGCGGGCAGCGCGCCGGTGTCGACCGCCTGCCACTCAGGCGCCAGCGCGCTGCCCGCCACGGCGGCGCTGACGCCGCCGGTATGGCCGATCGCGGCGTTGGTGCCCTGCGCGCTCTGCGGTGCCAGCGAGAGTGGCGTGCCGCTAATGCTGCCGTGATCGACCAGCTGGCTCGGCTTCAGCGCAATCGTCTCAATCACCTCCGGCGGCGCATAGGCTGAGCCTTTTTTGCCCTGGCTGTCGCCGCCTTTATGGCGGATGCGGTAGTAGCTGGTGACTTTACCGACGTCGGTGGTAATACGCTGGCCCGCCACCTCGACGTTATCAAGTTCCCCCGCGTTCATCGTCAGCGTGTTGCCCGCGACGATTTGGCTCTTATCGTTGAACACCTTATCGGCGTTCAGCGTCATATTGCCGCCCGCGATGATCTTCGCCGGATCGCTTTCGGCGATCTGCGTCTCCTGCACCGTGCGAGTGTAGTCATACTGGGTGAAGCGGTCGTGGTTGCTGCCGGTTTTGCCCGGCGTGTTGAGATTGCGCAGCGAGTCGGCGGAGTTGCGATCGACAAACACGCCCGGCTCGCCCGCTTTCCAGCGTACGGTGTCGCCCGACTGCTGATATTCGGTGATCGCCTCGGTGGAAACGGTCGCCAGCTCGGTGCTGAAATGGTCGTTGACGTTATTGATCTGCCCGGCGTCAATCTGCATATCGCCCGCCGACTCGATGGTGGCGCTGTGGTTGTTAAGGGTGCCAGCCCTGCCGGTCGCCAGTCCGCTGGCGTCCAGCTGCCCGCCCAGCGCCATATCCCCCGCGCTGTAGATCAGGCCGTGATCGAGGTTGTTCAGCGTCTGCACGCCGATATCGACCCGCTCGCGCCCCGCCAGCGTGGCGGCGCTGCCGTTCTCCGCCAGGTTATTGAAGGTGCCAGCTTGCACGCCGACCGTGTCGCCGTATATCCGGCCGCTGCCGATATTGGTTAAGGTGCCGGCCTTGAGCAGCGTCTGCTTGCCGTCTATCAGGCCGTAGTTGGTGAGCTGCCCGTTAAGCGTCAGCCAGTCCTGCCCGGCGTTGATCTCGCCGCTGGCAGCGTTCAGCAGATTGCTGGCGCGCAGATCCAGCTTGCCGCCCGCCAGCAGCTTGCCGCTGTTAACGACGTCGCCTGGCGTGGTGAAGTTGAAGCTGCCGTTGGCGATCATCTCGCCGCTGTTGTTCAGGCTCTGCTGGCTGACCAGCGTCATGTCGCCGCGCGAGAGGATCTGGCCGTCGCCGCCGAGTCGATCGGCGCGGATCGTCAGCGATCGTCCCGCCCTGACGCCGCCTGCGCTGTTGGTCAGCGTCAGGCCATCGCCCTGCAGCAACAGATCCTCTCCGGCAGAGAGTTCGCCCTGCTGTTGTCGAGGCTGCCGCGGCTGTTGATGGTCAGCTGCCGGTCGGCCAGCAGCCTGCCGCGCTGGTTGGCGATGCTGTCGCTGTTGACCTCGATACTGGCGGCTTCGATGCCCTGCTGTGCGCCCTGGGTATCCTGGTTATTGAGCTGCAGCGCGTTGAGCACGGCGGTCGCGCCGCTGCGGATAAGACCGGCGGCGTTATCAATAGCGCCCTGCGCGCTCGACAGCAGCAGATCGCCGACGCTCTGGATCTGCCCGCCGCGGTTATCCAGATGCGCGGTGGTGAGGCTGGCCGCCTGCTCGCTCACCACGCGCCCGCCGTTGCGGTTATCCAGCTCGCCGCTTTGCAGGCTGAGGTCGCCCTTCGCGCCCAGCGTGCCGCCCTGATTGTCGATATCGCTGCCTTGCAGGCTGAGATCGCCCAGGCTGTAGAGGGTGCCGTTCTGGTTGTCGACGCCCTGGCCGTGGCTGTCGACGAGCACGCTACCGCCCTGCAGCAGGCCTGCCCGGTTATTCAGCGCTGATGCCGTATCGAGGCGCAGCGCGCTCAGCATTGATGCAGTGTTAAGGCGCAGCGCGTTCTGCGGCGATGTGATGTCGAGGCGCAGCTGGTCTTTCGCCACCAGCGTGCCAGCTGCATTATTCAGGCTGCCCGCCGTCAGCTGCAAGGCTTTTCCGCTCAGGGCCATCCCCTGCGCGTTCTCCATCCGCCCGGCGCGGATCAGCATCTCGCCCTGGCTGGTCAGCCCGCCTTTCTCGCCGCTGTTCTGGTTGAGCAGCGTCTCTGTGCCGATATCAAGACGCTCGCCGCTCTGGATAAGGCCGCCGTCGCTGTTATCGAGCGTGCCGCCGCGCAGCGTCAGCGCCTCCTGCGCCGCCAGCTGCCCACCGCGGTTATCCAGCACGTCAAAGTCCAGGCTGCCTGTGTCGCCGCTCGCCAGCACGCCCTGGCCGTTAAGCAGCTCGTCGGCCGTGACGCGCAGCACTTTGCCCGCGCCGATGGTGCCGCCCTGATTATCGAGCCGCTGCGCCGCCTCCAGCGACAGCCCCTGGCCCGCTTTAATAGCGCCGTCCTGGTTGCTGACGTTCGCCGCAGCGGCGGAGAGCGCCGCCTGCGAGGCGAGCGTGCCGCGCTGGTTATCCAGCTGCGTGCCCTTTAACCGGAGATCGCCCTGGCTGACGATAAAGCCCTGCTGGTTGTCGATCGCCCCGGCGTCAAGCGTTAGCGCGCCCAGGCTGCTGATGCCGCCCTTGCTGCCGCTGTCGCGGTTGCTTAGCGCATAGCCGTGCGTGTCGACAAGGGCGTCGCCGCCCGACTGCAGCAGGCCCGCGTCGTTGGTCAGCGCGCCGTCGCTCTCAATGCGCAGCTGCTGTTTGCCCACCAGCGTGCCGCCGCTGTTGTTCAGCGCCTGGGTGGTGAGCCAGGTCGCGCCGCCCGCCAGCATCCCCTGGCGGTTATCCAGATCGCCGCTGCGCAGCGTCAGCGCGCCGGTGCTCAGGATGCCGCCGCTGTCGCCGCTCAGCTGATTGCTCAGGCGCGCGCCGTGCGTGTCGAGCAGCAGATCGCCGCCCGCCTGCAGCAGGCCGCCGTCGTTGTTGAGCGCGCCGCTGTCGCTGCGCAGCGCGCCTGACGCGGCGATGACGCCGCGCTGGTTATCCAGCGCCCGCTGTCCCAGCCCTAGCTGGAGGTTATCGCCCAGCAGCGTGCCCTCCTGATTCTCCAGACCGGCGGCGCTGAGGGTCAGATCGCCCTTCGCCCCAATACGGCCCGCCTGATTTGCCAGCGCCTGCTGCGTGGCGAGGCTGGCGGCGCCGGTTGCCGCCGACGCGCGGCCCTGGCGGTTGTCCAGCCGATCGGCGTTCAGCCTCAGATCGCGGCTCGCCGCCAGTTCGCCCTGGCGGTTATCGACCGCGCCGCTGACCTGCATCGTCAGGCTGCCCTGCTGCGCGGCGACGATGGCGCCGGAGCGGTTATCCAGCGCCGCGGCCTTGAGGTCGATATTGCCGTTGCCCGCCAGCTGGCCGCCCTGGTTATTCAGGCTGCCCGGCAGCGCGATGGCGAGGTCATCGCTGCCGGTTTGCATAATCTGGCCCTGCTGGCTGGAGAGGTCGTGCGCCTGCAGATCGAGCCTGCTGGCGGCCAGCGCGCCGCCGTCGTTATCCAGCATTTTGTCGGTGTGGGCGGTGAGCTGCTGCTGCGCGGTGAGGGTGGCGCCGCGCGTCACGATGTCGCCGTCGCGCGCCTCAAGGGTGATGTTTTTCCCCTGCGTGCGGCTGCCGCTGAGATCCAGCCGCTGGCCGCGCGCGGTCAGGCTGCCGCCCGCCAGGTTCTTGCCCTGGGCGCTCAGCGCGCCATCGGCCGCGAGCGTCAGATCGCCCGACTCGCCGAGCCTGCCGTCCTCCTGGACCCCGGCGGCGAGCGTGCCCGCGTTGGTGCTGTTGAGACGGGCGGCCTGCAGCGTAACGTTATTGCGTGCCGCGATGGAGCCGCTGTTTTGCGCCTCCGCCGCGCTGGCGACGGTGGCGCTGCCGCCAGCGAAGAGCGTGCCGCTGTTGCTTAAGCCCTCTCGCGTGGCGACCTGCAGCTCGCCGCTGCTGCGTATGCTGCCGCTGTTTTCGATGCGGCCGTCGGCGGTGAGGGTGACCGCACCCGCCTGCGCGCCGATGTTGCCCGCGTTGCGCACGCCGACGCCCGCTTCGGTGCCGATCAGGCGGATTTTCCCGGCATACATGCCGCCGAGGCTGGAGACGTCCAGCGCCACCTGCGGACGCGAAGCGGGGTCGTCACCCTGTTTCGTGACCTGCTGATGCGCCGCATCCACCTGGTTGCGCCCGGTGGTGACGTTCAGATCCTTAGCCCAGACGCTGGCGTTGATTTTCACCGAGCGGGCGATAATGTCGGTGTAGTCCTGGCGCGAGCTGTCCAGCCCCGCCCCTTCGACCGCTATCTCGCCGCGCTCGACGTTAAAGCCGGTGAGGTTGCCGTTGGTGATCTGCGCCTGGCCGGTGGTGAGCGTGGCGCGGTTGGCGTTGATAAATCCGCAGCCGTTGCAGGTGATGCCGGACGGGTTGGCGATTACCACCTGCGCTTTTTGCCCCGCCACTTCGACAAAGCCGTTCAGGCGGCTGGGATCGCGCGAGTTAACCTCGTTGAGGATCACTTTGGCCTCGCCGCGGGCCAGCCAGGGGTTGCCGCTCACCATGCCGCCCAGTTCGGTCTGCACGTTTTTATGGGAGTTGTTGAGAATGGCGCCCTGCTGCCCGACGTCGAACTGGCTGTAGCTGTTGCGCGACACCCCGCCGGCGGAAGGGGTCTGAATATTGATCTGCGGCGTGCCGTTGGCGCTGTTGATAATGGTCGGCTGCTGACCGCCCGGCGCCTGCGAGTCGGCGACAATGGCGGCGCTGGCGGGCTGGATGACGCCCATCGCCAGCCAGAGGCTGAAGCTCAGCGCGCCAACCCGACCGATGAGTCGGCTGAGCGTATGGCCCGCGCCCGATGCGCGCGCGCCGCCTGCGCGGCCTGAACCGGCAATATCGGCCACCACCATCAGCATGCCGCGCGCTTTGTTGAAAATAATGCGGTAGAGGTTTCTGTTCATCTAATGTCCCTATCAGATTTGTGGTAACGCCACGGCGAGCGGGTGCGCCTGCCGCCACTTTTTTGCCGCCTCGCGGTTAACGCTGGCGCCATGAAAATTGAGTACGCGCTTGCCGCGCTGTTCGCCGCGATGGTCTAACGCCCGCCAGCAGGCGTGAGGAAAGAGGTCGCGGCGCACCAGACGGCTCATCGCCGCGGTATGACCAAACGGCGCGATCCAGTCGCAGCACCACATGCGCTCGCCGCTGTTCCAGTCCTCGGGCGGGAAATGGATCGCAGGCAGCGTGAGATAGCGCGCTTCGGCCTCTTCATTCAGCCAGGCCCAGCTAAAGAAAAAAACCGGCTCGCCCGCGTCGGCGACCAGCACATACTGCTGTGTTTTAACGATCGGCAGCAGCAGCGTCGGCAGCGCGTGCAGCGGCGCGTCGCGATGCAGCGGCGAGTGCATCCAGAGCCAGACCGCGGCGCCCAGCACTTCCGCTTCGCTCTCTTCGCCGCCGAGGATCAGCGGCGATTTAATCTCATAGTTCCCTGCGCGCATGCTCAGTAGCTCCAGTTGAGGTTGAAGCCGAGCGTGACGTCGCTGGTGCGCAGGCCGTCCGGTTTAGAGAGCGGCGTGCCGATAAACAGGTCATAGCCGGTGTGGAACGCCTGACCGCGCAGCCCGGCCACCCCGCCCGCCAGGTGCTGGCCGGTGAGCAGCTCGCTGCCCGCGCCGCCCACCTCGCCATAGTCCACGCCGAGATAGAGCTCCTGCGCGGGCAGCGGCGTGCTCCAGGCAATGTCGTTGCGCAGATACCAGCCGCGGCTGGCATTGAGCGTGCGCTCGCCGTCGAAGCCGCGCACCGTCCAGCGGTTGCCGATGGAAAACTGCTCCTGCGGCGTGAGCGGCGTGCTGCTCATCTGGCGCAGATACTGCATGTTGTAACGAAAATGCTGATCGGCCAGCGTAAACGGCAGATTGAACTGCGCGTTAAGCTGCACGATTTTGCTCAGCGCCGTCGCCTCGCCGAAATACTCCTCCGGCGCGGGCTGGGCACCGAACCAGCGCGTGCCGCGCTGATAGCTGACCCCCGCGTCCAGCGTCGCCTGGCGGATGTAGTGACGATGCTGCAGGCCGATACGCCAGGCGGCGGTCTGTCGCCGCTGCACCTGCACCTCGGTGTCGTTGATATAGTTGCGGGTTTCGCGCGTCAGCACGTCATAGGTCAGCGACGTTTTCTGTGAACCGCTGCGGTGCAGCACGCGGCTGAGCTGTAAGTCGAGGCTTTGGCTTTTTCCGCTGTAGCGGTAGTCCTGATTGGTGCCGGCGACCGTCTGGTGATAGTCGTAGTCGCTGCCTGTGACGGAGAACATCCAGTAGCCGAACGGCACCGAATAGTGGCCGGTGACGTTTTTGCTGCCCTTGCCGCCCTGACCTTGCAGATCGTGCGTGGCAGAGAGGTAAAAGAGATCGCTCAGGGCGAAAGGGTTATCGAGCGACAGCGTGACGCCGCCTAAGTAACGGCCGGTGCTGCGGGTGCCGGAGTCGTCCAGCGACAGGCCGACGCGCCACATTTTTTGCTGCTTCCAGCGCACCTGAATATCGCTCTCGCCCGGCTGTTCGCCAGGCACCACCGACATATCCGCCTGCACGGTCGGCAGCCGCTGCAGGTTTTCCAGCCCCTGCTCGATATCGCGTAAATCCAGCAGGTTGCCGTCGTGTGCGGGAAAAGCGCTGTAGAGCCAGAGATGGCGATCGCTTTCCGGCGTCAGCTTCGCCTCCCGCACGTAGCCGGGCAGGATCACCAGCCGCAGCGCGCCGCTGTTGAGATCCTGCGAAGGTGCCAGCACGCGCGTGGTGACGTAGCCGTGATCCACCAGCCGGTTCTGCAGGGCGCTCATCAGCAGGTTAATGCCCTGCGCCCCCAGGCACTTGCCCTGCGCCTGGCTGGCGATGCGGCGCAGCGGCAGCCAGTGCGGCAGCGCCTGCTGCCCCTGCAGCTCGACGCGCGCAATGGGAAAACAGGGTTTTTCAGCGGGAAAGTCGATGCGTCCGAAGCTGGACGCGGGCGGCGAGAGCCGCACGTCGGGTGCCTTCGGTTCGATTTGCTGCTCCAGCGCCTGCTGGCGCTGTTGCTGCTGACGGATCTGTTCGCTGGTGTCAGGAAGCGCGTCGGCGGCCGCGGCCTGCGCGGTGAAAAAAGCGCCAGCCAGCAGCGAAAAAGAGAACAGAATAGATTTGTGCCGAAGATGCATCAGACAGTCCCTGTCGCGTAAAGTAATCGTAAATTATGTTAATTTAAGTAAAACTGGCTGCGTATTATCCATAAATTCGGGTTAGCGACAACTCTCTTCTGATGAATTTTCAGGCGAATTGTTTAAGGAATTTTACGATTTTGTACAGCGAGGCGCGGCCTGGATAGCAGCGTTGAGAAAGAGAGAAGAGGCCGAAAATTAAGGCCGTTAATAGCTGAGTGTCAGCGGGTAAAGCAAAATAAAGGCGGCGAGTCACCTCGCCGCCCGCGCGTTAGCGCACAATCACCGTCAGCAGAATCAGCGCGATAGCGATAAGCGCGACGCCGAGAAATGCCCGGTCGAGCCTTACTCTTTTCATCGCAGTGCTCCTAGAACCACTGGCCGAAGCGGCGGATATAGAACCGCTTCATGCCCTGCGCCACCAGGCAGTAGCCGAACAGCGTCGCCGCCAGCCAGGGGAAATAGGCGAGCGGCAGCGGCACCAGACCGACCATCGCGCCGAGCGGCGAGAAGGGAATGGCGATGCCGAGCGCCATAATGGCGAAGGTGGTCAGCAGCACCGGCAGCGCCGCGCGGCTCTGAATAAAAGGGATCTTCTGCGTGCGCAGCATATGCACCACCAGCGTCTGCGACAGCAGCCCTTCAACGAACCAGCCGGACTGAAACAGCGACTGCGCGCCCGCGTGATTCGCGCCGAAGACGTACCACATCAGCGCGAAGGTGGTGATATCGAACAGCGACGAGGTCGGCCCCATCCACAGCATAAAGCGGCGGATATTGCCCGCATCCCATTTACGCGGCTTGCGCAGGAACTCCGGGTCCATTTTGTCCCAGGGCAGCGCCAGCTGGGAGATGTCATACATCAGGTTCTGCAGCAGCAGATGAATCGACAGCATCGGCAGAAACGGAATAAAGGCGCTGGCGATCAACACGGAAAAGACGTTGCCGTAGTTAGAGCTGGCGGTCATGTTCAGGTACTTGATGATATTGCCGAAGGTTTCGCGCCCTTTCAGCACGCCCGCTTCCAGCACGCGCAGATCTTTCTCCAGCAGAATAATGTCGGAGGACTCTTTGGCGATATCCGCCGCGCTGTCGACCGAAATACCCATGTCGGCGTCGCGCAGCGCCGGGGCGTCGTTGATGCCGTCGCCGAGGAAGCCGACCGTATGGCCGTTCTGCTGGAACAGCCGCACCAGACGCGCTTTCTGCGGCGGCGTCAGCCTGGCGAACAGGCTGCTGCGCCCGGCGGCCTGCGCCAGCTCGATGTCGCTCATCGCCTCGATCTCATCGCCGGTCAGCATGCCGCTGGCGTCCAGCCCCACTTCGCGGCAGATGCGCGCCGTGATCGTCGGGTTGTCGCCGGTCAGCACCTTGACCGCCACGCCGCTGGCGCGCAGCGCCTTAATCGCTTCGCCTGCGCTCGCTTTCGGCGGATCGAGGAAGGTCAGCATCCCTTCCAGCGTCAGCTCGCGCTCCTCCGCCTGCGTCAGCGGCAGCGCAATCTCGCCCGCGCGCGTCGCCACCAGCAGCACGCGGAAGCCCTGCTGGTTATAGGTTTCAGCCAGCTTTTGCAGCGCCGTCCGCCGCGCCGCGCAGAGCGGCACGCATTCGCCGTTGACGCGCACGCGGGTTGATATGGCGAGCATCTCCTCAACGGCGCCTTTGCATACCAGCAGCGATTCGCCCTGCTGCAGATCTTCCAGCAGCACCGACAGGCGACGCCGCGCAAAATCGAAAGGCAGCTCATCCTGTTTGTGATAGCGGCTGCGCTGCGCCTCGCTGATGCGTCGCGCGCCCGCGCGCACCACCGCCCGATCCATCGGGTTTTTGCCGCCCGTCTGGCTGCTGCTGTTCAGCCAGCCGAGCAGCAGCACGCGTTCATCCTCTTCGCCCTCGCAGTTAAGGACGTGCGACAGCTGGATCTCATCCTGCGTCAGCGTGCCGGTTTTATCGGTGCAGAGCAGATCCATCGCGCCGAGGTTCTGGATGGCGTTAAGGCGTTTGACGATCACCTTGCGACGCGCCATCGCCATCGCCCCTTTCGCCAGGTTCGAGCTGACGATCATCGGCAGCATCTCCGGCGTCAGCCCCACGGCGACGGCCAGCGCGAACAGCGCGGCGTCGGTCCAGTCGCCTTTGCTGAAGCCGTTAATCAACAGCACCACCGGCACCATAATCAGCATAAAGCGGATCAGCAGCATGCTGACGCTGTTGACGCCGCGGTCGAACGCTGTCTGAGCGCGGCTGCCGACCAGCGATTTCGCCAGCGAGCCGAAGTAAGTCTCACTGCCGGTCGCCACCACCACGGCGCTGGCGCTGCCGCCTGAGACGCTGGCGCCCATCAGGCAGATGTTCTCCTGTTCCAGCAGGCTTTTGCCCGCCGACCGGCCGCTGCTGCTTTTCGCCGCCAGCTCGGCGCTGAGATCGACCTTCTCGACCGGCAGCGACTCGCCCGTCAGCACCGCCTGGCTTACGCAGAGATCGCGCGAACGGATCAGACGCACGTCAGCAGGCACCCGATCCCCCGCGCTGAGCAGCACGATATCGCCGGGCACCAGCTCGCGCATGGCGATCTCCTCCGGCGCGCCGTCGCGCATCACGGTCGCCGTGGTGCGCACCAGCGACTTCAGCGCCTGGGCAGCGCGATTGGTGCGAAACTCCTGCCAGAAACGCAGCAGCGCGCTCAGCGTCACCATGGTGCAGATGATGATCACGCCGGTCAGATCGCCCTCGTCCCCGGCGCGCAGCGGCAGCCAGTAGTCGGTGAAAAAGCTCACCGCCGCCAGCGCCAGCAGCACGTAGATAAAGGGGTTATGAAAGGCCATCAGCAGCTGTAGCAGCGCGGGTGGCGCTTTCTCCTGCGCCACCTCGTTAGGGCCGAACTGCGACAGACGGCGTTTCGCTTCCTGCTGGCTCAGCCCGTCAGCCTGACTGTGCAAGTGAGCCAGCGTCGCCTCGACCGTGCGATCCGCTTCCTGCTCGATTACATATTTTTTTGCACCGCTTCGCGCGGCGCGGCGGCTATTTTTTGTCAGCGTCTGGCTTTCCAGTTTTAATTCGGACATGGTGAATTCTCCCTGTAACAGGCAAAGCAATCCCGGCACGCGAAATCAGGCGTGCGTAATCAAAGAAAATATTTAAGGGAGTGCGTAGCGTGACGGGCGAATAAGCCGCAGGCGCGAACCGCTCGCCGCAAGGATCTCGCGACGCGGTAAGAAGACGCAGGCGCCGGGCGCAGCCGGTCAGCTACGCGAGCGAGGTGGAGGAAAAAGCGCGTGAGTGAAAAACAGCATAACGATCGCCCTACAATAAATAGCGTGTTCAGGGAGCAATCGTGACTAAAGAGGATCGCTGCCCGCCGGATGGCAAGCAGCATGGAAATTCAGCTTGCCGGTGTCAGTAACCAAATCGAATGACTGTCCAAGTGAATTCTCCAGTAGAAAGTTGCCGCTATTATAAGCGCGGCGAAAAAAGGATAAAGAATAAATTAAGGCTAAATACGCTTCGTTGAGGTTCTGTTTCTCTATACTTAGTTAACACCGCTTTGCGTCTCTTATAACCAGAGCGCCGCCCTTATAACCTTTATGCATAAGGTTAGCCCATAATAGACTATTCTTCCTTCAAGCCCTCTCGTACACTCGCGTGACTACTTTATAAGGCAAGGAATTACCATGAAAAAAACCGCTGCTTCCCTGTTGGCGCTTTCGCTGACAGCCGCCTTTGCCGCACAGGCCTCTACGCCAAAAGATACGCTGGTTATCGCACAGTCTATCGATGACGCCGACAGCTTCGATCCTGCCAAAGGATTTGAACTGACCAGCGTGCAGGCCTTTACCAATATCTATCAGCGCCTGGTTCAGTCCGATCCGCAAAACCCGACGGATCTGAAACCGACGCTCGCCAGCAGCTGGCAGCCGGGCAGCGATAACCGCAGCCTGACCTTTGAGCTGCGCAAAGACGCTAAATTCTCCAGCGGCAACCCGCTGCGCCCGGAAGATGTCATCTTCTCACTGGGCCGCGTGGTGAAGCTCAATCTCGATCCCTCTTTTATCCTGACGCAGCTTGGCTGGACCAAAGAGAACGTCGACGGCTTCCTGAAGAAAGTCGATGACAACCACGTGCAGATCAGCTGGAGCGCCAACGTCAGCCCGACCTATGTGCTGAGCCTGCTCTCCGCGCCGGTCTCCTCTATCGTCGATGAAAAAACCGTGATGGCGAACGCGAAGAACGGCGATCTGGGCAACGGCTGGCTGGCAACCAACTCGGCGGGCAGCGGCCCCTATCAGATCCGTAAAGTGGTACTGCATCAGGTGGTGCTGCTGAGCGCCAACCCGACCTCGCCGGCCGGCGCGCCGAAACTGAAAAACGTGCTGATTAAAAATGTGCCGGAGCCGGCGGCGCGCCGTCTGCTGCTGGAGCAGGGCGACGCGGATATCGCGCGTAACCTCGGTGCCGATCAGATCGCCTCGTTGAAAGGCAAGGCGGGCGTGAAGACGGAAGCCTACCCGATGGCGTCGCTCTACTACATTCAGTTCAACGTCGGCGGCAACGAGACCCTGAAGAACCCGGCGCTGTGGGAAGCGGCGCGCTACCTGTTCGACTATAAGGGCATCGCCAACGACCTGCTGAAAGGCCAGTTCGACGTGCATCAGACCTTCCTGCCAAAAGGCTTCCTCGGCGCGGTCAACGATACCCCTTACAGCTACGATCCGGAAAAGGCAAAAGCGATTCTGCAGAAAGCGGGCCTGACCAACGTCAGCTTCGATCTCTCCACCAGCAACCAGCCGCCCTACCTCGATATCGCGCAGGCGCTGCAGGGCAGCTTTGCCAAAGGCGGCGTGAAGATCAACGTGCAGCCGGGCCTGAGTTCGGAAGTCTCCACCAGCGTGAAGGCGCACAAATATCAGGCGACGCTGAACGCCTGGGGCGCGGACTACTTCGATCCCAACACCAACGCCGCTTCGTTCGCCTATAACCCGGAAGATGGCAGCAAAACCATCGCTTACCGCTCCGACTGGCATATTCCCGAGCTGAACAAGCAGGTGCTGGCGGCGACCGCAGAGAGCGATCCGCAGAAGCGTGTGGCGCTCTACAAAGCGATGCAGGAATCGGTGCTGAAAAACTCGCCGTACGTGATCGGCCTGCAGGCGCGTAACCTGGTGGCGCTGCGCGATAACCTGAAAGGCTACGTGCAGGGCATCAACCCTGACATGGTCTACTACTCGCAGGTCAGCAAATAATGGCGCAGTCAGCCTCGGAGGCCGGGTTCGCCCGGCTACTCTGGCCGCGCCTGTCGCGGCTGGTCACCAGCCTGCTGTCGCTGCTGGTGACGCTGCTTGGGCTGCTGGCCTTTACCTTTATGCTCTCCCACCTTTCGCCGGTGGATCCGGTGCAGCAGATCGCCGGCGATCACGCCAGCGAAGCGACCTATGCGCAGGTGCGCCACGAGCTGGGGCTGGATCAGCCGGTGCTGGTGCAGTTCTGGCGCTACCTCGAACACCTGGCGCGCGGCGACCTCGGCCTTTCCCACCTGACCAATCAGCCGGTGGCGCACGATCTGATGCAGACCTTCCCCGCGACTATTGAGCTGGCGACCTGCTCGATGATCTTCGCCGCCCTGTTCGGCGTCAGCCTGGCGCTGCTCGCCGCCTGGAAGCCCGGCAGCGTGATTGACAACGTGGCGCGCTTCGTCTCCCTGCTCGGCTATTCGGTGCCGGTGTTCTGGCTCGGCCTGCTCGGGCTGCTGCTGTTTTACGCCGTGCTGCACTGGTCCGCCGGGCCGGGACGGCTCGACGATCTCTACGTCTATACGCTGGAGCCGAAAACCGGCTTCGTGCTGATCGACAGCTGGCTCTCTGGCGATCGCGAGATGTTCCGCAACGCTATCGCCCATCTCTGGCTGCCGGTGGTGATCCTTGGCCTGCTGGCGATGGCGGGCATTACCCGTCTGCTGCGCGCCGCGCTGCTGGAAGAGAGTAGCAAAGAGTATGTGACGCTGGCGCGCGCCAAGGGCGCCGGTCGCGGCCGCATCTTGCTGCGCCATATTTTTCCCAACGTGCTGGGCACGCTGGTGACGGTGATCGCCCTCTCCTACGCCACGCTGCTGGAGGGCTCGGTGCTGACCGAGACCGTCTTCGCCTGGCCGGGCGTCGGGCGCTATATGACCAACGCGCTCTTTTCGGCCGACGTACCGGCCATCCTCGGCTCTACGCTGCTGATTGGCGCCTGCTTCATCCTGCTTAACGCCCTGGCGGACGCCCTAACCTGGTTAACCGATCCGAGAACCCGATGACGCAACAACTCTCTGAACTCGAAACCGTGCGGCCGCGCCGCCGCCGTCGCCGCGTCACCTCGCTAACCATCGGCCTGACGCTGGTGGCGATCCTGGTGCTGACCGCCCTGCTCGCGCCGCTGCTCGCGCCCTTCGATCCCAACCTGCAGACCATTTCGGCGCGCCTGCTGCCGCCCTCGGCGCAGCACTGGTTCGGCACCGACGGCTTCGGCCGCGATCTGCTCTCCCGCGTGATCTACGGCGCGCGCCCGACGCTGCTGCTGGTGTCGCTGATCCTGGTGCTGACCATTCCGGTCGGCCTGCTGGTCGGTATTACCGCCGGCTACGTTGGCGGCTGGACGGAGCGCGTGCTGATGCGCATTACCGATATCTTTCTTTCGCTGCCGAACCTGGTGATCGCGCTGGCGCTGGTGGCGATGCTCGGCCCCGGCCTGATGAACGGCGCGCTGGCGCTGGCGCTCACCAGCTGGCCGCCCTTCGCCCGCCAGGCGCGCGCCGAGACCCTGGCGCTGCGCCGCAGCGACTATCTGGCCGCCGCGCGGATGCAGGGCATCACCGGGCTGCGCCTGATGTTCGGCCATATTCTGCCGCTCTGCCTGCCCACCGCCGTGGTGCGCGCCGCGCTCAGCCTCGGCGGCATTATTCTCTCCGCCGCCGGCCTTGGCTTTCTCGGCATGGGCGTGCAGCCGCCGACCGCCGAATGGGGTTCGATGGTAGCGGAAGGCAGTAAAGTGATTTTCGACCAGTGGTGGGTCGCCGCCGCCCCCGGCGCGGCGATTCTGTTCGCCAGCCTGGCCTTTAACCTGACAGGCGACGGCCTGCGCGACCGACTGGATACCCGCCATGCCAAATGATCTGTTACTTCACGCCGAGTCGCTAAGCATCCGCAGCGACGACGCGCTGCTGGTGGAGGACATCAGCTTCCGCATCGGCCGCGAGCGCGTGGCGCTGGTGGGCGAATCGGGCTCCGGCAAATCGCTGACCGCGCGCACGCTGATGGGGCTGCTCTCCCCTGCGCTGCACCTGAATGCCCAGAAGCTGGAGGTGGCGGGCCACGATGCGCTGCACCTGAGCGAAAAAGCCTGGAGCGCGCTGCGCGGCGATACGGTGGCGATGGTGATGCAGGACCCGAAATATGCGCTCAACCCGACGCGCACCATCGGCTGGCAGGTCGAGGAGCCGCTGCTGCTGCACCGCCGCCTGAGCCGCAGCGAGCGCAAGGAGAAGGTGTGCGAGATGCTCGACGCCGTAGGCCTGCCGCAGCCGCGCCAGCTGATGCAGCGCTATCCACACCAGCTTTCCGGCGGCATGGGCCAGCGCGTGATGCTGGCGATCGCGCTGATTACCGATCCCGCCTTTTTGATCGCCGACGAGCCGACCTCGGCGCTCGACCACGCCATGCGCGATCAGGTGCTGGCGCTGATCCGTCGCCTGGTCGAGGCGCGCAATATGGGTCTGCTGCTAATCAGCCACGACCTGCAGCAGGTCTCCGAACACTGCGAACGCGTGATGGTGATGTACAAAGGCCGCATGCTCGATACGCTGCCCGCCGCCGATCTGCCGCGCGCCACCCATCCCTATACGCGCACGCTCTGGTCGTGCCGTCCGAGCAAAGCGACCCACGGCCAGCCGCTGCCGGTGCTGGATCGCGCCGCGCTGGAGGCGAACCATGATTAATCTTCAGCGGCTGAGCGTCGCGCACAAGCAGGGCTACGAGCTGCGCACCGTGGTGCACGAGGTCGATCTGCAGGTCAACGCCGGTGAGTGCTTCGGCCTGGTGGGCCCGTCCGGCTGCGGCAAGTCGTCGCTGCTGTGGGTGATGGCCGGGCTGAATCCGCACTGGCAGGGAAAAATGGCGCTGGCGGGCAGCGACGTCGCGCCGGGCAAACCCTTTACCGGCCAGCTGCGCCGCGACGTGCAGATGGTGTTTCAGGATCCCTACGCCTCGCTGCATCCGCGCCACCGCCTGCGCCGCACCCTGGCGGAGCCGCTGAAGCTGCTGCGCCGCGACAATATCGACGACCGCATCGATCAGGGCTTTCGCCACGTCGGGCTCGATCCGGCGCTGGCGGCGCGCTATCCGCATCAGCTCTCCGGCGGCCAGCGCCAGCGCGTGGCGATCGTGCGCGCGCTGCTGCTGGAGCCGAAAATCCTGCTGCTGGATGAGCCGACCTCGGCGCTCGATATGTCGGTACAGGCGGAGATCCTTAACCTGCTGAACGATCTCAAGCGCGACGACGGTTTGACCATGGTGCTGGTCAGCCACGATCCCGACGTGATCGACCATATGTGCGACCGCGCCGCGCGCATGGCGCAGGGGCGCATCGTCGAGCAGATTGGCGCATAACGGTTCGCGCGAGCTGGCGCGCCTTGTGCGCTATACTCGCGCGGAATCTGTCTGCAAAGAGGTGACCATGACGGTTAAGCTACGCCCGCTGGAGCGGGAAGATCTGCACTTCGTTCATCAGCTGGATAACAACGCCAGCGTTATGCGCTACTGGTTCGAAGAGCCCTATGAGGCCTTTGTTGAACTCTCCGATCTCTATAACAAGCACATTCACGACCAGAGCGAACGCCGCTTCGTCGTGGAGCACGACGGCCAGAAAGCCGGGCTGGTGGAGCTGGTGGAAATTAACCACGTGCATCGTCGCGCCGAGTTTCAGATCATTATCGATCCGGCGCATCAGGGCAAAGGGCTGGCGAGCCAGGCGGCGAAGCTGGCGATGGAGTACGGTTTTTCAGTGCTGAATCTCTACAAGCTCTATCTGATCGTCGATCAGGAGAATGAGAAGGCGATTCACATCTACAGCAAGCTGGGATTTGAGACGGAAGGGGTGCTGAAGCACGAGTTCTTTATCAACGGCGAGTATCGCAACACCATCCGCATGTGCATTTTCCAGCATCAGTTTCTGGAAAGGTTCCGCTCAGGCGGCGCGATGGTGAAACCCACCGCGCAGTAGTCGTCGCCGCTAGCCGCGCGCGCCAACCGGATTGAGGAAAGGCCGCGGATGGTCCGGCTGGAGGTTGTACATTCCACCGTTAAAGGGATCGACCAGCAGCCAGCCGGGAAAACCGCCCAGCGGAATATTGCCCAGCAGATACCAGAGGTTCGCTTTGCCTTCGATCGGCAGCGTCACCGGCACGTAGCCCGGACTCTCCAGCATCACCTGATAGTGCTTCTTGCCGAAATAGCGGCCGGTCGACTTCGCCAGCTCCACGGTTTGCGGCGTATAGCCCTCCGCCACCGAACGCCCATCTTCATCCTGTACGGTAAAGCGCGCGCCCTGCGGCAGCGAGTCGATACGCACCGCCTGGGTCGAGGAGCCGACAATCGAGGCGCAGCCGCTAAGCAGCAGCGCGGCGGCAAGGATAAGAAGTCGCTGTTTCATGAAGGGATCCGCTTAAGGGTCAGAAAGGGCAGTGTAAACCGCCCTTGCAGGGTTAATCGCCCTATCATCGCCTGTTTTCTGCGCTTTATTGCGGTTGACAGCCGTGCGCAATCGCCGCGATATCCTGCGGCGTGGTGCGGCAACAGCCGCCAATCAGCCGCGCGCCGGCGGCGCGCCACTCAGGCAGCTTGTCATGCAGCGTGCAGCCCGACGGCGCGGAGTGCCAGGTTTTGCTGACGGCGTCATACTGCTCGCCGGAGTTGGGATAGACCACCAGCGGCTTGCTGGTCAGCGTCTGTAGCTGCTGGAGCGCTGGCGTCGCCTGCTCCAGCGCGACGCAGTTAATGCCCAGCGCGACGATCTGCGGCTGCGCCTGCAGGAAAGCCGCCACCTCGCGCAACGGCGTGCCGTCGCTGATGTGCTGCGCGTCGCGCAGCGTAAAGGAGAACCAGGCCTGCGCCTCGGGAAACGCCGCCAGCAGCGCGGTGAGCGCCCGCGCTTCGGCAAACGAGGGCAGCGTTTCGCACGCCAGCAGGTCGGCACCCGCCGCCAGCAGCGCCTGCACGCGCGGACGGTGAAACGCCTTCATCTCCTCTTCCGGCAGCGCATAGTCGCCGCGGTATTCCGCGCCGTTGGCGAGGAAAGCGCCGTAAGGCCCGACCGAGCCCGCTACCAGCAGCGCGGCCTGGCTGCCGCTTGCGGCGCGATAGTCGTCGCGCGCGCGCCGCGCCAGCTCAACGCTGCGGGCGATAAGCTGCAGCGACTGCGCCTCATCCAGCCCGCGCGCGGCGAAGCCCTGCGGCGTCGCCTGATAGCTGGCGGTAATGGCGACGCGCGCGCCGGCGGCGAAATAGTCGTAGTGTACCTGATAGATCAGCTCAGGATTTTCCATCAGCACCTTAGCGGACCAGAGGGCGTCCGCCAGGTTGCAGCCGCGCGCCTCCAGTTCGGTCGCCAGCGCGCCGTCCAGAATCAGCATGTCGCTTTCAGCCAGCGCCTGCGCCACGGAATTATGCTGCATCTTTGGCCTCCTCAGCCTGCGATTTTTTATGGGTAACAGCGTAAACCGCATAGCAGAGCAGCACAAAGGGAATGCCGCACCAGAGCGCAATGCGCTGCGAAGGGTCGAACGCCAGTCCGACGCACGCCAGCAGACAGAGGGCGAAGCCCAGTATCGGCGTCAGCGGATAGAACGGCGCGCGGTAGAGCAGCTCGCCCAGCGCCCTGCCCTGCGCCAGATGACGGCGGCGGAACATGTAGTGCGAGGCGCAGATGCTGAGCCAGACGGCGACCACCGCGAAGCCGGAGATGGCCGACAGCGCGACGAACACCGTGTCCGGCGCGATAACGCTGGAGAGCAGCGCCAGCACGCCGCCCAGCATGCTGACGGTAATCGCCAGCTGCGGTACGCCGCGTTGATTGACGCGGGCGAAGCAGCGCGGCAGCGTCTTTTCATTCGCCAGCGACCAGAGCATGCGCCCCGAGGCGTAGAGCCCGGAGTTGGCCGCCGAGAGGATCGCCGTAAGAATAACGAAGTTAACGATATCGGCCGCGTAAGGAATACCGATCTTTTCAAACACCACCACAAAGGGGCTTTTGACGATCCCCGCCTGCTCCATCGGGATCAGCGCCGCCAGCACCAGCACCGTGCCGACGAAGAAGATAATCAGTCGCGCCACCGTGGTGCGGATCGCCAGCGGCAGCACCTTCTGTGGATTTTCCGTTTCCCCTGCGGCGATGCCGATCAGCTCGGTGCCGGAAAAGGCGAAGTTAACCGCCACCATAGTCATGATAATCGGCAGCACGCCGTGCGGCAGCCAGCCGTGCTGGGTGAGATTGCCCAGTCCCGGCGCGGCGCTGCCGTCTTTCAGCGGGATAAAGCCGAACATCGCCGCCGCGCCCAGCACGATAAAGGCGATGATGGTGACAACCTTGATGAGGGAAAACCAAAACTCCCCTTCGGCGAAAAAACGCGTGGAGATGATATTCAGTAAGTAGATGGCGACGCAGAACAGCAGACACCAGATCCATACCGGGACCTGGGGAAACCAGTACTGCATACAGAAGCCCGCGGCGGTAAAGCTGGAGCCGAGCGCCACCGTCCAGGTAAGCCAGTAGAGCCAGGCGACGGTGTAGCCGGTAGCCGGGCTGAGGTAGCGCGCGGCGTAGACGTGAAAGGCGCCGGTTTCCGGCATCGCCACCGACAGCTCGCCGAGGCAGACCATCACCAGCCAGACCACCAGCGCGCCGATCAGGTAGGCAAGCAGCGTGCCCGCCGCGCCGGTGGTGGAAATGATATAGCCGGTATTAAAAAACAGCCCGGTGCCGATCACGCCGCCCAGCGATAGCATCACCAGATGGCGCGTTTTCATCGTGCGTTTGAATTGTTCCCGTGACGGGTTTTCCTGTTCACTCATCTTCTTATCCATATGGACGTCTAAACATCTATATGGCAGGGTTATACGCGTCGCCGCCGGGAATTGCAACGTGATAAAAGATAAGGTTTTGCTAAAAAAGCGCCGCGCCCCGCGCTGACGGGGCTGGCCGCCGTCAGCCGAAGACGCTTTGCAGATAGCGCTCCAGCGCGATGCGCGAACTGAATCCGTGGGGAATGCCGTAGTGCTCCTGCGACTCGCCCGCCAGATAGAGCGGAAACCGCGTATAGTGATCGCAGGTTTTCATCTCTGACGCCGGTTCGGCGAACGGCTGACTCTTCTCTTTTAGCGTGGGGTGGATCACCAGCGCCGTGCGTCCCATACGGGCTTCGCGGTTAACATAGACATAGCTGTCGCCACGACGATAGCCGTAAGCTTTGGGCGTGACCTCGTCAACTTCGAATCCCGCCTTCTCCAGAACGCGCGCTACCTCATCGGGTCGTAAATACATGCTCTTTCCTCTCTTCTTTCAAGCCTCGCAACCTTACAACAGCACGCCGCTGTGCGGCTTTCGGAATTTCCCTAAACCCCGGATGTGCCGATGCGTTTATCTCTGCATCGTCTACACTCAGTATTACGTTTAAAATCAAAGGGAGCGAAAAAATGTTTAATCGAACCACTAAAAACGATGACATTGATGTTAACCAGGATGTGAACGATCTCGCTGATTCACTGGAAGCGCTGCTGAAATCTTACGGCAGTGAAGCGAAAGATGAGGTGGACTCTGCGCGCAGCCAGGCGCAGGCGCTGCTGAAGCAGACGCGTGCGAAACTGAACGGCGGTCATAATCGCGTCTCGCAGGCAGCGCGCGATGCGGGCTACCAGGTTGACGCCTACGTGCACGACAAGCCCTGGCACGGTGTGGGCATCGGCGCCGCGGTCGGCCTGGTGTTAGGCGCGCTGCTGGTCGGTCGCCGCTAATCTCATCAGAACTTTCAAGGCCTCGCGCAAGCGGGGCTTTTTTTCGCCCTTTACCCGCCTCGGCCTATTTAAAATTTTTTTCTCCTGCCCCGATCCCCATGCTGCCTGGCGTTAACCGTCTTTTGCCTATCTTTTGCCAAAAACCCTATATATAGCGTGCTTGAATTTTTTAGGCCCTATATCTAGTATCTTCTCTATCGTCCAGACACAAAATGCAAGCCGCGGCGCCGTCCAGAAAAAAGCGTATCGTCTGCGGTTTACCCCAACAGGCCCATGCGTTAAGGGAAATACGAATCATGCGCATTATTATTTACACTAAAGATCACTGTGTCCAGTGCAACGCGACGAAGCAGGCAATGGATCGTCACGGCATCGCCTGCCAGCTGATCAATCTTGACGCGCAGCCTGACGCCGCCGCCGACCTGAAAGCGCTCGGCTACCGTCAGGTGCCGGTGGTGATGGCGGGCAGCGACCACTGGAGCGGCTTCCGTCCAGACAAAATCGCCGCTCTGGGCCAGCTTGCGGCGGCAGGAGAGTAGCGCCATGTTTCCACTGGTCTACTTCTCCAGCCAGTCGGAAAACACCCATCGGTTTATTACCCGTCTGGGCCTGCCGGCGCGGCGCATTCCGCTCGATCTGGCCGGGCGCCTGCAGCAGCGCCAGCCCTATATTCTGGTGGTGCCCAGCTACGGCGGCGGCGGCAGTCGCGGCGCGGTGCCCAGACAGGTTATTCACTTTCTTAATGATGAATCGAACCGGCGCGGCATTCGCGGCGTGATCGCCGCGGGCAACCGCAATTTCGGCGAGGCTTACTGCCTGGCGGGCGACATCATCGCGCAAAAATGCCAGGTTCCCGTGCTCTACCGCTTTGAGCTGATGGGCACGCCGGACGACATCGCCACGGTTAAAGCGGGAGTAACCCAATTTTGGCAACAACAGACACCCTCAATGGCGTAACGCTCGACTATCACGCGCTGAACGCCATGCTGAACCTCTACGATGCCGATGGCCGCATCCAGTTCAGCAAAGATCGCGAAGCGACCCGCCAGTTCTTTCTGCAGCACGTCGCGCCGAATACGGTCGCTTTCGCCAGCGCGGCGGAGCGCCTGCGCTATCTGGTGGACGAAGGCTATTACGAAGCGGCGGTGCTGAACCAGTACGACTTCGACTTTCTGTGCCGTTTTCATGACGAGGCGGCGGCCTGGGGCTTTGAGTTTAAAACTTTTCTCGGCGCGTGGAAGTTCTACACCAGCTATACGCTAAAGAGCTTCGACGGCAAACGCTATCTGGAGAGCTTCGAACAGCGCGCCTGCATGGTGGCGCTGACGCTGGCGCAGGGCAGCGAGACGCTGGCGCGATCGCTGCTGGAGGAGATGCTGAGCGGCCGCTTTCAGCCTGCGACCCCGACCTTCCTTAACTGCGGCAAACAGCAGCGCGGCGAGCTGGTCTCCTGTTTCCTGCTGCGCATCGAAGACAATATGGAGTCGATTGGCCGCGCGGTGAATTCCGCGCTGCAGCTCTCTAAGCGCGGCGGCGGCGTGGCGTTTCTGCTCTCTAACCTGCGCGAAAACGGCGCGCCGATCAAACGCATCGAGAATCAGTCGTCGGGCGTGATTCCGGTGATGAAGATGCTGGAGGACGCCTTCTCCTACGCCAATCAGCTTGGCGCGCGTCAGGGTGCGGGTGCGGTCTGGCTCAACGCGCATCACCCCGATATTCTGCGCTTTCTCGATACCCGGCGGGAAAACGCCGACGAGAAGATCCGCATCAAGACGCTGTCGCTCGGCGTGGTCATCCCCGATATCACCTTTCAGCTGGCGAAAGAGAACCGCCAGATGGCGCTTTTTTCTCCCTGGGACGTCGAGCGCATCTATGGCCAGGCGTTCGGCGACATCAGCATCAGCGAAAAGTATGAGGAGATGGTGGCGGACGACCGCATCCGCAAGCGCTGGATCGAGCCGCGCGACTTTTTCCAGACGCTGGCGGAGATCCAGTTCGAGTCCGGCTATCCCTACATCATGTATGAGGACAGCGTGAACCGCAGCAACCCAATCGCCGGTCGCATCAATATGAGCAACCTCTGCTCGGAGATTTTGCAGGTCAACAGCGCCAGCGAGTTCAACGAGGATCTCAGCTATCGCCGCGTCGGCAAGGATATCTCCTGCAACCTCGGCTCGCTGAATATCGCGCACGCCATGGATTCAGGCGATCTAGCCAATACCGTGACGGTGGCGGTGCGTGCGCTGACGGCGGTCTCCGATATGAGCCATATCGGCTCGGTGCCGTCGGTGGCCGAAGGCAACCAGCGATCGCACGCCATCGGTCTGGGCCAGATGAACCTGCACGGCTATCTGGCGCGGGAAGGGATTGTCTACGGGTCGCCGGAAGGGCTCGATTTTACCAACCTCTATTTTTACTGCGTCACTTACTACGCCCTGCGCACCTCGAATCAGCTGGCGCGCGAGCGCGGGCAGCGGTTCGACGGCTTCGAGCAATCGACCTATGCCAGCGGCACCTACTTCGACAAGTATGTCGAGCGCGACTGGCTGCCGCGCACCGGGCGCGTGGCGCAGCTGTTCGCCGAGGCGGGCATTGCGCTGCCGACGCGCGCCGACTGGCAGGCGCTGCGCGAAGCGGTGATGGCGCACGGGTTATATAACCAGAACCTGCAGGCGATTCCGCCGACCGGTTCGATCTCCTATATCAACCACGCCACCTCGAGCATCCACCCGATTGTGTCGCGCATTGAGATCCGCAAAGAGGGCAAAACCGGACGCGTTTACTATCCCGCGCCCTTCCTGACCAACGAGAACCTCGCGCTCTATCAGGATGCCTACCAGATCGGGCCGGAAGCGATTATCGACACCTATGCCGAAGCGACGCAGCATGTCGATCAGGGCCTGTCGCTGACGCTCTTTTTCCGCGACGACGTCACCACCCGCGACATCAACAAAGCGCAGATTTACGCCTGGAAGAAAGGCATCAAAACGCTTTACTACATTCGACTGCGCCAGATGGCGCTCCAGGGCACGGAGGTGCAGGGCTGCGTTTCCTGCGCCCTGTGATAGAAACTATGCGACTACAACAGATTCAGGCGATTAACTGGAACCGTCTTCAGGACGAGAAAGATCTAGAGGTGTGGAACCGTCTTACCAGCAACTTCTGGCTGCCGGAAAAGGTGCCGCTGTCGAACGATCTGCCCGCCTGGCAGACGCTGGACAGCCAGCAGCAGCAGCTCACGATTCGGGTGTTTACCGGGCTGACGCTGCTCGACACTATTCAAAATGTGATTGGCGCGCCGGGCCTGATGCCGGACGCGCTGACGCCGCACGAAGAGGCGGTGCTCTCCAATATCAGCTTTATGGAGGCGGTGCATGCGCGCTCCTACAGCTCAATCTTCTCCACGCTCTGCCACACCCGCGACGTCGACGCCGCCTATCAGTGGAGCGAGGAGAACGAGGCGCTGCAGAACAAGGCGCGCATTATTCTGCAGCACTACCACGCCGAGGATCCGCTGAAGAAAAAGATCGCCAGCGTGTTTCTCGAGTCATTTCTCTTTTACTCCGGCTTCTGGCTGCCGATGTACTGGTCAAGCCGCGGCAAGCTGACCAATACCGCCGATCTCATTCGGCTGATCATCCGTGACGAAGCGGTGCATGGCTACTACATCGGCTATAAATTTCAGCAGGCGCTGGCGCAGGTTGATGACGCGCGCAAAGCGGCGCTGCAGCAGTTCGCCTACGACCTGCTGCTGGCGCTGTATGAGAATGAGGTCGCCTATACCGAGGCGCTCTATGCCGACATCGGCTGGACGGAAGAGGTGAAAACCTTTCTGCACTACAACGCCAATAAGGCGCTGATGAACCTGGGTTATGAGGCGCTGTTTCCGGCAGAGCTTACCGCGGTAAATCCGGCGATTCTCGCTGCCCTTTCGCCCAACGCCGATGAAAATCACGATTTCTTCTCCGGCTCCGGCTCCTCCTACGTGATGGGCAAAGCGGTAGAAACCGAAGACGAAGACTGGGACTTTTAAACCGCTGATGCCGGGTGCAATGCGGCCCGGCATGATTATTTTTTCCTGCTCGGCCGCTTGCCGGTTATTTCGCGCACCGCCCTTTCTATTTCCCCATTATTACGTTTTGACGACAGAGTAATGTTCTCTTTTCGCCGCGCGCTTTTCTGAGAATTCCGCCTCCGGCAGCGCCGAATCGCCATCAATTCGCCCTTCCGCGACAAAAAAATATTTCGCCCTCATCCCTTGCGAGCACTGGAAATTCTGCCCATCACAATATTTCGCCTGCCGAAAATATTGCCATTCAGGGTTGTCAGATAGTGTCAGTATGTTACGGTATGACCCGCGTAAATTTGACCAGGAAAGCTGAAATTCAAAAATAATTTAACCAGGACTTTATCACTGCATGGCAATTAAAGTTGAAGTAAAGAATTTATATAAAATATTTGGGGACAACCCCGACCGCGCATTTAAATATATTGAGCAAGGAGAAAGCAAAGAGACAATACTGGCAAAAACCAGTTTGTCGCTGGGCGTCAAAAACGCCAGTCTGGCCATTGAAGAAGGCGAGATATTCGTCATCATGGGACTTTCCGGCTCGGGAAAATCGACCATGGTTCGCCTTCTCAATCGTCTGATCGAGCCCACACGGGGCCAGGTAATTATTGACGGCGTCGATATCGCCAAAATATCCGACAGTGCCCTGCGCGACGTGCGCAGAAATAAGATCAGCATGGTCTTCCAGTCATTTGCGCTGATGCCGCATATGGACGTGCTAAATAATACCGCTTTTGGCATGGAATTAGCTGGCGTGCCGCTGGCGGAACGTCAGGAAAAAGCGCTGGACGCCCTGCGTCAGGTCGGGCTGGAAAATTACGCCCACGCTTATCCCGATGAACTTTCTGGCGGCATGCGCCAGCGCGTTGGACTGGCGCGTGCGCTGGCGATCAATCCCGATATTTTGCTGATGGACGAAGCTTTTTCTGCGCTCGATCCGCTTATCCGCACCGAGATGCAGGACGAACTTGTGAAGCTGCAGGCGAAACATCAGCGCACCATTATTTTTATTTCCCACGATCTCGACGAGGCGATGCGCATCGGCGACCGCATCGCCATTATGCAGGGCGGCGAAGTGGTGCAGGTCGGCACGCCGGACGACATTCTGAATAACCCGGCCAACGACTACGTGCGCACCTTCTTCCGCGGCGTCGATATCAGCCACGTCTTCAGCGCGAAAGATATCGCCCGCCGCAGCGCAGGATCGCTGATCCGCAAGGCGCCCGGCTTCGGCCCGCGCTCCGCCATCAAGCTACTGCAGGATGAGGATCGCGAATTCGGCTATGTGCTGGAGAAGCAGAAGTTTATCGGCGTGGTCTCGACCGACTCGCTGAAAGCGGCGCTGGCGGCGGGCGAAGGGCTGGATAGCGCCCTGCTCGACGCCCCGGCCGCCGTTCCCTCCGATACCTCGCTGAACGATCTGCTCGGCCATGTCGCGCACGCGCCCTGCGCTGTGCCGGTGGTGGGCGAAGCGCATCAGTATGTTGGCATCATTTCCAAAGGCATGTTGTTACGTGCGTTAGATCGTGAGGGAGCGTCGTCATGAGTGAACAGAACAGCCATCCGTGGGAAAGCGCGAGCGCCGCGCCGCAGATCGACGCCGCCACCCCGGCGAGCAGCGATCCCTGGTCCAGCGCGGGAGAGGATGCCACGCAGCACGCCGCGTCCGCCAGCAATGGCGCTGACGCCTGGGGCACGCCCGACGGCGGTGCCGCCCATGACGCCGCCGCCAGCGGCAGCGACTGGCTGAGCAGCGCGCCTGCGCCGCAGCCGGAACATTTTAACCTGCTCGATCCCTTTCATAAGACGCTGATCCCGCTCGATCGCTGGGTGACGGAAGGCATCGACTGGGTGGTGAATCACTTCCGCCCGCTGTTTCAGGGCGTGCGGGTGCCGGTGGACTATATCCTGAGCGCCTTTCAGCAGCTGCTGCAGAGCCTGCCTGCGCCGGTAGCGATCGTGGTGTTTGCCCTGATCGCCTGGCAGATCGCCAGCCCGGCGATGGGCGTCGCCACGCTTATCTCGCTGGTGCTCATCGGCGCGATCGGCGCCTGGTCGCAGGCGATGGTGACGCTGGCGCTGGTGCTGACCGCGCTGCTGTTCTGCATCGTCATTGGGCTGCCGCTCGGCATCTGGCTGGCGCGCAGCGAGCGTGCAAGCCGTATCATTCGGCCGCTGCTGGATGCGATGCAGACCACGCCGGCGTTTGTTTATCTGGTGCCTATCGTCATGCTGTTCGGCATCGGCAACGTTCCCGGCGTGGTGGTGACCATTATTTTCGCCCTGCCGCCGATGGTGCGCCTGACCATCCTCGGCATCAGGCAGGTGCCTGCCGATCTGATCGAGGCCAGCGAGTCGTTCGGCGCCAGCCCGCGTCAGATGCTGTTTAAGGTGCAGCTGCCGCTGGCGATGCCGACCATTATGGCAGGCGTCAACCAGACGCTGATGCTGGCGCTGTCGATGGTGGTGATCGCCTCGATGATCGCCGTCGGCGGGCTGGGCCAGATGGTGCTGCGCGGCATCGGCCGTCTCGATATGGGACTCGCCACCGTGGGCGGCGTCGGCATCGTGATCCTCGCCATTGTCCTTGACCGTTTAACCCAGTCTGTGGGTCGCGACGGCCGCAGCCGCGGCAGCCGCCGCTGGCGCCATACCGGCCCAATCGGCCTGCTGACGCGCCCTTTCCGTAAAGCCTGATTTTTCGGGCGGCCCTCGCGGCCGCCCGCCTCGCAACGCCGACAATAAGGAATAACTATGCGCAAGACCGCACCTCTCCTCGCCGCCGTGCTGACCACGTTCGCGCTTTCGCAGGCGTCCGCCGCCGATCTGCCGGGCAAAGGCGTGACCGTTAAGCCTGCACAGAGCACCATCGCCGAAGAGGGCTTCCAGACGCTGCTGGTGAGCCGCGCGCTGGAAAAGCTGGGCTACAGCGTCGAAAAGCCGAGCGAAATTGACTATAACGTCGCCTACACCTCCATCGCCGCCGGTGACCTCACCTTTATCGCCACCAACTGGCAGCCGCTGCATGACGATATGTATAACGCCGCGGGCGGCGATAAAAAATTCTATCGCGCAGGCACCTACGTCTCCGGCGCGGCACAGGGCTACCTGATCGACAAGAAAACCGCCGAGCAGTACCACATCACCAATATTGCGCAGCTGAAAGATCCGAAAATCGCGCAGCTGTTCGACAGCAACGGCGACGGCAAAGCGGATATGACCGGCTGTACGCCGGGCTGGGGCTGCGAAGCGGTTATCAATCATCAGAACAGCGCCTTCGGCCTCAGCGACACCGTGACTGCCAATATGGGCAACTACTCGGCGATGGTCGCCGATACTCTGGCGCGCTTTAAGCAGGGCAAGCCGATCCTTTACTATACCTGGACGCCCTACTGGCTGAGCGATGTGCTGAAGCCGGGCCGCGACGTGGTGTGGCTGCAGGTGCCGTTCTCGTCGCTGCCGGGCGCGCAGAGCAAGGTCGATACTAAACTGCCGAACGGCGCCAACTACGGTTTCCCGGTCAATAGTATGCATATCGTGGCCAACAAAGCCTGGGCGGAGAAGAACCCGGCGGCGGCGGCGCTGTTTGCCGAGATGAAGCTGCCGATTACCGATATCAATGCGGAAAATGCGGCGATGCATGCCGGTCAGGCGTCTGAAGCAGATATCAACCGTCACGTCGACGGCTGGATCAGCGCCCATCAGCAGCAGTTCGATCTCTGGATTCAGGACGCGCTTGCGGCCGCTAAATAAGTCACAGGTCGCTTCAGGGGCAGTGTGCTTGCTCTGCCCCTTTGCCCACCCCCTTTTGTCGAACCAACTGGTAGGTCCTGTCAAATTCCCCCTCAGTGAAATAGTTTTTTCGGTTACTATTAACCGATTATGATTATTACTCTCTGCGCGCCTGATAAATGAATGCTCATCGCCATACGCTGACCCCTGCGCTGGTGTTGCTGATGTCCGTTGCCACGGGTCTCTCTGTGGCCAGCAACTACTATGTCCAGCCGCTGCTCAATACCGTTGCCCAGAACTTCCACCTCTCCGTCAGCATGGCGGGCTTTATCGTTACCACGGCGCAGCTGGGCTACGCGTGCGGCCTGCTGCTGCTGGTGCCGCTTGGCGATATGCTTGAGCGTCGCGCCCTGATCGTCGGCATGAGCCTGCTGGCGGCGGGCGGCATGGTGATGACCGCCACCTCCTCCTCTTTTACCCTGCTGCTGCTGGGTACGGTGCTGACCGGCCTGTTCTCGGTGGTGGCGCAGATCCTGGTGCCGCTGGCCGCAACGCTGGCACCGCCGGAGAAGCGCGGCAGAATCGTCGGCACGGTGATGAGCGGCCTGCTGCTCGGCATTCTGCTGGCGCGTACCGTGGCGGGCGCGCTGGCGCAGCTGGGCGGCTGGCGCACCGTTTACTGGACCGCCAGCGTGCTGATGGTGCTGATGGCGCTGGCGCTGTGGCGCTTTCTGCCGCAGGTGAAACCTACGGTGTCGCTTAACTATCCGCAGCTGCTGAAATCGATTTTCCAGATCTACCGGTCGAATCGCGTGATGCGCACTCGCGCCTGGGCTGGCTGTCTCTCTTTTGCCAACTTTAGCGTGCTCTGGACGTCGATGGCGTTTCTGCTCGCCTCGCCGCCTTACGGCTACTCCGAGGGTGAGATTGGCCTGCTCGGGCTGGTCGGCGCGGCGGGCGCGCTGGCGGCGCGTCAGGCCGGATCGCTGGCGGATAAGGGTAAAGCCAGGCTTACCACCACGCTGGGCCTGCTGATTATGCTCGCCTCCTGGGGGATGACCGCGCTGGGTGCCCACTCGCTGGCGGCGCTGATTGTCGGTATCCTGCTGCTCGACCTGGCGGTTCAGGGGGTGCACATCACCAACCAGAGTGTGATCTATAGTCAGATGCCCGAGGCGCGCAATCGCCTTACCGCTGGCTATATGACCAGCTATTTTATTGGCGGCGCATTGGGTTCGCTGCTTTCGGCCAACGCCTATCACGTTGCCGGCTGGTACGGCGTATGCGCCGCTGGCGTGGTGATGACGCTGCTCAACCTGCTGATTTGGTGGCGCGGTTACCGCTTCGAAACCCACTTAAGTAAGTAAATAAAATACCAAACATGTCATTGAGTCTGGTCATGAATGGTTAGTTTTGTTATGGTTAGCAACAAACTTATTCACACAAGTTATTTTTTCTTGCGAAATTATTTAGCAAACAAAAAGTTCCTTCCCGTTTAGATATCGTGCCCTGCGGCGGAAGTGGCAGAGACGAGGGGTTTCGTACCCAGGGTCAGGGAGCGGCCTGGAAACACCTGATGACGACAGTGTGATCTTCTGAACCATTGCGCGGAGTAAAAATGACTACGCTTAATCTGTCACCATCGTTACTATATTAGCTGCAACTAGTGAGGTTTTTTTATAATGGAAAGTTCGTTTACTCCCATTGAACAGATGCTTAACATCCGCGCAAATCGCCATAAAGATTTCCCGCTGCACGAAATCATTCTGACGCGTCTGTGCATGCACATGCAGGGAAAGCTGCTGGAAAATCGCAATAAGATGTTAAAGGCGCAGGGAATTAACGAAACCTTATTCATGGCGCTGATTACGCTGGATGCGCAGGAAAACCAAAGCATTCAGCCCTCCGAGCTGAGCGCCGCGCTGGGTTCTTCACGCACCAACGCCACGCGCATCGCCGATGAGCTGGAGAAGCGCGGCTGGATCGAGCGTCGCGAGAGCGACAACGATCGTCGCTGCCTTCATCTGCATCTTACCGAAAAAGGGAATGAGTTCCTGCGTCAGCTGCTGCCCCCTCAGCATCAGAGCCTGCAATATCTCTGGTCTTCGCTGTCGAACGACGAGAAATCGCAGCTGGAAGGCATCACGCGTAAATTGCTCAATCGCCTCGACAAAATGGACGAAGACCAGGTCATCGCCACCCTCTCTCGCTAATAGCAAGAACTGCGACACAATCACCTGTCGAAACCGTTATTTTAATCCCCTTTTATCCGGCCAGCGCCTTGTCGCTGGCTTTTTTCGACTCGGGCTCCGTGAAAAGGGACAATCGCGCCCCGGCATATGAAACAGTTGGAGACAGAGATGAGTGCAACAGCGGAGGCGCAAAGCCCGCAACAGCCAGCCCAAAAAAAGAAGACGCGTAAAAAAGTGCTGATTCTGCTGGCGCTGCTTTTTGTGCTGGCTGGCATCGCCTGGGGCGTTTACTGGTTCCTGGTGCTGCGGCATTTCCAGGAAACAGACGACGCCTACGTGGCCGGAAATCAGGTGCAGGTCATGGCGCAGGTGTCGGGCAGCGTTAACAAGGTCTGGTTCGACGATACCGATTTTGTGAAGAAAGGCGACGTGCTGGTTTCACTGGATAAAACCGACGCCGAGCAGGCGTTTGAAAAAGCCCAGACCGCGCTGGCCACCAGCGTGCGTCAGACCCATCAGCTGATGATCAACGCAAAGCAGTATCAGGCGAGCATCGCGCTGCAGCAAACCGCGCTGGCGCAGGCGGAAGCGGATCTGAAACGCCGCGAACCACTGGGAGCGTCTAACCTGATCGGCCGTGAAGAGCTGCAGCACTCGCGCGACGCGGTCGCTACCGCGAAAGCGCAGCTCGACGTGGCGGTGCAGCAGTACAACGCCAACCAGGCGATGATCCTCAACACCTCGCTGGAAGAGCAGCCGGCGGTCAAACAGGCCGCCGCAGAACTGCGCGACGCCTGGCTGGCGCTGCAGCGTACCGATATTCGCAGCCCAATGGATGGCTACGTGTCGCGCCGCAGCGTGCAGGTCGGCTCGCAAATCAGCACCAGCACGCCGCTCATGGCGGTGGTGCCCGCGACCAACTTGTGGATCGACGCCAACTTTAAAGAGACGCAGCTGGCGGGCGTACGTATCGGCCAGGATGCGACGGTAGTAGCCGATATCTATGGCGACGACGTGGTCTATCACGGCAAAGTGGTCGGTCTGGATATGGGCACCGGCAGCGCCTTCTCGCTGCTGCCTGCGCAGAACGCCACCGGTAACTGGATCAAAGTGGTGCAGCGTCTGCCGGTGCGTATCGAGCTTAACCCGGACGAGATCGCGAAGCATCCGCTGCGTATTGGCCTGTCGACGCTGGTGAAAGTTGATACCACCAATAAAGACGGCAGCGTCCTCGCCACCAGCGTTCGTCAGCAGGCCGCCTATAGCAGCAATGCGCTGGCGATCGACCTGGCGCCGGTGAACCAGCTGATTACTGACATCGTTCGCGCCAACGCCGGATGATCACGCGGAGGCTGTCATGGCACAAAAACCGCTAGAAGGCGCGCCGCTGGTCCTGATGACCATCGCGCTGTCGTTGGCGACCTTTATGCAGGTGCTGGATTCAACCATCGCTAACGTGGCGATCCCGACCATCGCAGGCAATCTGGGCGCCTCTAACTCGCAGGGCACATGGGTCATTACCTCGTTTGGGGTGGCGAACGCTATCTCCATTCCGATTACCGGCTGGCTGGCGAAGCGCGTCGGCGAGGTAAAACTCTTTACGTGGGCAACGATTCTGTTCGCCCTCGCCTCCTGGGCGTGCGGCATGTCGGAAAGCCTGGAGATGCTGATTTTCTTCCGCATCCTGCAGGGCGTGGTGGCCGGCCCGCTGATCCCGCTGTCGCAGAGCCTGCTGCTTAGCAACTATCCGCCCGCCAAACGCAGCATCGCCCTCTCGCTGTGGGCGATGACGGTGATTGTCGCGCCGATTTGCGGGCCGATTCTCGGCGGCTGGATCAGCGATAACTATCACTGGGGCTGGATCTTCTTTATTAACGTGCCGATTGGCGCGGTGGTGGTGATGCTGACGCTGCAGACGCTGCGCGGCCGCGAGACTCGCACCGAGGTGCGCCCTATCGACGTGGTGGGTCTGGTGCTGCTGGTGGTGGGCATCGGCTCTCTGCAGGTGATGCTGGACCGCGGTAAGGAGCTTGACTGGTTTAACTCCACCGAGATTGTGGTGCTGACGGTGGTCGCCGTGGTGTCGCTGGCGGTGCTGCTGGTGTGGGAGCTAACCGACGATCACCCGATTGTCGATCTGACGCTATTTAAGTCGCGCAACTTCACCATCGGCTGCCTCTCTATTAGCCTGGCCTATATGCTCTATTTCGGCTCGATTGTGCTGCTGCCGCAGCTGCTGCAGGAGGTCTACGGCTACACCGCCACCTGGGCTGGCCTGGCGTCTGCGCCGGTGGGGATCATTCCGGTGATCCTGTCGCCAATTATCGGTCGCTTCGCCCACAAGCTGGATATGCGTCGGCTGGTAACCTTCAGCTTTATCATGTACGCCATCTGCTTCTACTGGCGCGCCTATACCTTTGAGCCCTCAATGGACTTCGGCGCGTCGGCCTGGCCGCAGTTTATCCAGGGGTTCGCGGTCGCCTGTTTCTTTATGCCGCTCACCACCATTACCCTTTCGGGCCTGCCGCCCGAGCGGCTGGCGGCAGCGTCGAGCCTGTCGAACTTTGTGCGTACGCTGGCTGGCTCCATTGGCACCTCGATTACCACCACTATGTGGACCAACCGGGAATCGATGCACCACAGCACCTTTACCGAGTCGATTACGCCCTATAACCCCAATGCGCAGCAGATGTATGCGCAGCTGGAAGGCATGGGGATGAGCCATCAGCAGGCGTCTGCCTATATCGCGCAGCAGATCACCAACCAGGGGTTAATTATCTCCGCCAACGAGATCTTCTGGGCCTCGGCCGGAGTGTTTTTGATTCTGCTGGTGCTGATCTGGTTTGCCCGCCCACCGTTTGGCTCCGGCAGCGGCGGCGGCGGCGCGCACTGATTCAGGACGTGGGTAAACAGCGCTTCGGTACAAAGCCTTACCAGGACAGAAACAAAAACGGGCCTTTCGGCCCGTTTTTTTATGCGTTCTGACGCCACCATTCGGCAAGCAGAATGCCGGTGGCCACCGAGACGTTAAGGCTCTCGACGTTGCCGGTGCCGCCGATCGACAGGCTGATATCGCCCTGCTGGAACGCGCTATCGGACAGGCCTTCTCTCTCCTGCCCCAGCACCAGCACCATCTTCGCCGGCAGCTCCGCTTTCGCCAGCGGCGTGCCCTCGTGGCTTGAAGTGGTGACGATGGTGTAGCCCGCTTTGCGGAACGCTTCCAGACCGGCGGCAAAACTTTCGCCGCTGATCGCCTGAACGTGTTCTGCACCGCCTTCAGCGGTACGCACCGCCGCGCCCGACTCCAGCAGCGAGGCGTCGTTCACCAGCAAACCTTTTACGCCGAAATGCGCACAGCTGCGCATAATGCCGCCCAGGTTGTGCGGGTTGCTGACATCTTCCAGCGCCAGCACGCAATCTTTCTCACCGGCCTGGCTCAGCCACTCGCTGACCGCCATGCCCATGCGTTTTTTGATAATAAAGCAGACGCCGCCGTGGTGTTCGGTGCCGGAGGCCTTCGCCAGCTCAGCATCCTCGACGACGTGATAGGCTTTGCGGTTCGCCGCCAGCCAGCGCAGCGCCTCGCGGAAACGCGGCGTTACGCTCTGCACGAACCAGGCGCGCACGATCGCTTCGGGGCGGCTCTGGAACAGTGCCTGGCAGGCATTTTCGCCGTAGACGCGCGTCTCTTCCTGACGCTGACGACGGATCACTTCTGGATCGATAGCGGCTTTGCCGCCCTGCTCCGGCTGTTTCTCTTCTACGGAGGCGCGCTCGCTCGGCGCACGCGACACGGTGCGCCATGGCGAGAAGGCTTCATCGCTGCGCGGTTTGCGGCTGCCTTCGTCGCTACGAGGACGACGGCTACCCTCATCGCTACGCGGCTTACGGCTGCTGCCCTCTTCGCTACGACGGCCTGCGCCAGAGGAACGACGAGAATCTTCCTGACGGGCTGGGCGGCCACCTCCTTTGCCGGTACGCGGGTTCGGCGCGCGTGAGCCTGACTCGCCCTCATCTCGCACGTACATCACTTTTACCTTGCCACTTTTGCCTTTAAATTCGTCGTTCATCTGTTCCTCCTGCATTGAGAGCGCGCAGATTACCTGATGTATTAGCGCTTAGCTATCAACTATTGAACCTATTGGACAATCCAGTTTGAGGGCGGTTCGCAACCCTCTCATAATGGACAATATTTACAAGACTGGCACCTGCAAACCCTTTGAGGTAACTATGAATACGGTATGTGCTTCCTGTCAGGCAACCAATCGCGTTCCTCCCGAGCGCGTCGCCGATGGCGCAAAATGCGGCCGCTGCGGCAGCGATCTGTTTAATGGCGAAGTCGCTAACGCGACCGCCGATACGCTGGATAAATATCTGCAGGACGATCTGCCGGTAGTGGTCGATTTCTGGGCCCCCTGGTGCGGTCCCTGCGTTAACTTCGCGCCGGTGTTTAAAGAGGTGGCGCATGAGCGCAGCGGTCAGGTGCGCTTCATCAAGGTGAACACCGAAGCGGAACCTTCGCTGAGCGCGCGTTTTCGCATCCGCAGCATCCCGACCATTATGATTTTTAAAAAAGGCGAGCTGGTAGACATGCTGAACGGCGCGATGCCAAAGGCGCCTTTCAACGAATGGCTGGATGAATCGCTGTAAGTCTCCTGGGGTCTTTTCTTCCGCACGCACTTTCTCAGGCCAGCCACGCTGGCCTTTTTCTTTTCGCACGCGCTTCGATTACACTAGCGTTTTCCTTTTCTCCTTAAGCCATGACTGATAACGCCGTTCTCCGTCTGCGTGCGCAACGCCTTGCCCGCGCGACTCGCCCTTTTCTCGCCCGAGGCAACCGCGTGGTGCGCTGCCAGCGCTGTCTGCTGCCGCAGAAAAACTGCCTGTGCGCCACAATTGCGCCACAAAGCGCGCGCAGCCGCTTTTGTCTGGTGATGTTCGATACCGAACCGATGAAGCCCAGCAACACCGGGCGGCTGATCGCCGATATTCTGCCGCAGACCGAGGCGTTCGGCTGGTCGCGCACCGAGCCCGATCCGGCGCTGCTTAGCGCCGTCGCGCATCCCGACTATCAGCCGATGGTGGTTTTTCCCGCCTCCTATGCCGATCCCGGCCGCCAGGTGCTCACCGCGCCGCCGCTGAGCGGCAAGCCGCCGCTGTTTATTATGCTCGACGGCACCTGGACCGAAGCGCGCAAAATGTTTCGCAAAAGCCCCTGGCTCGATGCGCTGCCGGTGATGTCGCTCAACGTCACCGCGCCGTCGCGCTATACGCTGCGCGAAGCGCACGGTGAAGGCCAGCACTGCACCGCCGAAGTGGCCGCGGCGCTGCTGGAGCAGGCTGGCGACCTGGCGGCCGCGCAGGCGCTGCGACAGCACTTCGAGCATTTCCGTCACGCCTACCTGGCGGGGAAACCGCATCACCCCGCCCATCAGAGCGTCATCGCCGACAGCCCGTAGTGCGCCTGCGCGGCGGAAATGCTGGCGCGGCTCTCACCCTGCGAGCGCTGAACCGGCAAAGGGCGTTAAAAGCGTTTACAATCATGCCAGTCGACTTCGGGAGAGTGGGATGAGCCAACGCGGACTGGAAGCGCTGTTACGACCTAAATCTATTGCGGTGATTGGCGCCTCGGACAGGCCGGGACGTGCTGGTCACTTTATGATGCGCAATTTGCTGGCGGGCGGTTTCAGCGGCCCCGTGCTGCCGGTGACGCCCAAATATAAAGCCGTCAGCGGCGTGCTCGCCTGGCCGACCATCGACAGCCTGCCGTTCGCGCCGGACCTGGCGGTGATCTGCACCCATGCGAAACGCAACCTTGAGCTGCTGCAGCAGCTGGGCGAAAAAGGATGCAAGGCCTGTATTATCCTCTCTGCGCCCGCCAGCCAGCAGGAGGCGCTCAAGCGCTGCGCCGCGCAGTGGCAGATTCGCCTGCTCGGCCCTAACAGCCTCGGGCTGCTTGCGCCCTGGCAGGGACTCAACGCCAGCTTTTCGCCGGTGCCGATAGAAAAAGGGCGTATCGCCTTTATCTCCCAGTCGGCGGCAGTCTCCAATACCATTCTCGACTGGGCGCAGCAGCGCAGTCTGGGCTTTTCCTGGTTTATCGCACTGGGTGACAGCCTGGATACCGACGTTGACGATCTGCTCGATTTTCTGGCGCGCGACGGCAAAACCAGCGCCATTCTGCTCTACCTCGAACACCTGAGCGACGCGCGGCGTTTTGTCTCCGCTTCGCGCAGCGCCTCACGTAATAAACCTATTCTGGTGATCAAAAGCGGCCGCAGCCATCAGGCGCAGGCGCTGCTTGGCACCCACAGCGGGCTGGACGCCGCCTGGGATGCGGCGATCCAGCGCGCCGGTCTGCTGCGCGTGCAGGATACGCATGAGCTCTTTACCGCCGTCGAATCGCTTAGCCATATGCGTCCGCTACGCGGCGACAGGCTGATGATCGTCAGCAACGGCGCCGCGCCTGCCGCGCTGGCGCTGGACGAACTCTATGCGCGCAACGGCAAGCTTGCCGTGCTGAATGATGAAACGCTGGCGGCGCTGGCCGCGCTGCTGCCGGAAGGCGTGGGGCGCGGCAATCCGCTCGACCTGAAAGATGACGCCACGCCGCAGCGCTACGTCGACTGCCTGAATATCCTGCTGGGCAGCCACGAGCTTGATGCGCTGATGATTATTCACGCGCCCAGCGCGGTGGCGCCCGCCACCGAATCAGCGCAGCAGATCATTCAGGCTATCGCCGCCCATCCGCGCGGCAAGCAGGTCACGCTGCTGACCAACTGGTGCGGCGAGTTCTCCTCGCAGGCGGCACGCCGCGCTTTTACCCAGGCAGGTATTCCCACCTGGCGTACCCCGGAAGGCACGGTCACGGCGTTTATGCACCAGGTGGAGTATCGCCGCAACCAGAAACAGCTGCGCGAAACCCCGGCCCTGCCCGCCAGTTTGACGCAGGACAGCGCCCAGGCGCATCAGCTCTTGTCGCAGGCGCTGGCGAAGGGCGTCACCACGCTCGACACCCATGAGGTGCAGCCGGTGCTACAGGCATACGGGCTGGCAACGCTGCCGACCTGGATTGCCAGCGACAGCCTTGATGCGGCCGCTATCGCTGAACGTATCGGCTATCCCGTAGCGCTCAAGCTGCGATCGCCCGATATTCCTCATAAATCAGAGGTACAGGGCGTGATGCTCTATCTGCGCAACGCCGCGGAAGTGCAGCAGGCAGCCGAAGCGATTGTCGATCGGGTAAAGCAGACCCTGCCGCAGGCACGCATCGAAGGGCTGCTGGTGCAAAGTATGGCGAACCGCGCTGGGGCGCAGGAGCTGCGCGTGGTGGTGCAGCAGGATGCGCTGTTCGGTCCGGTGATTTTGCTGGGCGAAGGCGGCGTGGAGTGGCAGGCGGACAAACAGGCGGCGGTGGCGCTGCCGCCGCTCAATATGACGCTGGCGCGCTATCTGGTGATACAGGCGATCAAAAGCGGCAAGATCCGCAGTCGCGGCGGGCTCAATACGCTGGATATTCCCGCGCTCAGCCAGCTGCTGGTACAGGTCTCCAACCTGGTGGTGGACTGCCCGGAGATCCAGCGGCTCGATATCCATCCGCTGCTGGCGGCGGGCAGCGAATTTACGCTGCTGGACGTTACCCTCGATCTGGCGCCGTTCAGCGGCGACAACGAAGCGCGGCTGGCGATACGCCCCTATCCACAGCAGCTTGAAGAGCGCGTGACGCTGAAAAATGGCCAGAGCTGCTTGTTCCGCCCTATCCTGCCGGAAGATGAGCCGCTGCTGCGCGCCTTTATCGCACAGGTCACCAAAGAAGATCTCTACTACCGTTACTTCAGCGAGATCAACGAATTCACCCATGAGGATCTCGCCAATATGACGCAGATCGATTATGACCGCGAAATGGCTTTTGTCGCGGTGCGTCAGCAGCAGGGAAGCAGCGAGATTATCGGCGTCACGCGCGCGATTTCTGACGCCGATAATATCGACGCCGAGTTCTCCGTGCTGGTGCGATCCGATTTAAAAGGGCTCGGCATGGGGCGGCGACTGCTGGAAAAAATGATCCGCTATACCCGCGATCATGGTCTGCAGCAGCTCAACGGGATCACCATGCCGCACAACCGCGGCATGATTACGCTGGCGCGCAAACTGGGGTTTGGGGTGGAGGTTCAGCTTGATGAAGGCATCGTCAGCCTCAATTTACCCTTACACGGGGACATCAGCTAACCTTGTAGAGAAAGGTAAAAAATGGCCGACTGCACCAGGTTGATGTTATTATTTACCGTTATGACCCTGATTTGATGGCAAAAGGCCATGCAATGAAACGAGAAGAAGCGCACTGCGATGCTGACTAAATTCAAACGCAATAAGCATCAACAACACCTCGCACAGTTGCCGAAGCTGTCTCAGTCCCCTGCGGATGTGACAACGCTCTACTCGCCAGCCGACTTCCGTCGCACGCTGCTGGAAAAGATCGCCGCGGCGCAGCACCGTATCTGCATCGTCGCGCTCTATATGGAAAACGACGATGCCGGCCGCGCAGTAATGGATGCGCTCTATGCGGCGAAGCGCGCGCGTCCTGAGCTGGATGTCAGCATTCTGGTTGACTGGCATCGCGCTCAGCGCGGACGCATCGGCGCAGCGCGCGGCGTCACGAATGCTGACTGGTATTGCGAGATGGCAACGCAGCATGCGGATATTGCCATTCCGGTTTACGGGATCCCGGTCAACACGCGCGAAGCGCTTGGCGTGCTGCATCTGAAAGGCTTTATCATTGACGATACGCTGCTTTACAGCGGCGCCAGCATCAACGACGTTTACCTGCACCAACACGATAAGTATCGCTATGACCGCTATCAGCTGATTCGCAACCCGCAGCTGGCCGACACTATGTATGAGTGGATTAATGTCAATCTCAAGCAGTCGGAAGCGGTCAATCGCCTCGACCGTGAAGAGCGTCCATCCAGCCCGGAAATCAAGAATGAAACGCGCCAGTTCCGTCAGGATCTGCGCGGCTTCAACTACCAGTTTACCGGCGATGGCCATAACGAAGAGCTGACCGTTACTCCGCTGGTTGGGCTGGGCAAACGCAGCCTGCTCAATAAAACCATTTTTCACCTGATGCCCTGCACCGAGCAGAAGCTCACCCTCTGCACGCCGTACTTCAACCTGCCGGCCATTTTAGTGCGCAGCATTATTCATCTGTTGCGCGAGGGCAAAGAGGTCGAAATTATCGTCGGCGATAAAACTGCCAACGACTTTTATATTCCGCCTGAGCAGCCGTTTAAAATTATCGGCGCGCTGCCCTATCTCTATGAGATCAATCTGCGTCGTTTCCTCAGCCGTCTGCAGTATTATGTCGATAACGGGCAGCTGGCAGTACGCCTGTGGAAAGATGGCGAGAACAGCTATCACCTGAAAGGCATGTGGGTAGATGACGAGTGGATGTTGATTACCGGCAATAACCTCAACCCGCGCGCCTGGCGTCTCGATCTGGAAAATGCGGTTCTGATCCACGATCCGCTGCAGCAACTCACCGAGCAGCGCGAAAAAGAGCTGGCGCTGATCCGCACGCATACCGAGGTGGTGAAGCATTTCCGCGATCTGGAAAGCATCTCTGACTACCCAGCCAAGGTGCGCAAGCTGATTCGTCGTCTGCGCCGTATCCGTATTGACCGTCTGATTAGCCGTATTCTCTGATGCGCTGCCTGCGGCATCTTTCGCCGCAGGCTATCACTTTTTTTCGCCGGCAGACTCAGCCAACCTTACAGCCTGATACCCTTGCCGCGCCTGTGCAGCAGTAGGGATACCAGAAACGCCAGCGCGCCCATCGCCGAAACATACCAGAAGAACGTGGTTTCGATCCCCTGCTGCTTCATCAGCAGCGCCACATACTCTGCCGAACCACCGAATATGGCATTGGCGACGGCATAAGATAAGCCGACGCCAAGCGCGCGCACCTCTGGCGGAAACATCTCAGCCTTGAGGATGCCGCTGATGGCGGTATAGAAGCTCGTAATTAGCAGCGCCAGCATGATCAGGCAGAAGGCAATGGTCGGGCTCTGTACGCTTTGCAACGCGGTGAGGATGGGCACAGTACAGACAGCGGCGCCTGCGCCGAAGATCAGCATCGAGCCCCGACGGCCAATTTTATCGGACAGCGCGCCGATAACCGGTTGTATTAGCATAAATACCAGCAGTGCGGCGGTCATCAGCCCGCTGGCACTTTTCGCATCCATGCCTGCCGTGTTCACCAGGTACTTTTGCATATAAGTGGTAAAGGTGTAGAAGCTTAGCGAGCCGCCAGCGGTGAAACCCAGCACCATCAGGAAAGCGCGCGTATGGTTGCGCAGCAGCCCGGTGATACTGCCAGCGTCTTTATGATGGCGGCTCTGATTATCTGAGGTCTCATGCAGCGATCGCCGCAGCCAGAGAGCGACGACCGCCAGGATCGCGCCGAGAAAAAAGGGGATGCGCCAGCCCCAGCTGCGTAGATCCTCTTCACTGAGGATAAACTGCAGCACCACCACCGTCAGCACCGCCAGCAGCTGGCCGCCGATAAGCGTTACGTACTGGAAGGATGCGTAAAACCCTTTCCTCCCTTCCAGCGCCACCTCGCTCATGTAGGTTGCGCTGGTGCCATATTCGCCGCCCACCGACAGTCCCTGAAACATGCGTGCCAGCAGCAGGATCGCCGGGGCCGCGATGCCAATGCTGCCATAGCCGGGCAGGCAGGCGATAACCAGCGAGCCGAAGCACATCATGCATACCGAGATAAGCATCGATTTTTTACGACCGTGCCGATCGCCAATATAGCCAAACAGCCAGCCACCGATGGGACGCATTAAAAACCCCGCGGCAAATACCCCGGCGGTTTGCAGCAGCTGCGTGGTGGTATCCCCTTCAGGGAAAAAGATATGTGCAAAATAGAGTGAGAAGAATGAGTAGACGTAAAAGTCGAACCATTCGACCAGATTACCCGACGATGCACCGACGATCGCCCAGACACGTTTCTTGCTGATCCCCGACTCTTCTGCCTGATATTGGGAGGAGCGCGAATTAGATTCTGTCATGCTTTACCTCAGGTTCCTTGCTGATAAGCAGCGTTAAAACAATGAGTAAAGCATTTCATTCGAGACAACGAAACGTTATCGCCGCTGTGCTACGGTAAATGTGATGTATAAGAGGTTTAGGTGTAACACGTGTAACTAAGAAAGTGTTTTTATGCAGGCCTGAAACGCAAAAAACCCTGACCGTGAGGTCAGGGTTATCGCAAA